>JBHELH010000030.1:0-2803 GCA_046263215.1 Gemmatimonadaceae bacterium | reverse complement strand
CCAACGCTTCGGCGATGAAGAGGAAGGACGCGCCCCAGATCACACCGGGACCGGCGAGCAGGAGCCAGTCGGTTGCCCGTTCGCTCGAGCGGGAGACAGCGATGGAAGTCATGCGCTCACTGCGTGCGCCCGCGCCGGTTGATACCCGCCGGGCACGAGGCGCGCCGCGATGGACAAGCGGTTCCAGGCGTTGATCGTGGCCACGGCGAGCGTCAGATCGGCCAACTCCTTCTCGCTGGAGTGCGGCCGCACTTCCTCAAACAGCGCATCGGGTGCGTGGCCGTTGGTGATGAGAGTGACGGCCTCCGTCCACGCGAGGGCCGCGCGCTTGCGATCCGTGTAGTACGGGCACTCGCGCCACGCGTCCAACGAGTACAGTCGCTGCTCGTTCTCGCCGATCGCCCGTAGGTCCTTCCAGTGCATATCCAGACAGTAGGCGCAGCCGTTGATCTGCGAGGCGCGGAGCCGAACCAGGTGCAGCAGCCTCTCGTCCAGTCCGCATGTGGCGAGGTACTGGTCGAGGCTGTCCATCGCGTCGTAGACACCGGGGGCCGACTTGCCGTAGTTGATCCGGGCCTTCATGGGGGTTTCTCCCAGCGAGTCGAGAATGTTGTGAGCGGCGGTGCCCCGTCCCGCCTATCGGGCTTCGGGCACGGCGACGCTGAGCGGCGTGTCGCGGTCGCAGACGAAGATTGCGATCAGCCTCGCGGGGGCGGCACTGCTGGCGTTCGCCGAGACCAGGTGCACGCCGTTGGGGACCTCGTAGAAAGTCTGGCCGGCCGCGTAGATGGCCTCGGGCTCTCCCTGCACCTGCGTCCGCAACGCGCCCTCGACGACGTGACCGATCACCGCGCACGGATGGCTGTGGGGGCGAGAAGATCCGTCGGGCGCATAGGCGACTTCGACGATCTTCACGGCGAGCTGACTCCCATCCATACGGGGCAGCGCGTGAGAGAATGCGAGTCGAGAGCGCGCCGCGGTCGTGTCGTGCCTCCTGTCGACCGTAACCCGCGCCGGGGCAGAGTGGCACGCGCCAACGGCGGCGGCGCACAGGATCGTCAGGGCCAGTCCTCTCCTCTTGTAACGCACGGCCGAGCATTCCTCTTTCGTTCGGCCGGTACGTTCGCCATTAATGGACCTATCAAGAAGGTCCATTTTCGGTATTTCATCTGTACCACTTAATGGCCAAACGAACGGCGACGCTGGCGCTCGCGCTCCCGCCGCGCGACCCGGCAGATCCCGCCTACCGCTGGCTGTCCACCGCCCTGCGCGCCGAGATTCTCGAGGGGCGCCTTCGCCCCGGGGCGCGGCTCCCGGCGACGCGCGATCTCGCCCGGCAGTACGGGCTGTCGCGCGGCACGATCGTCAGCGCGTTCGAGCAGCTGCGATCCGAAGGCTACGTCGAAGGCAGCGTGGGCTCCGGCACGTACGTGAGCAAGGTCCTGCCCGACGACTTGCTCCAGGTGACCCGCAAGGTCGGCCCGCCACCGCCCGTTCGACGAAGTCGGCGGCGCACCCTCTCGGACTTCGGCCGGCGCGTGAGAGAGTTCCCGGAGTTCGAGGTCCGTCCGGCTCGCGCGTTCCGTGCGAACCAGCCGGCGTTGAACCTCTTTCCGACGACGTTGTGGGCGCAGATCGCGTCGCGCCGGCTGCGGCTCGCCACGACGGGGCAGCTCCTGAGCTGCGGCCCGATGGGCTACCGCCCGCTCCAGGAGGCGGTGGCCGACTACCTTCGAGCGTCGCGCGGCGTGAAATGCGTGCCCGAGCAGGTCGCGATCATCTCCGGGTTCCAGCAGGCGCTCGATCTCGTGGCCCGTCTCGTCCTGAATCCCGGTGACCGCGTGTGCATGGAGAACCCCGGTTACGTCGGCGCCGCTCTCCTGTTCGAGGCGCTCGGCGCCAGGATCTCCCCGCTGCTGGTCGACGCCGAAGGCATGGAGCTGCCGCGGCCAAATTTACGCGGCGTGCGGCTGGCCTACGTCACCCCGGCGCATCAATACCCACTCGGGATCAGCATGAGTCTCCCGCGACGCCTGGCGCTGCTCGAGTGGGCCCATCACTCCGGGGCCCTCATCTTCGAGGACGACTACGACAGCGAGTACCGATACTCCGGACGCCCGCTTCCCGCGTTGCAGGGACTCGACCGCCACGGGGTAGTAGTCTTCGCCGGCACCTTCAGCAAAGTGCTCTTTCCGTCGCTCCGCCTGGGCTACCTCGTGGTTCCGTCGGATCTGGTGGACCGCTTCGCGGCAACGATATCAGTGACCAGCCGGCATGCGCCGTTGCTGGATCAGGCGGTCCTATGCGACTTCATCACCGCGGGACATTTCGGCCGCCACGTGCGCCGCATGCGCGAGGTGTATGCAGAGCGATTATCCGTGCTTCTCGAGTGCGCACGGCAGCGTTTGACCGGGCTGCTGGAGATCACGGGCGTCGAGGCCGGGCTACAGACCGCCGGATGGTTGTGCGACGGAATCGACGGGGAATCGGCCGTGAGGGCGGCCGCGGCGCGTGACGTCGAGGTGAGACCGCTCAGCCGCTACATGCGAGGACGCATGGAACGAGATGGACTCCAGCTCGGATTTGCCGCCGTGGACACGGATGAGATCCAGCGCGGCGTCCGGCAGCTCGCGGCCGCGCTGGAATCTCAGAAGCGCGCCTCGAGGTAGAGGTCCGCCCGCCACCGCTTCTCGGGCCAGATCCCGCGCGCGACGTCGATCCGCAGCAGCCCGTCGAGGAGCGACACGCCCGCGCCGGCACCCGAGAGCGGCCGTCCCGGGCGCGCGAAGTCGGCGCGCGGCCC
>JBHELH010000029.1:0-38900 GCA_046263215.1 Gemmatimonadaceae bacterium | reverse complement strand
TTGTTCATCGCGTCGACCGAGACTGCCCACGCGCCCGACGCTCCGGCGAGTGCGACGCGGTCGCGCATGCGACCCTCGCGGCCGACCGACTGGCTGACGCGGACCATCTCGTCCGTCAGTCGCTGGTGCTTGCCGGCCACCCGGTTGAAGGCCTCGAGGACTTCGGCGACGAGCGGGTCGCCATTTGCCTGAAGTCGTACGGAGAAGTCGCCTCCGTCCACGGCGCGTAGCGCGTCCAGAAGCTGGCGGAGCGCACGGTCGCGCGAGACTTGCCGGCGCACACCCCGGCGGGCCGGCGCGTCGGCGAGCTCCGCACCGGTTCCGTTGCCGTCCGCGCCGGGATCGTCGCGCTGCGCTCGCCGCGTCTGGCGACGCGTGGCGCCGTCGTCCCGCCCTTCGTCGGCGGGGGTCTCTTCGTCGATGTAGTCTGGCTCTTTGCCGACGCCCACAGTCAGCTCCTGGAGGAAAAAGTCAGCGGGTAATGCGACGTGGACGAGCGCTCACGGGAAGACTTCCGGGCGCTCGGTGGTCATTGCGCGGCAGCGCTGGCTGCGGCGCCCTCGGCACGCGGCTTTTGGGCTGTGAACCTTTCAAGTTCGGTGCCGAGCTCGAGCGGAAGATTTGTGCTGCGTAGCGCGCGCGAACGACGCAAAGGTGGAGCAAGGTTGAAATTGCAAGTACCGTGCTGACCGCGTCCGAGTCGGCGCGGCAAGTTGTTGCGAGATATTTGTTTGGACGAACGTGCCCGAACTTGGCCCTATTGAGTCACTTCCCCGGTCATCAGGCGGACCGGGATGCCGCCGTTCACCGTCGCGAACCGCTGGCGCAGCGCCACTCCAACGTGATGCTCCAGCGACCCCCCCGGCGACAGCAGCGCGAGGGTCCACCCTCGAAATCTGGCCCGAAGGACGTCGCCCAGGGCCGCGTACAGATCCCGCACAGTCGTGGTCTCGCCGACCCGAACCCCATACGGCGGGTTCGTGACGACCCAGCCGCGACGCGCCGGCGGCTCGACCCCCGATACCGGACGCACGTCGAGCTCGACGTCCGCGGCGACACCGGCCCGCTCGGCGTTCGCCAGCGCCGCCTCGACCGCTCCCGGGTCGCGGTCCGAGGCTCGGATCGGGACCGGCGCGCGGGACAGCTGCCGTTCCCGGGCTGCCTCGCGCATCCGCGCCCAGCCGACTCCCTCGAAGTCCGGCCAGCGCTCGAACGCGAACTCGCGGCCGAGCCCCGGCGCGATCCGGCGCGCGATCAGCGCCGCCTCGATCGGAATCGTCCCCGAGCCGCACATCGGGTCGATCAGCGGAGCGGTCCCGCGCCACTCGCTCCCCAGAAGCATCGCCGCTGCGATCGTTTCCCGGAGCGGCGCCTTGACCACCGCCTGGCGGTATCCGCGCCTGTGGAGGAGCGCGCCGGACGCATCCGCGCTCACCGTGCACACGTCGCGCACCACCCGGACGACGAACAGCTGACCCGGCACGTCGTGCTCGTCGTACACATCGTCGTCGTCCCGCGTTCCGGCGGGCCCATCGACGCGAGACGCAGGTGCGCTCGGAGCGGCGCCGGCGCGGGCCACGGCCGCGTTCGCGAGCCGCTCCGCGACGGCATCGCTGTGATACAGGCGCGACTTCCGCGAGGTCACCCTGAAGCGGACAGGCGCACCCGCGGCGACGAATCGCTCCCACGTAAGCTTGCGAGCGTGGCGCTCCAGCTCCCAGAACGTTCGGGCGCGGAACTGACCGACGCGCACGAGTACGCGGCTGGCAGCGCGCAGCCAGAGGTTCGCGCGCGCGACGGACTCGATCGACCCGGACCACGCCACCCCGCCGGGTTCCACTTCCCCCTGGATCCGCAAGCGATTGAGCTCAGCGGCGACGATCGGCTCGAGACCAGGAGCCGAGGTCGCGAAGGCCGCCACCGTCGCCGGCGTCCCGGCTTTCGCCGTGCGGGTCAGCGCGCGACCGGCCGCGGCAGGACCACGGCGCGCCGCCGGCCACCCCACCAGACATAGACGCGGTAGCCAAGCAGCAACGCGAACAGCGCGAAGTACACCAGAGGATAGAACGTGTCCTTCTTGACTGCCCAGAGGTAGTGCACGGTCCCACCGATCGCGCACAGGTAGACGAGCCGGTGGAGTCGCGCCCATCGAGCGCCGCCGAGTCGCCGCACCCAGCCCTTCGTCGACGTGATCGCCAACGGCGTCATGAGCAGAAACGTCGCCATCCCGACGAGAATGTACTTGTGCTTGACGATCTCCTCCCACATCGCTGGGAAGTCGAAGAACCAGTCGACGCCGACCCACCAAGCGAGATGGATCGACGCGTAGAAGAACGTGAACAGCCCGAGCATGCGCCGGTATTTGGCGAGCACGTTCCGGCCGGTCAGTCTGCGCAGGGGCGTGATCGCGAGTGTCGCGGCGAGGAACCGCAGCGCCCACAGCCCCGTCTCGATCTGCAGCTCCCGGATCGGGTCAGCCCCTAGCCGATCCGACAGCCCCCGCCACACGAGATGCGCGGCGGGGAGGAGACAGGCGACGAAGGCGACGGGTTTGATCAGGGGCGTGCGGCGGGGCATGGAAGGCCGACTGCGGACTGCGGACGAGAACCGTTGGGATGCTTCTACCGCCGGCTCGGCGCTTCGCGAGGAGTGAGTCCGCAGTCCGCAGTCGGTCAGTAGTTCATCCGCAGATCCATGCCTGAATACAAGCTCGCCACCTGGTCGCCGTAGCCGTTGAACATCAGCGTCGGCCGGCGCCTGAACTCGCCGATCCGGCGCTCCCGGGACTGCGTCCATCGCGGGTGGTCGACGGTCGGATTCACGTTGGCGTAGAACCCGTATTCGTTCGGCGCCGCGATGTTCCAGGTTGTCGGCGGCTGCCGTTCGACGAGCTCGATCTTCACGATGGACTTGATGCTCTTGAAGCCGTACTTCCACGGCACGATGAGCCGCAACGGCGCGCCGTTCTGGTTAGGCAGCGTCTTTCCGTAGAGGCCGGTCACCATCAGCGTCAGCGGATGCGTCGCCTCGTCGAGGCGCAGCCCTTCGATGTACGGCCACGGGAGAATTCGCCGCCGCTGGCCCGGCATCTCCGACGGCCGCAGCAGCGTTGTGAACGCGACGTACTTTGCGCTCGGCAGCGGCTCGAACCGCTTGATCATGTCGGCGAGGGGGATGCCCTGCCACGGGATCACCATCGACCACGCCTCGACGCAGCGCAGCCGGTAGACGCGGTCCTGCAACTTGTGGGGCTTGACCAGGTCCTCGAAGTGGTAGGTCGCCGGCTTCTTCACGAGCCCCGAGACCTGGATCGTCCACGGCCGCGTGCGGAGCTGGTGGGCGTGCTCCTTGGGGTCTTCCTTATCCGTTCCGAACTCGTAGAAGTTGTTGTACGTGGTAATGTCCTCGTACGAGTTCAGCTTGTCCCCTTCCTGCGTCCCGTAAGGCCCGGTCTCGCGGTTCCCCGTCGCGGCTCCGTCCCCGTCGCGGGCCCGAAGGATCCTAGGCCCGAAGACCCCGCCAGCCCATGCCGCGCCGACCGCCGCGGCGCCCACCGCCCCGGCTGCCGCGATGAATTTCCGGCGATTGATGTACTGCTTCTCGTCGGTGATCTCGGACGAACTCATGTCGTCCGGCTTCCTGATGAGCATGAGCGGCTCCTCGCCGGCCGGTTTGGTGCCTGGCTTCCTGGACCGCCGTGGCACTACAGGGATAAGACCCCCGCCGCAGGATCGGTTCCGCCTTTCTCGCACTCGCCCTAGGGCGCTCTAGGGCTTCTTCCTTCTTGACAGCCGAATCTGCCACGGCAGGCGCCGGCCCGCTGCCGCGCTTGCCACTTTGACCGACTCCGACCGGCACGGGCGCTGCCTCAAGACTGACGCAGCGTAGGCCCAAAGTGACGGCCGAAGCGACCGAACGGGAACCGCTGTGAACCCGTGTAGACCTCTGTGAACCCTTAGCTGACAGGAGTTTGCACGATGACCAACCACTCTCTCTCTTCGACCCTCGATCGGATGTTGACCCTCAACCGCGCGCTGGATCAGGCGCTGTCGGCCGGCTTCGACCGGGTGTCTCGCGCGCCCCAACTCTGGGTCCCGGCCATCGACGTTGCCGAGAAGGCAGACGCCTACCTGATCAACGTCGAGCTGCCGGGGGTCGAGCCGAGCCAGGTCGAGATCAACTTCGAGCAGGACGTGCTGACGATCCGCGGCACCAAGCCGTCGAGCTTCGACGGGAGCAACGGTGAGTATCGCGTGTACACCGCCGAGCGGGTGAGTGGCGAGTTCGAGCGCTCGGTGCGGCTGCCCGACTTCGTCGATAGCGATCGCATCGATGCCTCGTACGCGCACGGGCTCCTGCGGATCGTCGTGCCGAAGGCGCAGGCGGCACAGCCCCGCAAGATCGAGATCAAGGCCGCCACGCCCGAGCATCGGAGCGTGACCTCGGGCACGCCCGAGAACGGTCGGACGAACTAAGTCGCTGCTGCGAGAGGAAGGAGGGAGGAAGGAGGGACGGGTGGCGTGACTCCTTCCTCCTCCCTCCCTCCTCCTTCCTTCCTCCTCATTCCTCCCCCCTCCCCCAAAGTCGCACCCCACTGCCCGGCCCGGGAACGGAACCTGCCCCTTCGTTTGGCATGTCGTCCAAGATCTCACGAGCGGAGGCACTCCGGGTGCTCTCCGACAGGTTCGGGCACCGCGAGTTCCAGAAAGGGCAGTGGGAGCCGATCGAGGCGGTCCTCGGGGCCCGCGATGCGGTGGTCGTCATGCCAACCGGGAGCGGCAAGTCGATCATCTACCAGCTCCCGGCCGTCCTGCTCCCCGGCCTCACCCTCGTCGTCAGTCCACTCATCGCGCTGATGAAGGACCAGCTCGACAAGCTGAACGCGGTCGGCGTGGACGCGCTGGCGATGCATTCGCACCTGTCGACGACCGAAGCGCGCGAGCTGCACCAGCAAGTCCAGGGGGGCGAGGGCGAGATCTTGTACCTCACGCCCGAGCGCTTCAAGGACCGCGATTTCTTCGAGAGGCTGCTGACGCGGACGGTGAGCTTGTTCGTCGTCGACGAAGCCCATTGCGTCAGTCAGTGGGGGCACGACTTCCGGCCCGACTACCTCACGCTGGGCTCCGTCGTGCAGCGGTTGGGCCGGCCGCCGATTCTCGCGTTGACCGCGACCGCGACCGAGGAGGTCCGCCAGGACATCGCGCGGCAACTCGGCATGCGGAACCCCCATACGACGATCACCGGGTTCGCCCGCCCCAACCTGCGTTTCGAGGTTCGTCGCACGGTCAACGACGCGGTGAAGGACGAGGCCCTCCGCGAGATCCTCGACAACACACCCGGTGTTGGTGTCGTCTACGTCGCCACGGTGCGCGAGGCCGAGCAACTGTACGAGCGGCTCAAGGAGCATTACCCGGTCGGCCTCTACCACGGCAAGATGGCCGCCGCCGACCGGAAGGAGACCCAGGACCGCTTCATGGCCGACGAGTTTAAAGCGATCGTCGCGACGAACGCCTTCGGCCTCGGGATCGACAAGCAGGACCTGCGATTCGTCGTGCACTACCACTTCCCCGGCTCGGTGGAGTCCTACTACCAGGAGGCGGGCCGCGCCGGGCGCGACGGCGAGCCCGCGACCTGCACCATCCTCTACCGCGTCGAGGACAGCCGCGTGCAGTCGTACTTTCTCGGCGGCAAATACCCGGACGTCGAGGAGGCGGCGCACGTCGCGATCGTGCTCGAGCAGATACCGCTCGGCGAGCAGATTCTGATCGACGACATCGCCGAGAAGTCGGGCGTGCCGAAGCGGAAGGCGAAGATCGTTCTCGTGCTCTTGAAGCGGCACGGCCTGGTGCGCGAGTACCGCGGCGGACACTGGGAGCGCCTGAGCAAGCAGCGACTCACGTCGGTGGACCTGAGCGCGGACCTGACCGACTACGAGCAGCGCCGGCTTCAGGACCGCGCCAAGCTGCGCGCCATGATCCGCTACTGCCAGAGCGCGCAATGCCGGACGCGATTCATCCTCGAGTATTTCGGTGAGGACGTGGAGCCCGATTGGGAGTGCACCAACTGCGACGCCTGCGACCAATTCGGCAAGCACCGCATCTCCCGCCGCGCGGCAGGGGCGGCGCCGTAGGGCGAGGGCGGAGGGCGGAGGGGGCAGTTGACCGTCTGGCGCGCCGCCGTCAGGCGGTTTTGCTTTTCCTCCACCCACACCCGCTACCCTCCACCCTGTGTTCCTCGACCGCACACTCTACGGAAACTCGGTGCGCGCGTGGCTTGTCGCCGCGCTGGCGTTCGCCGTGGCGCTCGGCGCCCTGTCGGCGCTGCGATGGCTGCTGACGCGCCGATTCGCCGGCATCGCCGGGCGCACCCCAAACGCGTTCGACGACTTGGCCCTCGAGCTGGCGCGCCGGACGCGCGTCTATTTCCTCGTCGCGGTCGCCCTCGTCGTCGCGGTGCGCTTCGTCGCGTTGCCGCCGCGGATCGCCGACATGCTGGACAAGGGGGTCGCGCTCGTGGTCCTGATCCAGGCCGCCCGGTGGGCCACCGGCGCGATCGCGTTTTACGTCGCCCGCCACGTCGAGCGCCGGCGCGGGACGGCGGAGGCGGCGAACCTCTGGGCGGCGCGCATGCTCGGCTTCGCGGCCAGCGTCGCCGTCTGGACGATCATTCTCGTCGCGGTGCTCGACAACCTCGGGTTCGACGTCACGACCCTCGTGACCGGCCTGGGCATCGGCGGCATCGCGATCGCGCTCGCGGTTCAGAACATCCTCGGCGACGTTTTCGCCGCGCTCGCCATCGTCCTCGACAAGCCGTTCGTCGTCGGCGACTTCATCTCCGTCGACACCTTCTCGGGAACCGTCGAGCAGATCGGCCTCAAGACGACCCGCATCCGCAGCCTGAGCGGCGAGCAGATCATCTTCGCCAACAACGACCTGCTGAAGGGCCGAATCCGGAACTACAAGCGCCTCTACGAGCGCCGTAACACCTTCACGCTCGACGTCACCTACGACACGCCTCCCGAGGTCGTCGCCCGGATTCCCGTGCTGCTCCGCGAGATCGTCGAGGCACAGCATCCGGTGCGCTTCGACCGGAGTCACTTCAGCGGCTACGGCGACTCCGCGCTGCGCTTCGAGACGGTCTACTTCGTGCTCGACCCCGACTACAACCGGCACATGGACATCCAGCAGGCGATCTTCCTCGGCGTGCTCGAGCGGTTCCGGCGCGAAGGCATCGCGTTCGCCTTCCCGACGCGGACGGTCATTCACAAGCACGAGGGGGAGGCGTCGGCGGCGGAGGCCAGCGCGTAGGAGGAGAGAGGAGAGAGGAGAGAGGAGAGAGGAGAGAGGAGAGAGGAGTGAGGAGTGAGGAGTGAGGAGTGAGGAGCGAGGAGTGAGGAGTGAGGAAGGAGTGCTGCGGACTCCCCTCCTTCCTCGCTCCTCCCTCCTCTCTCCTCGTTAGTACATCGCCCGAATCCACCCGCCATCCACCGCCATCGACTGGCCGGTGATGTAGCTCGCCCGGTCGGACGCCAGGAACGCGGCGAGGGCGGCGAACTCGCGCGGCTCGCCGAGGCGGCGCATCGGGATCTGGGCCTCGATGCGGCGTTGCACGTCCTCGACCGGGATGCCCTCGCGCTCGGCGGTCGCGCGGTTGAGTTGCTCGACGCGCTCGGTGCGTGTGTAACCCGGGAGTATGTTGTTCACCGTGACGCCGAACGGCGCGACCTCGGTCGCGAGCGTGCGCGCGAATCCCGTCACCGCCGCCCGGATGCTGTTGGAGAGCATCAGGCCGTCGACTGGCTGCTTGACGGTGATCGACGTGACGTTGACGATGCGCCCCCACCGCCGCTCCTTCATCCCGGGGAGCACGAGCCGCGTCAGCTCGACGGCGCTGCGCAGCGTCAGCTGCACCGCGCGCTCCCACGCGTCCCATCCGTGAATCTCGAACGGACCGGAAGGTGGGCCGCCGGCATTCGTCACGAGCACGTCGACGCGGCCGAACCGCGCGAGCGCCTCCGCCGCGACGGTGTCGGTGCCTTCCTGCGTCGCGATGTCGGCGGCGACGGCGTGCACGTCGGCGCCCGTGCGCGCCGCGATCTCGTCGCGCGCGCGCGCGAGGGCGTCCGCGTTGCGCGCGCACACGACGACCGCGGCTCCTTCCGCCGCAAGCTCCTCGGCGACGGCGCGCCCAAGCCCGCGGCTCGCCGCGGCGACGAGAGCAACGCGGCTCCGAAGTCCGAGGTCCACGCCGCGAGCGGGCTAGCGCCGCAGGTAGCTGTCGGTCTTGTCCAGCCAGTCCTGGCGCGGCGGGTCGAAGACGTCGACGTCGAGCGTGTCTTCGAGCGCTTCCGCTTTGTGGGGCACGTTAGACGGGATGTGCAGGACCTCACCGGCGCGCACCACGACTTCCTCGCTCCCGTCGTCCCCGATCCAGAAGCGGAGCGCGCCCTCGAGGATGTACGTGAACTGCTCGTTCTCGTGGCTGTGCTTCGGGACGACGCATCCCCTCTTCAGGTACACGTGCGCGAGCATCATACGGTCGCCCGTGATGAGCCGGCGGTCGAGCATCGGCGACACGGTCTCGCGCGGCACCTCGTCCCAGCGGTACCACGTCGTGGTGCGGTTGGTCTCGGGCATCGGCGGCTCGGTGTGAGAAGGAGCGACTGCGGCCGACTGCGGACTGCGGAATCACCCCCTCGGGAAGTCTCGCGCTGGCGCCTGAAGCACCCCGAGGGCTCTTAGTCCGCAGTCCGCAATCCGCAGTCCGAATTTATCCTATCGCCCCGCCGCCTCCAGTTCCGTGCGCAGCAGTTCGGCGATCAGCTCGAGGTCGGACGGGAGCATCACTGCGCGGATGCCGAACCGGTCAGCGAGGCCGGACGCCTCCCGACGACTGCGGCGCGAGCCGACGAGCACCACTCGGGCGCCCGTCATGAGCGCCGGCCCGACGAAGCTCGGCGCGCACGCCGCTTCGTGGTCACAGTCGGCGAGGACGAGGCCCGGCCTCAGACGCAGCAGCGCGTCACGAGGCGATTCCCCGTTGGTCGGGAAGGCGGGCCCGAACCCGACCAGCTCCACGCCAGCGCCGATCAGCGCTGCGGCGAGGGGGTCCTCCGAGAAGATCAGTACGACCGATCTCTTCACATCCGGTGCAGCAGCTGCGACAGCGAAACCCCCACGGAATAGCATGTGGGGCGGCAAGACGTACACCATTTGCTTCCCGACACGTCGATTCTCTTGCGGCCGGCGCGACGTTCCCCTTGACCCTGCGCTCCTTTCGGGAAACATTCGTCCGGTCGGTCCCGACGGGTCGACGAAGTCGAGCCATTCCCTCCCGCTTCCCGCCCGTGCCAGCGACGCGAGAGCCGTCCGACATATGATGATGGCCCACGACTCGAGCCCCACGCCGCCGAGTGGACTGGCCGAGGAGACGACAGAAGCCGTCCGCGCCGCGCTCGTGAGTTACCTCCGAGCGCCTGGCAGCCCCAGCGAGCTCCGCGCCGCACTCAACCGGATGGCCGACGAGGCTCGCGCCAAAGCCATCCTGCCAGAGCACCTGCTCATCACGCTGAAGCAACTCTGGATCTCACTCCCCGAGGTCCGCTCCATCGGTGACGTCGACGAGCAGACGCGGATGCTGCAGCGGGTGGTGACGATGTGTATACGCGAGTACTACGGCTGACGCGCTTCGCGCGCGCCTACACCAACTGCGCGTCCAACTCCATCTCGACGTTCCCCTTCAGCGCGCCCGACACCGGGCAGCCGTTCTTTGCGCCTTCGGCGAGCTCTTGAAACTTGGCCCGGTCGACCTTCTCCGCCGACACGCGCGTCACGAGGCGCATGCGGGTGATCTTGAACCCGTCGCCGACCTTTTCCACCGTGCACGCGGCCTCCGTCTCCACCCGCCGCGGCGTTGCGCCTGCGCGCTCGAGCCCGACGCTCAACGCCATGCTGAAGCACGCCGCGTGCGCCGCGGCGAGCAGCTCTTCGGGGTTCGATCCGGGCGCGTCCTCGAACCGTGACCCGAACGAGTACTTCCCTCCGAGGTCGGTCTGCCCGCGGTAGGACCCCTTCCCCCCGCGCAGCCCACCTTCCCAGACCGCAGTCGCCTTTCTCGTCGGCATCCTCGTCTCTCCTCGCTGGTGATCGCTCCGCTGACGCGGCTTGACGCCCCCTCGGCGCTCTCGTTTATCTCTTCAGCATGTCCGATCCGTCAGGCGCGCCCTCGCTCCCGCCGTCGGTCGAGCGCGTGCTGAAGTACTTCCGGTCGCTCGGCCGCGAAGAAAAGATGCAGGCGCTCGTCGCGTACTCCAAGAGGCTCGAGCCCGTCCCCGAGCGCTTCGCGTCGCTCCCGCGCGACGCGTTCACCGTCCCCGAATGCCAGACGCGGGTCGACCTCTTCCCCGAGCAGCGCGACGGACGCCTGCACTTCTACGCCGACGTCAACGCGCGCCAATCACCGACCGTCGCGGCGTTCCTCGCGGTGCTCTTTCAGGCCGTGAACGATCAAGCGCCGCAGACGATCCTCGCCATCCCGTCCGACTTCGTCCGCGAACTCATGGAAGGCATCGGCCTCGCCGCGCGGGAATCGGGCCTCAACGCCATCCTCAGCCGCGTGAAGCGCTACGCCGCCGCCGCGGCGGCCGCCGCCTAGGAGCATCGCATGCCGCTCACCATCAAGGTCCGCAACAACGGGCCCTACGCCATCGATGTCACGACGGGGGAGTTCACGCTCGTCGACGCCGAGGGCAACCCGATCCCGCTTCCGCAGCTGCCGCCGGGCAAGACGGCGATCACGCTTTGTCGCTGCGGCGGGTCGAGCCGCAAGCCCTTCTGCGACGGCACGCACAGCAAGATCGGCTTCAAGGGCGCCGAGGAGGCGGCGCGCGAGTTCGACGCCTCGCGCCAATCCGGGCAACCGGGTCCGACGGGTCAGAGCTAGAGACGGACCGTGCGGACCGAGCTCACACGCGGGCACGCGGCAGTCGCAATCCCCGCGGGCCCGGCGAACGAGGTCGAGCTCGACGAGCTGCTGTCGCGCCCGCGCGCCGAGACGATCGAGGCGCTCGAGGGATGCACGGGCGACGTCGTCGTGCTCGGCGCCGGCGGCAAGATGGGCCCGACGCTCACGCGACTTGTCGCGCGCGCCGCGGCCGAGGCAGACCAGCGAGCCGGTCGCGCGGCGCGGCGTCTCACGGCTGTCTCACGCTTCTCGTCGGACGCCGCGCGGCACGCTCTGGAAGACGCCGGCGTCCGCACGGTCGCGTGCGACCTTCTTGACCGCCACGCTGTCGCACGCCTTCCCGACGCGGCGAACGTGTTCTTCATGGCGGGCCAGAAGTTCGGAACGGCCGACGCGCCGGCGATGACGTGGGCGATGAACACGATCGTCCCCGCGATCTGCGCCGAGCGTTACGCGGGCGCACGCGTCGTCGCGTTCTCGACCGGCAACGTGTATCCGCTCACCCCGGTTGTGCGGGGCGGCGCCTGTGAGTCGGACCTGGTCGGCCCGGTCGGCGAGTACGCCGCCTCCTGCGTCGGTCGCGAGCGAATCTTCGAGCTCGCGGCAGAGCGGGACGGAACCCGTGTCGCGCTCGTGCGGCTCAACTACGCGATCGACCTTCGCTACGGCGTCCTCACCGATCTCGCGGCCAAGGTGCTGCGCGGCGAGGCGGTCGACTTGCGCATGGGGCACGTCAACGTCATCTGGCAGGGCGACGCGAATCGGATCGCCGTCGAGTGCCTGCCGCACGCAGGTGTCCCACCGTTCGTCGTGAACGTGACTGGCAGCGAAGTCCTCTCCGTGCGTGAGCTCGCGACACGATTGGGCGTGCACCTCGGGCGTTCGCCGGTGTTCACGGGAGAGGAAGCGGCCGATGCGCTGCTCAGCCACACCGGCCGCATGGCCTCCCTCTTCGCGCGGCCAGAGGTCTCACTGGACTGGATGCTCGCTTGGGTCGCCGCGTGGGTACGCGACGGGCGTCCCCTCCTCGGCCGGCCCACGCATTTCGAAGAGCGCGCGGGTCGGTTTTGAACGTCCGCGAGCACCTCCTGCGGGGTCAGGTCATCCCCGCCCACCCGCTCGCGCTGACCGCCGCGCGACGGCTCGACGAACGGCGGCAGCGCGCCCTGACCCGTTACTACGTGGCCTCGGGCGCCGGCGGCGTCGCGGTCGGCGTCCACACGACGCAGTTCGCAATTCGCGACCTGCATGTCGCGCTCTACCGGCCGGTCCTCGAGCTCGCGGCCGAGACGGCGCGCACGTCTCTCCGGGCGACGCCGCGTCCGTTCGCGCTCGTCGCCGGCGTCGTCGGGACGACGGCCAAGGCGGTCGCGGAGGCGGAGACCGCCGCGTCCCTCGGCTACGACGCGGTCCTCCTCAGCCTCGGCGCCCTGCGCGACGCGCGGGACTCCGACGTGCTCGCGCACTGCCGCGCCGTGGCCGGCGTGCTGCCGGTCTTCGGCTTCTACCTGCAGCCGGCGGTCGGCGGACGCGTGTTGAGCTACGAGTTCTGGCGGGAGTTCGCAGAGATCGAGAACGTCTGGGCGATCAAGATCGCGCCCTTCGACCGCTACCGGACGCTCGACGTCGTGCGCGCTGTCGCGGCCGCCGGGCGAGACGACATCGCTCTCTACACTGGCAACGACGACAACATTCTCCTCGACCTGTTAACGCCGTTTCCCGTCGAGAGCCGTGGGCGCGAAACGACGCGGCGAATCGTCGGCGGGTTACTCGGCCAGTGGGCCGTCTGGACTCGCGGGGCAGTCCGTCTGCTGGAGCGACTCGCCGCCGCGCGCGACAGCTCCCCGATCGACTCCAACTGGCTCGCGCTGTCGGCCGCTCTGACCGACGCGAACGGCGCGATTTTCGACGCGGCTAACGACTTCGCCGGCTGCATCCCCGGCATCCACGAAGTGCTGCGCCGTCAGGGCTTGCTGTGCGGTACCTGGTGCCTCGAGCCGCGAGAGACGCTGTCACCGGGGCAGGCCGAGGAGATCGACCGCGTCACGCGCCGCTACTCGTTCCTCGCCGCGGACGACGATGTCTTCGTACGGGAGAATCTCGACCATTGGCTGGTGTGAGGAGTGAGGAGGGAGGAGAGAGGGGAGAGTGCTCCGGCTCCTTCCTCATTCCTCATTCCTCCCTCCTCATTCCTCGCTCCTCCCTCCTCTCTCCTCATACCTGCTTCATCAGCTCCCCGACCCACGTCTTCCGCGCCGGCTGCTCGAACTTCGCGCGCCACTCGCCGAGGTCCGTGATGCTCGTGTCGAAGACGACCGTGTTCGGGCCGACGGCGCCGCTGGCGACCAGGCTATCCAGTTCCGAGCGCAACGCGCATTGCGCGACGCCGCTGTGGTCGCGGTAGTAGACGCGACCGCCGCCGACGAGTCGCGCGCCGATCTCGCGCTCCAGCGCCTGCAGCGAGCGAAAGAGCCCGTCGATGGAGCAACCGGAAGCGTTCGCGTCCGATTGATCGACCCCGATGACGAGGAACCGGTCGTCCCTCCACAGGCGCGCGCACCGCAGCGGTGCGCCGTGGGCGCGCCACTCCACGAGGAACCTGTCGACCTCGCCGAGCAGCCGCTCCGCCGCCGCCCCGGTCACCGGCTCGTCGCTGCCGAAGACCCAGATACGTGATGAATCGGGCAGAGACTCGAATGGGACGATGGGCATGTCGGAAAATAGTGGGCTCGAGACCTTGAGACCTTGAGAGCTCGAGAGCTGATGAGGGTGCGCCTGTGGCGCGGACACCCTCGGGACGCCACGCGGAGCTTGGGCACTTCCTCACAAGCTATCAAGCCCACAAGCTCTCGAGTCGGGCTGCTCACCAGCGCACGCGCATTCCCTCATTCCTCCGGCCGCCCGAACATGAGCTCCACGAACGCCCGCTCATCAGGCGGCGTCAGGACGTAGACGTGATCGCCGGCATGGAGGATGGTATTGCCCTTGGGTGCGATGAGCTCCTGGCCGCGCACGATGAGCGTCGCGGCGGAGCCGGGCGGGAACGGGAGGTCGGCGATTGCTTCACCCTCCATCCCGAGCGCCGGGTCGATGTAGAACGACAGCAGCTCCCCCCGCAGCGGCTGTGCGGACTCGATCTCCAGAACCGCGGCCGGACGCGGACCCTCCGTCGAGGTCAGGCCGAGGACGCGGGTGAGCCACCCGATCGTACCGCCCTGCAGTAGGGCGCTGACGACAACGATGAAAAAGACGAGATCGAAGATTCGCTGCGCGCCTGGCGCCGCGACGAGCACGGGATAGGTCGCGAGAACGATCGGGATCGCCCCACGGAGCCCCGCCCATCCGACGAACAGGATGTCACGCCGGGTGTAGGCGAACGGAGCCAGGCACAGTGCCGTCACGACGGGCCGGGCGATGAGGAGGAGGAAGAGCGCCAGCCCGAGACCGAGCAGCGCGACGGCCGCAAGGCGCGACGGAACGACGAGGAGGCCGAGGAGGAGGAACATCGCGATCTGGCTCAGCCACGCCACGGCATCGTGCACGCGCGTGAGGCTCGTGCGGTACGGCAGATGGCCGTTGCCGAGGATCACGCCGGCCACGTAGACCGCGAGGAAACCGCTGCCGTGAAGGAGCGTCGCCGCGCCGAACGACACAAGTGCGAGCGCGAGTGTCAAGACGGGATAGAGGCCGCCGCTCGGAAGCCGGACACGCCTCAACAGCTCCCCGCCACCGCGTCCAACCGCGACACCGACGACGAGTCCGACCGCGATCTCGAGCACGATCTCCGCAGCGATCAACCAGTCGAGAAGCAGGACCGGCGCGACGAGGTTGCGCGTGAGCAGCGTCGTCAGGATCACGGCCAGCGGGTCGTTGAGGCCCGACTCGACCTCGAGCGTCGTGCCAACGCGCCACTTGAGGTTGATTCCGCTGCCGCGGAGCACCGAGAAGATGGCCGCCGCGTCGGTCGACGAGACGATGGCACCGAGGAGGAGCGCCTCGGGCAGCGCCATGCCGGCGAGCCAGGCGCCCCAGCCGAGCAAACCGGCCGTGCCGATGACGCCGGCCGTAGCGAGAACCGCCGCCGGCCGCGCCGAGCGGTGCAGCGCGCTCATCGGCGTGTTCAACCCGCCATCGAACAGGATGAGCGCCAGCGCGATCGTACCGACGCGGAACGCAAAACCGTAGTCGCGAAACTCGATCCGGCCGATCCCCTCGACGCCGGCCAGGACGCCGATCATCAAGAAAATGAGCACGACCGGCAGCCCGACCCGCTCCGACGCGCGTGTAAAGAGCGCGCTCACACCGAGCAACGCGCCGAAGACGAGCAGCAGGAGCGCGGTGGCGAGGGGCTCGGAAGACATCGAGTAAAGCTATCCGCCATCCGCTATCGGTCGCGGGCTGCGCCCGCGATGCTATCAGCTATCAGCTATCAGCAGCAGGGACGGCGGCCCTGCGGGCCGCTCATGCGGCTACGACCTCGGGCGTGCCACGGACCACCAGATGTAGTGAAGCCCGGCCGCGGATGCGGCCGGGCCCCTCCCTCGTACTGATAGCTGATAGCTGATAGCTGATAGCGTGCGCGCGCAGCGCGCACCGATAGCTGATAGCTGATCTCTACGGCTTCGGGAGCTGAATCATCGGCATCGCCGATCCGCTCACCTGCGGCATCTGGCCGTTCCAGCGCTTCGCCATCTCGTATTGCACGAGCACCGGCGTGATGCTCTGCGACAAGAGGCGGTTCGCGGTCGCCTGCGCCTGCGCTTCGGCGAGGATCGCCTTGGCGCGGCCGGCCGCCTTGATCGAGTCGCCCTGCGCCTGGAACTGGTTCTTCTGCAGCTCGTTCTGCGCGGTCAGCGCTTGCTGCTGCATCACGTTCTTGTCGTTGATCGCGCGGATCACCGCCTCGGGGGCCCGCAGCTCGTTGATCGTGAACTGCTTGACGAGCAGGCCGTACGGCGACAGCCGCTGCTCGAGCAGCGCCTGGGCACGGGCGACGGTCTCCGCCTTCTTCGGCCCGATGACGGCCGCGATCTCCTCGCTGCCGACCACCTCCTGCAGCGCCTGACGGATCGCCTGCTTGACGTAGGTGTGTTGAATCGTCTCGATGTCGCGGCGGAACGTGGTGTAGAGGTACGGCGCCTTCTGCGGGTCGAGCTCGAATGACATCGAGACGTCGAGCGAGACCGGCTGGCCCTCCCGGCTGTTGACGTTGATCTCGTCGTTCCCGGGCGACCCGCCAGCCGAGCCGCGCGTGAGCACCAGCGTCTGCATGAAGACCGGGTACTCCTCGATGCCCGTCGTCAGCGGGTTGCGCAGGTGCAGGCCCGGGCCGAGCGGCGTCTTGTCGACGCCGCCGCCGGCGCGGTGGATCACGATGCCCACGTACCCGGGGTTAACGTACGTCAGCGAATTCGGGAGCAGCACGAGCAGTGCGACGACGCCCGCCACGAGCCCACCGAGCCGGCGTGCCCTGCGGGCCACGTCGCCCGATCGGATGCCGCGCTCGGTGTCGACGCGGAACTCCGTGAACCGCTCGCCGAGTGAGGTACCCTTGGTCCCGCTAGCCATGGAGCATCTCCTTGTAGCAGTCGGGACAGATCCGCTCTCCGTCCGGGAGCAGGACCATGTCCTCTTCCGCGCGCGGCCCGTGACGGGCGCACACCAGCTCAACCGCGCGCTCGATTCGCTTCCGGTTCTCCTTCTGCCGGAGTCGGACGCCCGCCGGTGTGAACTGCGCGAACACGTAGTAGAGGAGGGCGGCCCCCGTCGCGACCAGCACGACGAACAGCACGCCCTCGATCAGAATGGCTGCCATATGTTCGCCAACATGACGGTCGGGCACCCCCGCAGGTTTCAGAGGACCCCGGCAGGGCCCGCCGCCCGAATCTTGCGGCCCGCCGCCGTCGGGATACATGCTCTCGACCACTCGGACCGCGCACCGCGCCCATTTCCCCATGCCCAAGCCTGTCGACCGCCGCGCCTTCGTCGCGTACTGCTCGTCAATCGGACTCGGATCGACGCTGCTGCCCGGCGTCCTATGGGCGAAGCTCGCGGCGGGCGCGGACATCACGAAGGAAACGGTCGCGTGCGCCGAGGAGATTGCCGGCGTCAAGTTCACCGACGAGCAGCGCGCCATGATGGTCGAGAACCTGCGGCGCCAGCAGCGCGCGATCGAGGCGCTGCACAACATCCTGCCGGCGAACGAGGTCGCGCCTGCGCTCCACTTCGACCCGCTGCCGCCGGGCGTCACGTTGGACGTGCCGCCGAAGCAGCCCATGGTGCGCAGTCGCGTCCCGGTGATGGCGGCGCCGAGCAATTCCGAGGAGCTCGCGTACCTGCCGGTGACGGCGCTTTCGGAGCTCGTGCGCACGCGCAAGGTGACGTCGCAGCAGCTCACGCGGATGTACCTCGGGCGGTTGAAGAAGCACGATCCCATGCTGCACGCCGTCATCACGCTCACCGAAGAGCGCGCGCTCCGACAGGCGCGCGCCGCGGACGAGGAGATCGCGCGCGGGCGATACCGCGGGCCGCTGTACGGGGTCCCCTGGGGCGCCAAGGACCTTCTCGCGACCAAGGGCTACAAGACGACGTGGGGCGCTGGACCGTACCGGGATCAGACCATTGATGCCGACGCGACCGTCGTGCGCCGGCTCGACGAGGCTGGCGCGGTCCTCGTCGCGAAGCTCACGATGGGCGAGCTCGCGCAAGGTGATCGCTGGTTCGGCGAGCGCACGCGGAACCCGTGGTGGCCCGAGCAGGGCTCGAGCGGCTCGTCGGCCGGCCCAGGGTCGGCGGTCGCTGCGGGGCTCGTCGGCTTCGCGATCGGAACGGAGACGCAGGGCTCGATCTCGTCGCCGGCGACGCGCAACGGCGTCACCGGACTGCGCCCCACGTTCGGCCGCGTGCCGCGCACCGGCGCTATGGCGCTCGCGTGGTCGATGGACAAGATCGGTCCGATGTGCCGCAGCGTAGAGGACTGCGCGCTCGTGTTCGACGCGATCTATGGCCCGGACGGCCACGACACGGCGGTGCGCGACGTGCCGTTCTCCTGGAACGCGCGTCGGGACATTCGCGCGCTCCGCGTCGGCTACTTCAAGACCGCGTTCGATACGCCGGAGAAGGATCCCAAAGACGCGACGCGTACGCTGCACGCGACGAAAGCACAGGACGACGCCGCGCTCGACGTCCTCGGACGCCTGGGCATCCGCCTCGTCGCGGTCGAGGTGCCGGACGTGCCAACGCAGGCGATGAGCGTGATTTTAACCGCCGAGGCAGGTGCGGCGTTCGAGGAGCTCACGCTGTCGGGCCGCGTGTCCGAGATGGTGCAACAGGACGCCTCGGCGTGGCCGAACACGTTCCGCGCCTCACAGTTCATTCCCGCGATCGACTACATCAACGCCAACCGCGTGCGGACGCTCGCCTGCCGCAAGTATTGGGACCTCTTCCGCTCCGTGGACGTCGTCGTCACGCCGACCGGCGTCATGGGCCTCAACCAACTCCCGGCGACGAATCTGACCGGCAACCCCGCGGTCATCGTCCCCAACGGCTTCATCGAAGCTCCGCCGCTCCAGCCCGCCACGACCACACCGCCCGCCGCCCCGAGCGACACCGGCCGCCGCGTCCAACCGCCGACCCCGTCCCCTCGCCCGCAGGTTCCCGTCTCGCTCACGTTCCTCGGCCCACTGTACCGCGAAGACCTCGCGCTCGCCCTCGCGTATGCGTATCAACAGGCGACGGAGTGGCATACGCGCCGTCCACCAGCCTTCGGCTGATGGGACGGCGCAGAGCTATCAGCTATCAGCTATCCGTAGCACGGAGGGCAGCCCTGCGGGCCGCTTACTTGGGTGGGGCGGAGTCCGAGTTGCGGGGGGAGCGTTACACCGCATGCAGTCAAAGCCCCGCCCGCGGAGCGCGAGGCGGGGCAGTCCCAAGTACTGATAGCTGATAGCTGATAGCGTCCGCGCGAAGCGCGGACCGCGTTGACCGCTTTCTTACACAACACTGACATCAGCGACACAACCTCCGCTCGCCGGCCGGTGTCTTATTCGCGTGGGCATCGGGGTGCGAAACCCCGAGACGTGGGTCGTGCGTATGGGCTGAGGTGGGGGGCGACGGCCGTGGCCACGGCCGCGCGGTACGGAGGAAAGCGTCGCACATGTCCGCGATCAGGTCCAACGGAGCACTTTGGCACTCGGGTGAGCACCGCATTCCCGCGCCGACCTCGGCGCCGCGGGGCGAGCCCGGGCGGGTCGCGGCTGTGGACGTCGGGACGCTCCGCCGTGAGCTCGGCCGCTGGAAGGCGCGCGCGGCCGAGCTCGAACGGCGACTCGCGGTCGCCGAGTCGCAGGCGTTGAGTAGCCAGATCACGCCACACTTCCTCTGCAACTCGCTCCAGGCCGTCTCCACCCTTCTCCACCGCGATCCGCGCACCGCTGACGCGATGGTCGTCGCGCTGAGCGACCTGCTGCGCATGGCGCTCGGCGGCGCCGCCGATGCGGAGGTACCGCTCTCTCGGGAGCTCGCGCTCGTCGAGCGCTACGTCGACGTCATGCGCTTCCGCTTCGGCAACGACCTCCGCTTTGCCGTTGACGCCGCGCCTGAGACGCCTCACGCCCTCGTCCCGCGGCTCCTCATTCAGCCGATCGTCGAGAACGCGATCCTCCACGGCCTGCGCGACCGCGCCGGCGAGATCCGCGTGAGCGTCGAGCGAAGCGGCGACATGTTGCGCTGCGCCGTCGCGGACAACGGCGCCGGGCTGGGCGCGGGGCCGCTCGTGGAAGCGATCGGGCTCGCCGGTACACGCCGGCGGTTGCGGGCGATGTACGGCGAGCGGCAGCGGTTCGAGCTCGCGACGAATGAGGCTGGCGGTGTGACGGTGACTCTGGCGCTGCCCTACCGGGTCGGGTCGGACGCGCCGGAGGAGGACCCGTGACCGCCGTGGCCACGGCAGAACGCTCAGCGACCAAGATCCGTACGCTGATCGCGGACGACGAGCCACTCGCCCGCGAGCGGCTCCGCGCGTTGCTGGCCCGGCATGCGGACATCGAGATCATCGGCGAGTGCGCGAACGGCAGCGACACGATCCAGACCATCACTGAGCTGCGACCGGACCTTGTCCTCCTCGACGTCGAGATGCCGCAGGTGGACGGGTTCGCGGTGCTCGAGGCGCTGGACGCGGACGCCATGCCCACGGTCGTCTTTGTCTCCGCGCATGACCAGTACGCCGTGCGGGCGTTCGAGGCCCACGCGCTCGACTATATCCTGAAGCCGTTCGACGAGGCCCGGGTCGACCGCGCCCTCCGTCGCGTGCGCGGCCAATTGGCGCGCGCGGGAGGCGCGCGCACGATCGACCCGGGATTGGTCTCGCTGCTCGAGGAGCTGCGCGACCGGCGACGGTCCGACCGGCTGGTGGTCAAGACTGGCGGCCGCGTGGTCTTCCTCCGCACCGAGGACATCGACTGGGTCGAGGCCTCCGGCAACTACGTGCGACTCCACGTCGGGGGTGAGGCGCACCTGCTCCGCGAGAGTATGAAGAACATGGAGCGGCGGCTCGACCCGTCGACCTTCGTGCGGATCCACCGCTCGGCGATCGTGAACGTCGACCGGATCAGAGAGCTCGAGCCGTGGTTCCACGGCGAGTACATCGTCATCCTGCGCGACGGGACGCGTCTCACCTCGAGCCGCGTCTTCAGCGACCGCCTCAACGCGCTGATCGACTAGCGAGCGAGCTCGTGGCGCAGCGCGGCCCCGAGCGTCGGATACCGGAAGACGAAGCCGCTCTCGAGTAGGCGGCGCGGACGCATCCGCTGGCTGGCGAGGAGCGTCGCCACGCCCATCTCGCCGAACGCGAGGCGCATCGCCACGGCGGGGACGGGAATGATTGCTGGCCGCCGGAGCACGCGCGCAAGGGTCGCTGCGAGCTCGGCGTTCGTGACCGGGTTGGGCGCCGCCAGGTTGACCGGGCCGGCGAGCGTGTCCGCCGAGATCGCGTGGAGGATCGCGCCGACGGTATCAGTAAGCGCGATCCAGCTCACCCATTGACGCCCCGAACCGACCCGCCCCCCTAGCCCGAGCCGGAACGGAAGGAGGAGCTTCGCAAGCGCGCCGCCGTGGGGACTGAGCACGAGTCCCGTCCGCAGCTTGACCACGCGTATGCCCGCGCGCGCCGCAGGCTCGGTCGCCGCCTCCCACTCGGTAGCCACTTCGGCGAGAAAGTCGCGACCCGGCGCGCTCGCCTCGTCGAGCTCCTCGTCGCCGCGATCACCATAGATCCCCATCGCCGAGCCGCTCACGAAGACGCGCGGCGGGCGCGCGAGCGACGCCAGCGTCGTCGCGAGCAGCGCCGTTCCGCGGACGCGACTATCCCGGATGCGCCGCTTCGTGGCCGCCGTCCAACGCTGCGCGATCGGCTCGCCGGCCAGGTGAACCACCGCCTCGACGCCGTCGAGCGCACGAGGATCGAGACGCCCCGCGGCAGGGTCCCATCGGATGTCGTTGGGGCGGCGCTCGCGGTCGCCCCGCACGAGCCGGTAAGTCGTACGTCCCGCGGCGTTCAACGCCTCGACGAGCGCGGAGCCGATGAAGCCGGTGGCGCCGGTGACGGCTACAGCTTGTGGGCTTGTGGGCTTGTGCGCTTGTGAGATGAAAGGAGAAGCCACACGCTACCGATGCCGGGGCTGTTGCTGCGAACGCCTGCTCACAAGGTCAGAAGCTAGCAGGCCCACAAGCCGAGGGCAGCGCGGGCGAGGTGAGGGGCGGGGGGCGGAGTGGTTAGGGGCGGCGTATATTGGTGGCCGAACCCGGAACCCGCGGCCCGATGAACGATTCGACCGTCTCCACCGACAGCAGCGAGAGCAGTGCGCCGCCTACGCCTCTCGAGGTCGGAAAGTATGTCTACTGCATCATTCGCAGCGACCGCCACCACGACTTCGGCACGATCGGCATCGGCGGCGGGGGGCGCGTCTTCACCATCGCGTACCAGGACCTGGCGGCCGTCGTCAGCGACACCCCCATCGTCATCTACGACCCGACACGCGAGAACGTGCTCGCGCACGAGTTCGTGAACGAGACGGTGATGAAGGAGTTCACCGTCATCCCGATGTCGTTCGGCACGGTGTTTCGCTCCGAGGGGGACGTGACCGAGCTCCTGCGCTCGACCTACCAGGCCTTCAGCGACGTCCTCGACAAGATGAAGGACAAGATCGAGTTCGGGATCAAAGTCCTGTGGGACCGCGAGAAGGTCATCGCGAACCTCGAGCGCGAGAACGAGGAGATCCGCCGCCTGAAGGACGAGATCAGCCGCCACTCCACATCATCCACCTATTTCGCGCGCATGCAGCTCGGCCGGATGATCGAGAGCGCGCTGGAGGAAATGAGCACCTTTTACGTCGGAGACATCCACGAATCGCTCCGCCCCGTCGCCGTCGCCAGCCGCAGCAACCGCCCGATCGGCGACCGCATGATCCTCAACGCCGCCTTCCTCGTCGAGCGCGCCCAGGAGCAGGCGTTCGACGAGAAGGTGAAAGACGTCAGTCGGAAGTACGAAGACCTTCTGACGTTCAAGTACTCAGGCCCATGGCCGCCGTACAATTTTGTCAATATCAAGTTGAAGCTTGAGAAAGCAGACTGAAGGAGGCTTGAGAGCTCGATAGCTTGATAACTTGTGAGGCGCGGCTTCGCCGCGACGACCTCGGTCAGTCACGAGAAGCGGCGGCAGTTCCTCACAAGCTCACAAGCTCGCAAGCGGTCACCTTCCATGGGCCTCCTCTCACACCTCCTCTTCTTTCCGATCACCGGCCCCGTGGCCGGGATCAAGTGGACGCTCGGCAAGGTCCAGCGCGTCGCCGAGGAGCAGCTCACGGATGACACGGCCGTGAAGCAGGAGCTCATGGAGCTGCAGATGCAGCTCGAGCTCGGCGACATCGACGATGCGGAGTACGTGCGGCGGGAGGCGGAGCTCATGCAGCGGCTGCGTGAGATCCGGGAGTGGCGCGAGCGTCTGGGCCGGCCAACGGCGGGCGGACCGGTGCGCGTCGCCCGGGACGACGCGGGCGACGCCGCCGAGGGGTGAGCGGGCCGGCGCACCGCGCCATCGACGCGCTACTCGACTCGCTCACCACGCTGACGCTCGTCGCCGGCAAAGGCGGCGTTGGAAAGACGACCTGTGCGGCCGCACTCGCGCTCCGCGCCGCCGAACGCGGCGAGCGCACGCTCCTCCTCTCCACCGACCCGGCGGGAACGCTCGGCGATGCACTCGGCATCCGCCTCGGCCCGGAGCCCGCGCCCGTAAACGCTGTGGACGCGCTCGACGCGTTCCAGCTCGACGCCCGGGCCGAGCGGCGCCGGTTCCTCGGGCGGTGGCGTGATACCATCGTCACCATCATCGACCGCGGGACCTACCTCGACCCCGACGACATCACGGGGCTCGTCGACGCGGCGTTGCCTGGCGCCGACGAGGTGTTCGCCATGCTGCGTCTCGGAGAGCTGGAGCGCGCGGCGGACTACGCACGGATCGTCGTCGACACCGCGCCGACCGGACACACCCTCCGCCTGCTCGACCTCCCCCGCACGTTCGCCGCGACGATCGACCTCCTCGAGGCGATGCAGTCGAAGCACCGGTTCATGGTTCGCTCGCTCACGCGCGCATATCGAGCCGACGCGGCCGACGCGTTTCTCACCGAAATGCGTGACCGAGCGACGGCGCTGCAGCGGGCACTTCGCGACCCGTCGCGCACACGCGCGCTGCTTGTGACGCGTCCCGAGCCCGTCGTCGTCGCCGAGAGCGAGCGCTACGCCGGCGAGCTCGCGCGCAGCGGCATCCACGTCGCCGCCGTCGTCGCGAACGCCATCGGCGGGCGGCGGGCGGCGGACGAGCTCGGCACGCTGGACAGAGTGGCGCCGAACGCCCGTCGGTACGCCGTACCCCTGCTCGACCAGACGCCGACCGGGTTCGACGGGCTGCATCGCTGGGCTGCAGCACTGGGTGAAGCCAGGGGGTTGAAGGTCGCGGCGCGAGCGCGCGTCAAGAGAGACACGTCGGCGTCGGTCGGCTCTCCGAAGGGTCGCGGCGCAGCCGCCGCACCTCACAAGCTCGCAAGCTCGCAAGCTCACAAGCCGGCCGCCCGCCTCCTGGCGCCGTCCCTCACGATCATCGGCGGCAAGGGCGGTGTCGGAAAGACGACCATCGCCTGCGCGCTCGCCATCGAGGCCGCGGCGATTGCCCCGCCGGCACTCGTCGTCTCGACCGACCCTGCCCCGTCTGTCGCGGACGCCCTCGGGCAACCGGTGGGCGATGTCGAGACCGCGGTACGCGGTGCGTCCGGGCTCTTCGCCCGGCAGATGGACGCTACCGCGGCATTCCAGGAGTTCCAGCGCGGCTACCAGGAGCGTATCGATGCCATCTTCGACACGTTCGTGCGACACGGCGTTGACGCGGCCCACGACCGAGCGATCCTGCGCGATCTGCTCGCCCTCGCGCCGCCGGGAATCGATGAGCTGTACGCGCTCGCCTCGTTGGGCGAAACGCTCGCCGAGGGGCGTTTCTCGCGAGTGATCGTCGACCCGGCGCCGACGGGCCACCTGCTACGGCTCTTGCAGATGCCCGTGCTGGCGTTGGATTGGAGTCACCGGTTGATGCGACTGATGCTGAAGTACCGCGAAGTCGGTGGGCTTGGCGACACGGCCGAAGAGCTCCTCGCCTTCGCGCGGCGGACGCGCCGGCTGGGCGAGCTGTTGCGCGATCCCGCGCACGCCGCCCTGGTGGTCGTCGCGCTCGACGAGCCGCTGGTCCGCGGCGAGACCGCGCGCCTGGTCGCCGCCTCGCGCGCTGAGGGCGTCGAGGTGCGTGCGCTCCTCTGGAACCGCTGGTCCGCGCGCGAGGCGCCGAGCCCTCTTCCAGTGACCGCGCCGCCGCCGCAATTTGTCGCTCCGGCCGCGACGCCGCCTCCGATCGGCGTCGACGCGCTGCGTGCGTGGGCCGGGCAATGGCGCGAGCTCCCCGAGGCCGATGTCTGACGCGATCTATTACGTGTACGGCATCACGCCCCCGGAGCTCGACCTGACGCAGGCGCCGGAAGGCCTCGACGGTGAGCCGCTCGGGCTGGAGGCTGAGGGCGCTCTCGCGGCTCTCGTGTCGCGGCTCGATCCTGCCGCGTACTCACCGGCCGCGATCGAGGCGCGCACGTCGGACGTCGAGTGGGTTGGCCCGCGCGCCGTCGTGCACGATCGCGTGCTGACGTGGGCGAGCGACCAAGGACCGGTAGCGCCCTTCCCGATGTTCTCGGCGATGTTCCGCGACGCCACCGGCGTGCGGACAATGCTCCGCGAGCGCGCCGACGAGCTGCGCGGGGCGCTCGCCGTCGCGGCACGGGGGCGCGAGTACGGCCTGCGGATTTACCGCGACGACGCGGCGCTCCTCGCCGCCGCCGCGACGCTGAGCCCGCGCCTCGCGGAGCTCGAGCGCGCGGCGGCCGCGGCGACGCCGGGCCAGCGGTATCTACTCGAGCGAAAGCTCGAAGGCGAGCGAAAGACCGAGGCCCGCCGCGTGAGCGAGGAGACGGCGCGCGCGGTGTACGAGTCACTCGCGGCGTATGCCGTCGCGGCGCAGCGGATCCCGATGCCGGGTGACGCCACGGAGCGGCGCGCGGCGCTCGCACTCAACGCCGTCTTCCTCGTGGCGCCGGAGTCGTACACGCTGTTCCGGGCGGCGCTCGGGCGGCTGGCGACGCGCTTCGAGGCGTCCGGGTTCCGCTTCGAGTTCAGCGGCCCGTGGCCTGCGTACCATTTCATGGAGGGCGCCGGCGATGGCCGGTGAGGCCGGGCCGCCGGGCGCGCCGCGAGCGCGCGACGAGTACGCACTCGACGCGGAGGACGGCGAGCGGCTCGTGCTCGGCGACTTGATCAATCGCGTCCTTGACAAAGGGGTCGTCATCTCCGGACACGTGACAATCTCGGTCGCCGACATCGACCTCATCGCGCTCGACCTTCGCCTCCTCATCACTTCGATCCAGACGGCGATCGAGCGAGCCGGAGTCCCCGGCTCGCCGTTGTCTCGAGACCCGGCCGATGCCGACGTACCTCTACTGCCTCCTGATTCCCGCGGGCGGCCCTGACGCCGGGCCGGCGGCGGTGCGCGGGATCGCCGGCGCCGCAGTGCGCGTGCTGTCCGCCGGCTCACTCGAGGCGTGGGTGAGTACGGTCCCGGCGCCACCGCCCGCCGCGACGGCGCAGACGGTGCGCGAGCACGACGGCGTCGTCAGCGCCGCCTTGGCAACCGGTCGTACTCCACTGCCGGCGCGGTTCGGTCAGATCTGGGCGTCCGACGAGGCATGCGCGACGGCGGTGACACAACGGAACGCCGAGCTCGAGCCACTCCTGCGGCGCGTCGCGGGGCTCGTGGAGATGACCGTCTGCACCTTGTTGCCCGGAATGCCCCCGGCGCCCCTTCGACGTGCAGACGATACCGGCGAGACGACGCCGGGACGAGCGTACCTGCGGCGGCTGCGCGCCCGCGCCGATCGGGAGCGGCGGTTGCGGGCGGCGCTCGAAGCGTTGCGCGCGCGCGTGAGCCGGGCGCTCGGACCGGTCTCGCGAGGCGAGGTCGCCGAGATTCGCGGAAGCGACGAGGTGCTGTCGCTGTCCGTGTCGTACCTCGTAGAGCGCGGCCAGGAGGACGACTTCCGCCGCGCGGTCAACGAGGTCTCACGAGAGGCGGCCGCGCGTCTCGTCGTGGCCGGCCCACGCGCGCCGTACAGCTTCGCGCCGCCGGCCCGCTCGACGCGTCGAGCCACCGAAGCGCGCCCCGCGGATCGATCCTGAGATGGGCGAACCTCGTGACGGGAACGACGCCTTGCCGGAGGCGGCCCTCGAGGCGCTCGCCAGAGCGCTCCCCGAGCGCATCAACGCGGATCCCGATAAGGTCGAGCAGGGGCTGGCGAGACTCGTCCTCACCCTCATCGAGCTGCTTCGCCGCGTTCTCGAGCACCAAGCGGTTCGCCGCATGGACGGCGAGAGTCTCTCCGACGAGGAGGTGGAGCGCTTGGGACTCGCGCTTCTGAAGCTGAGCGAGCGGATGGACGAGCTGAAGCAGACCTTCGGGCTGACCGACGACGACCTGAACATCGATCTCGGTCCACTAGGCCGTCTCGGCTGACGTACCGATTCGCGCCAGGCGGTCTGCCGGTGGCGTGTTGGGGCTTTACGACGTCCGTTCCGGCGCCCCACTTTAGGGTCGCCCGGGCCGCCGCCGACCCGCCGACTGCTGACCTCCGTCAGCCGAGAGCCGACCGACTCACCGAGGAGTCCTGCTTGCCAGAGTTCGTCTTACCGACGCGAACCCACGGCCTCGTCGACATCCTCGACCGGGTACTGGACAAGGGCTTGGTGGTCGCGGGCGACATCAAGATCAACCTCGCCAACGTCGAGCTCCTGACGATACAGATCCGGCTCCTCGTGTGCTCGATCGACAAGGCGGAACAGATTGGGCTCAACTGGTGGCGCGCCGACCCGCGTCTCACGGCCAACGCGGCCGGGGGACTGCCGGCCGGTGAGCTGGAGAGCCGTCTCGAGCGCATCGAGCGGCAGCTAGAGCGACTCGGCGGGGCGACAGGCGAGACGGCCCGCCCACGCGGCAGGTCGCGCGGCACCTAAGCGACGAGGACTAGACCTCCGGAGGCCAGAGCATGGCTGTTGAACGCATGCCGAGTGGCAGTTCCCTGATCGACGTTCTCGATCGCGTCCTCGACAAGGGGATCGTGATCGACGCGTGGGTTCGCGTCTCCCTCGTCGGGATCGACCTCGTCACGGTCGAGGCGCGCGTGGTCGTGGCCTCGATCGACACCTACCTCAAGTACTCGGAGGCAGTCGGCATCATGCCGCCGGTCGCGAGGCCGCGCGAGCTCGGCGCGGGGGCGCCCGACATCGATGCCCTCCAGCGCGAGAATGCGGAGTTGAGGCGGCAGCTTGGGCAGCGCGGCTCATGACCGGCTCGGCCTGAAACGCGACGCCGCAGGGCGTGATCGGGAGATTGCGGGCCTGTTGTCGGCGCTCGCCGAAGCGCCCGACTTCACGGCGGCGCTGAGCTTCCTGCTCGCCCAGCTCGCGGAGATCGCCGGCGCTCGGCGAGCGTACGCCCTCGTCCTCGATCCGGAGGGCGAGCTGCGGCCGACGGCGGTTCTCGGCTTCGCCGCCGAGGAGGCGCGACCGAAAGCGGTGTCCACTGCCGACGCCGATCACCCGCTGGCTGTGTCCGCGCTCGGGATGCTGCCGGTCGTCGGGCGCGAGTACGACGCGCGGCACGGGACGCCGTTCACACCCTGGGTCGCACTGCCGCTGCCGCGTCCGCACTTCCGCGGGGCGCCGAAGCCGCTGCCGGAGCCACAGGCTCGGGAGCGACTCGCGGCTTCGCCCTCGGCTCGACTTGCGTCTTCGGCGCAGCGCCACCCAGTGAGTACGCCCGGCGGCCTGGCGGTGGTGGAAGGCCTGCCCGAGCCCGACGTGGTGGAGGACCTGGCGGAGATCGCGTTCCTCGCCGGCCCGGTGATCATGCGACTGCACGAGGTGGACGACGCGCTGCAGGACAACGAGCGTCTCCGGCAGCAACGCGACCGCCTGACCCTGATGGTCGACTCGCTTCCCGACCCGGTCGTCATCACCAACGCGAGCAACGACATCGTCTCGAGCAACCGCCAGGCGGACCATCTGCTGAACGCGCGCGAAAGCGACTCGCTCGGTCGGCGGCGCGCGATCGAGCTGAACAACCTGCTCTTCACCTCCTTCCTTGCGAAGGCGATGATGGGCGGCTCGCAAGGCGGCGCGCGCGAGCTGAACCTCGTCGACCCGGACGAGGGCGGCGACCTGCTCTTCGAGGTGCTGACGCACCCGCTCGGCGCACGCGTGGGGCCCGAAGACGCCGTGCTCTCGGTGCTGCGCGACGTCACCGATCTGCGGCGCGCGTCGCACGAGCTGGAACGACAGGTGCAACGCGTGCGGCAGGGGGAGATCAAGGCTCGCGGGGAGCGCGACCGCCTCAACCTCATCCTCGAGAACGTCGCCGACCCGATCCTCGTCACGGACGACAAGTCCAACATCATCCTGATGAACGAGCAGGCGGAGCGGCTCTTCCAGGTGACCGAGACGAGCGGCGGCGTGCCGAACCAGCGCCAGATCCAGGCGGTGCGCGGCAACGACACCAAGTTCACGTCGTTCATCTCCGAATTCGCGCTGATGGACCAGAGCGCGCGCCGCGAGCGCATGGTTCTCACGCAGCCGCTCTCGGGCGTCGGCCTGCCGGTCGAGGTGGTCTCCGGGAAGATCACCAACGAGCGCGGCGAGCCGGTCGCCATCGTCTCCGTGCTGCACGACCTCACGCGTGAGGTCGAGAACGAGCGGCTGTTCGAAGCCCTGAAGCGGCTCAACCTTGAGCTGGAGCAGCGCATCCGCGCGGCGACTGCCGATCTCGCGGCGCAGAACGCGCAGCTCCAGTGGCAGTCGCACGAGCTCGAGCGCGCGAACCGGCTCAAGTCCGAGTTCCTGGCGTCGATGTCGCATGAGCTCCGCACCCCGATCAACGCGCTGATCGGCTACGCCGCGCTGTTGCTCGACGGCGTGTTGGGCGAGATCACGCCGACGCAGCGGGACGCGTTGACCCGCGCCCGCGCGGCCGCCGAGCACCTCCTGGTGCTGATCAACGACATCCTCGACCTCGCGAAGATCGAGGCGGGGAAAATGCCGCTCAACCTTGAAGAGGTCGCGCTCGCGCCGGTCACGCGCGAAGTGGCGCAGCAGATGGAGCCTCTCGTCCGCAAGAAGGGCTTGACGTTCAACACGCTGGTGTCGGACGACTGCCCGGTCGTCATCACCGACCGCACGAAGGTCAAGCAGATCCTGCTCAACCTCGTCTCGAACGCGGTCAAGTTCACGCACGAAGGGAGCGTCACGGTGGGGGTGGAGTGCGTGCCCGAGGGCGGCGTCCGCATCAACGTCTCGGACACGGGAATCGGCATCCGCCGCGAGGACCTGGACGCGGTCTGGGAGGACTTCCGTCAGGTCGACCAGTCCCGGACCCGCGAGCACGGCGGCACCGGGCTGGGTCTGAGCATCACGCGGAAGTTGCTGGACCGGCTCGGCGGACGGGTGACGGTAGAGAGCGAGTACGGCAAGGGGACGACGTTCACGGTGTGGCTGCCGGCGCGGACGGCGATGCCGGGAGCGGAGGGGGCGTGACGCCGTCAGGGCCGTGAGCTCGTGAGCGTCCGCGGGGCGCGAACGTCGCCGCCCCGCGTGTGTATCAATCGGCAGCTACGATCCTCGAACTCTCGCCGATTCCGTCCTCATGCACTGCCGGATTCTCGCTCGACGCCTGCCGCTCATCGGCACGCTGTTGACCGGCGCACTACTCTCAGCCTGCGCCGATCGCGGCGCGGATCAGCGTGCGGCGGATTCCGATCTCGCCCGCGACCTCGCACTGGTTCAGAGCTCGGCGAGAGCGCAGCCGGTCTTCCGCGACACCGCGCTCACGAGCGCGCCGGCCGCGCGGCGCGACGCCGTGACGCCCCGGGTACCGGCCGCTCGCCCGGCGGTGGGCGAGGTGCCGGCCGCTCGACCGCGACCACGACGGCCCGCGCGAGCTGTGCGGCAGCGCGAGGCACAGCGTCCGACGCGCGTCGCCGAGGTGCCGCCGCCGGAGCCGCGCGAGGCGGCGCCTCAGCCCGCCCCGGCGGCGGAGCGCGCCGGGCAGTCTGCAGCGGGCGCGATCGGCGCAGGCACTGTCCTGGAAGCGAGGTCGAACGCGCGCGTTTGCACGCGAAGCAACCTGCCCGGCGATAGAATCACCGCGACGGTGAACGCACCGGTCCGTGGCACGAACGGCGCCGAGATTCCTGCGGGCGCCGAAATTGTTCTCGAGGTGACGTCGATTAACGCCGCGGACGCGGCGGAGAGCGGCGAGGTCGTTTTCCGCGTCACGTCGGTGGCGATCGGTGGCGAGTCCTACCCCGCGAGCGGCGGCGCGACGGCGACCGGGCCCCTCGAGCCAGCCCAGACTGGGCGCAGTGCCTCCTCCGACCGCAAGAAGGTCATCGGCGGCGCGATCGCCGGGGCCATCCTCGGCCAGATGATGGGCAAGGACACTCGGTCGACCGTCATTGGCGCCGCCGCCGGCGCCGCCGCGGGTACCGCCGCAGCCAAGATGGGTGAGAAACGAGAGTTGTGCCTGGCCGCCGGGACGCCGATGCGCATTACGCTGGATGAGGCGGTAGTCCTACACTAGCGGTGTGCGGCTCCGCGCGACTGCCTCAGCGCGCGTACAAGCGGTACCTCTCCGCCTCGGCCGCAAACTGTTCCGACTCGCGCCGCCAGATCGGGAACAGCGTTTCGATGCCCCCTTCGCGTTCCACGGCTTCGCGGAGCGCGCGCGAGCCGGAGAGCCGCTCGATGCCGTGCTCCCGCCAGGTGAACTCGCGGGGGTGCCGCCGGTAAATCGCGCGGAGCATGTGCGCGCCGAGCTCCACGGGGCGCACGGCGTTGCGGTCGGTGACGGTGATCTCGATCATCGGGATCGTCTGGCCGGCGAACTTGGCGCCGCGCGCGATTGTGCGCGACGTCGAGTCGAAGCGGACGCCCGGGAGCTGCTTGGCGTTGAGGTCGCGCGCGACTGCGCCGGCATCGGTCAGCCAGCTCGCGCCGATGAGGTGGAACGGCCTGTCGGTGCCGCGCCCCTCGCTCACGTTCGTGGCCTCGAAGAACACCGTTCCCGGATAGAGAAGCGCTGCCTCCACGGAGCGCATGTTGGGCGACGGGTTGACCCACGGGACCGCCGTCTCGTCCCACCACATCGACTGCCGCCAGCCGCGCATCGGTATGACCGTCACGTCGGCCGCCACCTGGCCCGTGCCGACGAGGTAGCGAAGGAGCTCGCCGGCAGTAAGCCCGTAGCGAAGGGCGACCGGATACTGCCCTACGAACGACCTGAACTCGGGCTTGAGCACCCCGCCCTCGATTCGATCGCCGCGAATCGGATTTGGGCGGTCGAGGACGATGAACTTCTTGCCGAGCTTCCCAGCGGCCTCCGCGGCGAGCGCCATTGTCCACACGTACGTGTAGACGCGCGCGCCGACATCCTGAATGTCGTAGAGCAGCACGTCGACCTCGCGTAGCATCTCCGGCGTCGGCACGCGCGTCTCGCCGTAGAGCGAGTAGATCGGAATGCCCGTCGCCGAGTCGACGCTCGAGGCAATCTTGGCGCCGTCCTGCGCAGCGCCGCGGATCCCGTGCTCGGGCGCGAAAAGCGCGGTCAGCCGCACGCCGGGCGCGCGGTGCAGCAGATCGATCGTGCTCGTTCCGCTGCGATCTCGGCCGGTGTGGTTCGTGATCAGGCCGATGCGCTTTCCCTGCAGCAGGTGTAGTGAGTCGCGAAGCACAACTTCCACGCCTAAGTCGATCGCGGCGCTTCGCCGATCGGCTACGACCCCAGCCGACGTTGGCTCGGACGTGGTAACGTCCGACGCGCGCTGCTGAGGCCGTGCGCATGCGCCGAGACCAATTGCTGCGAGCGCAAGGAGGCGCGCTGACGTGAGGATCATGGAGGGTAATACGGTTGAGAAGGCTAGTCGGTGATGTCCGTACGGGGTCGAGGAGGAGGTTTCGTGCCACGCAGGGCGGTTCGGGTTGGTGCCGCGAAGGGCGTGTCTGGTTTACCGTTGGGTACGCCGATAGAGCGGATCAGCGAACGGCGAAAACGCGCGGATGGCTCCTCGGGCGGTCCGGGTTCCGCTCGCCGGCCCGAGGCCAGACCTTTTGCTACACCGCGGGACGCTACTGAGCGAGGGAGCTAGTCTCTTGGCCCGGGAGCGTCCCGGCGGTGTAGCCAAGGCGTCGTCCGGGCCCGTGGCGGTGAGGAGTCTCGGAATGCCGAGGAGCGATCCGCGCACTCGGCCCTTCGCCGATCCGCGGCCATCCGCGTGCGCGCTCTTCCCCGCTCTTCCCTAAAACGCCCTCATCCGCCCCGCTACTCCGCCAGTATCCTCGCCTCCCCCAGCGCTTCGGCGTTCACCGCTGTCTCCCTTCCCAACACGCGCCGCACGAACTCCGGCCACCAATCCCGCTGGTCGTCGAGGTGCTTGTAGGCATCCAGCGCCGCCCAAGTCGACTCGTGGACCTCGCGCGCCCGGTCCATCGCCTCCTGCACCGTGACCCCTTGACGCTTGAGCTGCCGCCGCCCGATCTGCGCGTGCAGGACCTCGTCGGCCCAGTCGTAGTCGTGAAAGTGCGCGGAGAGGGCGTCGCCGGCCTCCTCGGCAGTCTGTCGCTCGAACCGCTTTCCCGTGTCGCTCGGCATCAGCGACTGCTCTATCGCGAAGAGGATCACCTGTCGGTCGACGGGCGTCGCGTGCAGGTTGAGCCGGAGCGCGAAGCCGACGTTGAGGGGGATCTCAGTCCAGTCGACGCCGCGCGCCTCGAAGGCGACCGTGCCCATCATTGCGTGCCGCGCCTCGTCCCACAACTGCCGCGAATAGTCGCGGTAGAACTCCCACGGCTCGCCTCTCCGCTCGACGAGGAACGACGCCATCATCTCCGGGACGTCCATCTCGAGCGTGCGCTTGCAAAGCAATGCGAGGTTCCGCTCGTCGGCCGGCACGCCGGGCGCGCTGTACACGACATGTGGCGGAAACTCGAAGTTGTATGACCCGCGGAAGCGCTCGTCGCGACGCGGACGAAAGTCCGGGACGAAGGGCGTGACGGAGCGCGCGGCGGGCAGAGCACGGTGGGCGGCGTCACTCGACTCTTCGCCGGCGATTCCGCCAGCCGCGGCGAGATACGCGGCGAGGTGGGCTTGCCAGTCGCGCGCACGCTCGCCGGCGGCCGCGTCATCCTGCACGAGCGTCGCGAGTGCGGACCTCCCCCACGCGACCGCCTCTTCGACGTCTGCCAGCGCAGGACGCAGCATGTACCGCGTCGGGTGATCGACCAGGGGATTGGTGTGCGCGATGTGCTCGCCGTACGCGCCGGCGAGTGCCGGGAGCGCGACGCCGTATATGCCTGCCACGAGCTCTAGCTGGTCGCGCGCACGCAGCAGCTCGTCGAGGAAGCTGTCGAGCGTCTGGTGGGGCGATGCGTCCAGCGACGGCACGGGGCTCCTCATTTCGGCGATACGCCGGCGCAGTGCGTCGATCCGGAGGGAGCTCTGCCACTGGTGGAGGGCGAGCGCGCACTTGACCTCCCACAGCGGCGACGACGGAAGGTGCGCGAGCATCGCGGTCATCAGACCGCGCTCGACCCAGTGATATCGAAGCAGGCGGCGGACGTTACGGTCGACCGAATAGCCGACACGCGCCGCGCCGGCGTACGTCGCGAGGCCGGCGAGCTCGGGAGGGTGGTTAGTTCGAGATAGGGACATGGGAAAGGCGAGTTGGCTTGAGCCGTGCCGCATCGGTCGAATACTTGCGGCTCGTAGGCCGCTCGGGAAGGCGAATCATCCCGTCGCTTTGCTGGAGGACAGCATGAGACCGCGCGCCAGGCTTTTCGTGTGGGTGCTTTTATTGGTGGTCGCGGCCGGGGCCGACGTGGCGGCGGCGCAGGCCGCGGTAGACTTGACGCGCTTTCGGCTCGTCGACCTCACGCATGCGTTCGGGACCCGAACGTTATACTGGCCGACGTCACCCGGAGGTTTCCGGCTCGAGCAGCTCGCCTTTGGACAAACACCGGGCGGCTACTTCTATGCGGCTTACTCATTCTCGACGCCGGAGCATGGCGGTACGCATTTGGACGCGCCGATTCACTTCGCCGAGCGTGGCCTGACCGCGGATCGAGTGCCCCTCGAGCAGCTCGTCGCGCCGGCGGTGGTCATCGACGTGAGCGCGAAGGCGGCGGCCGATCCCGTCTACCGCCTCACGCGCGACGACGTGACCGCGTTCGAGCAGCGGCATGGGCGAATCGCGCGCGGCACGATCGTGCTTCTCCGCACGGGGTGGAGCAGTCGCTGGCCGGATCGTCAGGCGTACTTCGGTGACGCCACGCCGGCTGACGCGTCGCGGCTGCGCTTTCCAAGCTTCAGTGCGGAGGCGGCTGAGGTCCTCGTTCGCGGTCGTGGCGTTGCGGCGCTCGGCGTCGACGTGGCGTCGATCGACTACGGGCCGTCGACCGACTTCGCCGTGCACCGGATCGCCGCCGCGGCGAACGTCCCAGGGCTCGAAAACTTGACACGCCTCGAGGAGCTGCCGCCGACGGGCGCGCTCGTCATCGCGCTGCCGATGAAGATCGAGGGCGGCTCGGGCGGACCCCTCCGCGCGATCGCTCTCGTGCCGCGGCGCCGCGGGCGATAGCGGCGACGTGCACGCCTTGACCACGGACAACGGGCGCCGCCGCGTTCTTGGCCTGATCGGCCCGGGCGAGCAGGCCACTCCCCGCGACGTCGCCGACGCGTTCGAGGTCGCGGCGCTCGCGGCGCGCGCCGGCTGGGTCGTGGCGACCGGCGGCCGCGACGTCGGCGTTATGGACGCGGCGAGCCGCGGTGCGCGCAGCGAGGAAGGCATCGCGATCGGCGTCCTCCCGGACGCCGACGCGCGAGGCGCCTCGCGCGCACTCGACGTGGCAATCGTGACCGGGCTCGGCGAGCTCCGCGACCACGTGGTCGTCCTGTCGAGCGACGCGGTCGTGGTATGCGGCATGAGCCCCGGGACCGCCGCCGAGACGTCCCTCGCGATCCAGGCACGGAAGCCACTCGTTCTACTGCGCCCCGACGCCGAGGTGCAGGCATTCTTCCAGCGGCTCAGCGGCGACGCCATCCGCGTGGCGACGACGCCGACGGAGGCAATGGAGATTGCGGCGGCGTTGGTGGGGTGAGAACTGAACTGCGGACTGCGGACTAGAACCCTCGGGGTGCTCGTTCCTCATGTAGAAGCTTCCCGAAGCGGTTAGTCCGCAGTCCGCAGTCGGCTGCACGCCGCAGTCGTTTTACAGCATCTCCTTCAACCTCGCCAGGTCCACGTTCCCCCCGCTGACGACCGCTACGACGTTCTCGCCGTCGCGGAGGGCCAGCCTGCGGGCGAGAATCGCCGCGACGGCGGCGGCGCCTGCGGGTTCGGCGAGGAGCTTGGCGCGGGAGAGCAGCGCGCGGACGGCCGACGTGATCTCGTCGTCGCTGACGAGCACGACGTCGTCCACGTAGCGCTGCACGACGTCGTACGTCAGCGCACCGGCCATCGGCGCGGCGAGCCCGTCCGCGATCGTGTCCACGGCCTGGAGACGCACCGCGCGTCCGGCGTCGAGACTCGAGCGCATCGCTGCGGCGCCGCGTGGCTCGACGCCATACACGCGAACGGCCGGACGCAGCTGCTTGATCGCGGCGGCGACACCGCCGATAAGGCCACCGCCGCCGATCGGCACGACGACCGCGTCGACCTCAGCGACCTGCTCGAGGATCTCGAGCCCGGTCGTGCCTGCACCAGCCATTACCTCCTCATCGTCGAACGGGTGAACGAACACGAGCCCGCGCTCGGACGCCAACGCCTGCGCGCGCTCGAATGCCTCGAACGTCGTGCCGTGTCGGACGACCTCGGCACCGTACGCGGCGCTGGCGTCGGCCTTCGCCTGCGAAGCGGCACGCGGCATCACGACCGTGGCTCTCACGTTCGCGGTGCGAGCCGCCCACGCGAGTGCCTGGGCGTGATTCCCGGCGGATACGGTCACGACGCCGCGACGGCGCGCCGCCGCATCCAGCCGGCAGACCTTGTTCAAGGCGCCGCGAGGCTTGAACGACCCGGTCTTTTGGAGGTTTTCGCACTTGAGGAACAGGGCGACGTTGGCTTCCTTGCCGAGCAGGCTGGCGCTTGTGACCGGCGTCACATGGAGATGGTGCGAAATGCGCTCGCGTGCCGAGCTGATCTGTTCTATCGTCGGCATGTGGTTGCAGGACGTAAACTTGAAAGGCAGTGGACGCGATCTAGGTTGTGCATCGTCACCTGCTTCATGCGTTTACGTCAGCGGCCGCTTTTGGCCGTGGTTATGAAACGTCCTGCATGCCCACCCGTCATCGGGTGGGCGCATCCCCCGGCGACGGCATGACGCTCGCGTTATGGGCCGCCGGTATCGGTGATCGAGCGCGCCGGCTCTCATGGAGCCGGCCGCGCTGAGTATTTGGCGAACGCTGAGGAGTTGCCGGCATGCACCATCGTCTCGTCCGAGCCGTCGCGCTGTCCTGCGCGCTCTCACTGCTGGCGGCCAGTGGGCTGGCCGCCCAGTCGCTCCGCGGCTCCCAGGAGAGCGTCGACCACCTGTACCTGGTCGCTCGCGCCAGTGGCCTGCAGTTCCACGCCACGGTGCGCTCGGCCCGGCGCGCGGTGGCCGCCGGCGAGTTCGTGCCGCTCAGCGGCAACAAGGACTACACCCCGAAGAGCCGCATGTCGCTCCCGTACGCGACGCCGGAGGTGCTCACGTACATCGAGCATCTCGCCGCCGAGTACCATGCGGCATGCGGTGAGCGCCTGGTCGTCACCAGCGCGCTCCGCCCGATGTCGCGCCGCCCACGCAACGGCTCGGTGAAGTCGGTGCACCCGACCGGCATCGCGGTGGACGTGCGCAAGCCCAAGCGTCGCCTATGCCGCGACTGGCTGCGCCAACTCCTCCTCCAGCACGAGCGCGAGGGCGCCATCGAAGCAACCGAGGAGTTCCGCCCACCGCATTTCCACATCGTCGTCCTCCAAGCGCTGGAGCGCCGGACGACCGAGGTGAACGTGATCGAGTAGTGCGCGCTTCGCACGCACTACTCGAAGCTATTAGCTAACAGGTATCGGGCGCCGCCTGCGGCGGCGACGTTATCGGCTATCAGCTATCAGTACTTTCGAAGGCCCGGCGCTTCGCGCCGGGCTTTGCTGCATGTGGTCACTCCTTGCTCGCTCCCTAAGGCTCTTCACGCAATCAACGGCCCGCAGGGCCGCCCTCCTTGCGACTGATAGCCGAGTACCCGCCGAAGGCGGGTGGCTGATAGCTGATGCCGATAGCTGATAGCCGATAGCGTTCCTACTGAAACAACTCAAAGTTCCCTAACAACCACCACAGCAGCAAAAAGATCAGCACGGTGCTGAAGCATCCGCCGCCCAGCTTCTTCGCACCGTAGCCGGCGGCGAGGCCTCGCAGCAACTTGCTCATTCGGACCTCCGCAGAGAGATATGATGCGATACCGGGCGGGTACCGCCCACGAGCGCTCGTGCACGGAGCGTACCGCGTGGGAAGCGAGGCGAATGTCGAAGCGCGGCGTCGCTGTCGTCATCGCACTCGCGGCGACTGCCGGCGTGGTATCGGCGTGCGGGGGAAGTGCAGGCAATGACCGCGGTGACGAGCAGCCTGTCGCCTCAGGCGTCGATGCGAGCGGCACGACGAGCGGCGCGACGGCGAGCGTCGCATCAACGAGCCCGGCAACCGCGAATCTCATCTGCCCGGCAACGGGCGCGTGGCAGATCTGCAGCGTGGTCGAGCGACTCGAGCGCGCGGGGCTCGCGCCGCGGCGTGAACCCGGCGAGGCGCGCGAGCCGCCGCTCTCCACGCGAGGCGTTGCGTTCATGCTCGGACGATCGGAGCTCCGCGTCTTCCTGTATGCGGATCGCGCGTCACGCGAGCGCGATCAGGCGAAGCTCGACACGACAAAGTACACGTCCGCGAGCGAGCCACTGTCGATGTCGGCCGAGCCGACGCTCATCGCGTCGGAGAACCTGCTCGCCATCCTGCGCAGCCGTAGCGATCACCAGCGCGAACGGGTGTCGGACGCACTGACCGCCGGGCCACCGCAGAGCCCGGGAACAAAGGAGTAGGCATGATGCTTGACGGCGTTGGGAAGCGGGCGTCGGCGGTCCGCCTAAAACGTGGCCGTCCCGCCAGTTCGCCACGTTGCCGACCTCCTCAGCACCTCGTCTTCCCGTAGCGCCGCAAGAGCTCGCTTCGACGGGGGG
>JBHELH010000028.1:0-3263 GCA_046263215.1 Gemmatimonadaceae bacterium | reverse complement strand
GCGAGCGCGAGCAGCGGCCCGCCGCCGGCTTCGCGCGCGTAGTCGATCGCCCGCCGCTCGCACTCGTCGGCTGACTCGAGCTCGCCGAGGTCGCGGAAGGAGATCGCCATGTTGTGGAGACTCTCGGCCAGCCCGATCAAGTGGCCGAGTCGCTGGTAGGCCGGGACGGCGAGCTGGTAAAGCGCGAGCGCCTCGCCGCGGTGACCGCGAATGTTGGCGATCGCACCGAGGTTGTTCGTGGCGCGCGCGACCAGCAGATGATCGCCGTCGCGGCGCCCCAGCTCGAGCGCCCGGCCCAGCGTACGCTCCGCGTCGTCGAGCGCGCCCAGCTCCACCTCGGCGACCCCTATCTGGTTGATCGCACGGCGGAGGGCCGCGCGGTCGCCGCTCCGCTCGACTAGGGGCAGCATCTCCGAGAGCCACGACCACGCCTCGCGCGGATTCCCGGTGCGCAGCTCCGCCTCACCGCGCAGCGTCACGAGCTCCGGGTGCTCCCGCACCGCGGATCCCTCCGCGCGGAGCATCCGGCGGACGACGTCCCACTCGCCCGTCGCGGCGTACGCGCGGGCGTTGGTGAGAAGGCCGTCTACCGCCGGGTGAGCTGCCACGAAGCCCTCGACTCAGTACGCGAGCGCGTAGCCGGTGAAGCCCCTGATGTCGACCTCGACCTCGTCGATCGAGATCTCGATCTTGGACGGCATCCTGAACCACGGCTGGCCGGGAGCTTCCTGCCGCCAGACTGCGAGCTGCGTTTCGATGATCGAGTCGTTCGCGTCGACGTCTCCGTCGCCGTCCCGGTCGGGATCGGTGTGGTTGTACTTGAACGTCAGCTCCGCCGGCTCGGACTGCGAGAAGCGCAGTCCTGACGGCTGGAACTCGACGATCAGCCGCGAGAAGTCGACGACGCGGACGGTGATGAGCACCGAGTCGCCCTCGGCGATCGGCGTCCCGTCAGGACGGGCGACCAGGGCGTCGTCGCGAACACGGAAGCGGACGAACTCCTCGAACTCCCCGGGGGCGACCGCGTAACGGATGCGAACCTGCCGGTCCTCGCCTCGCTTCGCGTAGAACGTGACGGTAGTGTCGGCGAACTCCGGCGCGCCCGGCGCCGGGCGCAGGAAGTTCAGCTCGCTCGCCTGCCGCTCGTCGGTCGGCCCCAGGCCGGCGCTGTCGTCGCAGCTCAGGGCGGCCAGGGCGACCGCGGCGCCGACCAACAGACCACGTACGAATCTAGTCATCATGTTCCACCTCAGTGTCGGAGAGGTCGACGTCGGCGCCGGCCCCGGTGTCGAGAATACGCTGAAGGCGCGGGCGCGAGATGCCGAGACGTCGTGCGGCCTCGCTCTTGTTGCCGCCGCAGAAGTCGAGCATTGCGATCGCGGCGGAGTAGGTGATCGCGGCCAACGTGGCCGGGAACGGGATCCCCCCGGCGCCGGACTCCGGAACGTCGGTCTCCGGGAAGTCGGTAGCGCCGAGCGTCTCCTTCGGGTTCAGGAGCACCGTACGCTCCATCAGGTTGCGAAGCTCGCGGACGTTCCCACGCCACGCGCGCTGCCGAAGCGCGCGCTCGGCGTCCGGCGACAGCGCCGGCTGGGGGACGTCGTACTCCCGCGCGAACCGCGACAGGAAGTGTCGCGCGAGCACTACGACGTCCTCGCGCCGCGCGCGCAACGGCGGCAGCTCGATCGGGACGACGCTCAACCGGTGATACAGGTCCTCGCGGAACTCGCCGCGCCGCGCGGCAGTCGCGAGGTCGATGTGCGTTGCGGCGATCACGCGCACGTCGATCGCCGTCGACCGCGTACCCCCGACTCGCCGGACGCTGCGCTCCTCGAGCGCGCGCAGCAGCTTTCCTTGCAGCTGGAGCGGCAGGTGACCGATCTCGTCGAGGAAGATCGTGCCGCCGTTGGCGAGCTCGAAGAGCCCGGGCTTCGCCACCGTGGCGCCCGTGAAGGCGCCGCGCTCGTGCCCGAACAATTCGCTCTCGAGGAGCTGGTCGGGGATCGCCGCACAGTTCACGTCGACGAACGGCGCCTCCCGTCGCGGGCCGTTGTAGTGGATGGCGCGCGCGACCAGCTCCTTGCCGGTGCCCGTCTCGCCGGTGAGCAGTACGGTCACCGTGTGGTGCGGGATCACGCGCGCCGCGCGGTCGAGCGCGGCACGCAGCACCGGACTCGTTCCGATGATGCCGTCGAACCGGTACTTGCTCGTCTCCCCGGCGGCGAACTCGGCGCGCCGCACGCGCGACCGCAGCCGCTCGGCGCGCTCGCGCAGCCACGACCGCAGGATCTCGTAGTCGGCGGGGAGCGCGAAGTACGTCGCGGCGCCGGCGCGCACCGCCGCGGACGCGATGCGGTGACTCTCGAGCGCGCCGACGGCGGCGATCTCGATGTGACCACTCGTCTCGTTGAACGCCTGCTCGAGCGCATCCTCCGCACCGCCGGCCGAGATCACGCCGACCGCGTTCGTGAGCCGCTCGAAGCCCGCCGCCTCGCGCATGAGAGAAAACGCCAGACCGCACTCCGCCGCGAGATCCGGCCACGTCGAGGAGAACGACTCGCTCAGCGAAAGCACGGCGAGACCCGGCGTGGTAGAGAACGCGCGGGCCGGGGGGATACCACCACCAGTGCCACCTGGCCCCCCGGCGCGCGCGGACGATTGTTCAGCGGAGGTTATCTTCGGTCCCGTTTTTGTCGTCATCCTCGAACGCGGCGAGCCACAGCGTGATGCTCCGAGCGATGGTGAGGGGGTTAGCCGTGCTCGTCGGGTCAAGGACGGTGCCGCCGCTGCCGCTGGAAAACGAGAGCGCCAGTGCGCGGGAGCGACCGGAACCGGCCGGCGAATCGCCGGCGGCCAGTGCGAGGGCCGCGCAAGGCAGCGTCATGGTAAAGAAACACGGGGCGATCATCGAAGGCTCCTGAACCGAATGCGGCGCTCGCATCGCGAACTCACCACATACCAAGGCATGCCTGGCGCCACGCCGCCCCGGCCCGGTACACAGTCGTATGTCGTTGCAGAGCGGTGGCTTACCTGTGAGAGCGTACAGATCAGGCCGTCGACGGGTGTAACGAATCGATGCAATGACCTATCGCCGCGTTCCAGAACGCGTGCGAAACGCACCAGGACACGTCATCTTCCCGGCGGCGGCGGGAGGCGGGCGCGGCCCTCGTGACTCGACTGTCGGTCCGCACTCCCCACTCGCACTCCGAGCCCCATCTCGTGCCCGCACATCCGGTCGTTCACGTTGAGTACCCCGACTGGGT
>JBHELH010000027.1:0-4229 GCA_046263215.1 Gemmatimonadaceae bacterium | reverse complement strand
TTGTCGGCGCGCGCCGGTGAGAAGCTGCGTGTGCCGACGCTCCCCGACTGCGGCCCCGGGTAGATGTGGTTGATTATCGGATACTTCCTGGCGGAGTCGAGATTCGACGGCGTGTACATCAGGCCGTAAATGTCCGTCCTGCCGTCGCGCCCCTTCATGCGGACGGGCGTGGGCGGCCGCCATCCCGTGGCAAGCAGGCGCGAGATGTCTGCGCGCTCGAGCGTCTGGAGGACGCGGCCGCTGATTTCGCGCAGCACGGTGACCGGCGGCGTGTCCGGCGTGGAGTACGTGTCCACGAAGTGCCGGCCGTCGGGCGAGAGCGAGACGACGTGGTTCGCGTTCTCGGGCGTGAGCAGCGTCTGCCCGCGACCGTCGAACCCGATCCTGTAGAGGTGATGGAAGTACGGGTCGCGCCCCGGCTCCTTGCCCGACCCCATGAAGTAGATGGTGCGCGTCCGCTGGTCGACGCGCACGATGTCGTCGACGTTGCCCTCGCCGCTCGTGATGCGGTTCTTGAGGCGGCCCGTGGTGAGATCGTAGAGGTAGAGGTGGATCCAGTTGTCACGCTGCGACCACCAGATCAACTCGTTCGACGCCGGGAGGACGCGCCAGAGGTTCTCCGTCAGTGACGCGTCGCCGATCTGGGTCGGCATGCGCTCCTGGAGCAGTGTGCGCACCTCGGCGGTCCGGGCGTTGGCCACGCGGAACCAGGCGCTCTTGTGATCCCGGGAGCTCGACACGAAGGCGACATGCGAGCCGTCGGGGTACCACTGGACGTCGCAGACCGTGCCGCCGCTACAGGCGACGTGATCGGAGACGGTCGAGCGATGCTGGTCCGGCGGCATCTGGAAGCGAACGACGCGCGGCTGCCCCCCTTGACCAAGGTCGATGACGACGCGGCTGATGCGGAAGATCACGCTGTCCTCGGGGAGGGGATACTTCCAGGCGTCGAGGCGCGGATGGCCGACGTTTGTGGAGACGAGGTACATGTCCCCCACGCCCCGCCCGTCGTGCTGGAAGGTGGCGATCTGTCGCGAGTCCGGGGACCACGTCAGGACCGGGCTGTCGCTGCGTATCCACCCCGCGTTATTGGTCGCGTACCCGAAGTCCTTGACGCCGTCGGTGGTGAGCTGGATCTCCCTACCCATCGCGAGCTCGCGCGCCCACAGGTTGTAGTCCCTGATGAACGCCGCCCAACGCCCGTCGGGGGAGAGGCTCGAGTTCGACGGGGCGCGCGTCGAGTCGCCGGGCGCGCAGGTATAGCGCTGGAGGTCACAGGTCCAACGGCGATTCTGCACGCTGACGGTGATCGAGCGACCGTCCTTCGAGAGCTCGAACGTCTGGAAGGGGAGCCGGCTCCCCTCGACCCTACCGCCGGACGCCGCGGCGAGTGCCGCGGCGAGCCGAGTCTGGTCGAAGATCGCTTCGCGCGTGCGGCGTGCGGGCTCGACGACGAAGAATGCGCTACCGTTGGGGACGGTCGCTCGATACCAGAAGCGGCCGTCCGGGAGCCAGGTCGGTCGCCCGGCGACGCCGGTCACCAGAGGCGCCGCGTTGGCGCCGAGGAACCGCTCGGCGCGCGCGTAGTCCTCGGCGGTGAGCTGGCGCGGTTGCTGCGCGGCGAGCGGCGCGGCGAGCAGCCACAGGGTAACACTGTGAAGGCGCATATGACGCGGGCGGGACGTGGGTGGTCGTTGTGGAGTAGCCGACCGGGGACGTTGCCGACAACGTACCCCGCGTACGCAGGTAGCGGGAGCGATTTCGGTCCGCCGAGAACCTTTTCCTTCTTCTCTCATCCTACTTTGCTCTCCTGTGCCGCCTCCGCGGAGACGACGAGCACCCGCTTGCCCCGCCCGTGCCGCTCCGCCACGGCATCATGCGCCGCCCGGATTTCGTCGAGCCGATAGGTCGCTGTCACCGGCATCCGCAACAGTCCGCGATCGACGAGCCGCGCAATCTCCTCGAGATCAGCACGGACCGGTCGCACGATAACGAACCTGAGAATCGGCTGCCCGAGCAGCGGCCCGAGGATGCGAGAGAGTGGGGCGACGGGATAGAACCACGCCGCGGGTATCGTCGACACCCACCGGCCACCCCGTCGCAGAAGCCTGCGGTACTCCCGGTACGGACTTCCGCCGATGCAGTCGAAGAATACGTCGAACCGCTGGCTCAGCGAGGTCGGGGCAGTCCGCCGGTAGTCGACGAGGACGTCGGCGCCGAGCGCGTGGCAGTGATCGAGACCGGCGCCGCTCGCGAGCGCGGTGACGTACGCGCCGCGTGCCTTCCCGACCTGGACCGCCGCGCTGCCGACGCCGCCGCTCGCGCCCTTGATCAGGAGGCGCTCGCCCGCGCCCAATCGAGCGACGTCGCGCAGTGCCTGGAGCGCGGTGCTCGCGACGAGCGGGAGCGCGGCACTCTCCACCCAGCCGAGCCGTTCGGGCATACGCGCGAGCCATGTGCGCGGCACCGAAACGTATTCCGCCGCGGCCCCGCCCAGATATCCGTCGAGGAAGCCCCACACGCGGTCGCCGATCTCGAGGTCGCCCACGCCCTGGCCGAGCCCCGCGACTTCGCCCGCGAAATCGTACCCGGTGCCCCGCGGGAACGTCCGCCCGGTGAGGAGGCGCAGCGCGCCGGAACGGACGAGCGCATCCTTGGGATTGAGCCCCGAGGCGTGCACGCGAACGAGCACCTGGTCGGGCCCAGGCGTGGGGACGACGACAGTGCGAACCTCCATCACCTCGGAAGGGCCGTAGCGGTCGAGCTGCACCGCGCGCATCGTCGCCGGTATTGCACCCATCCGCGTAGTTCACCTCCGGCCTGCGGGCTGCGGCCTCACCCGTTTCGCGGGTACCCGCCCTCGGGACGCTTCTCGCCCGCAGGCCGCAGGCCGCAGGCTCGCGCCACGACGCTCACACCGGCCGTGACCGTGGGACGGTCCGGTCGAGGAGTACCCCGGTCAGGTAGACCGCGAGCGCAGTCGCGAGCGAGAGGAGGAACGGGTACGGAAAGGCTAGCAGGATGCTGGTGAGATACGAGCCGATGCCGGCTGCGAGCGTAGCTGCCGCGGTCCGCGGACCGCCAAGGCTCGAGAAAAGCCCGAAGCACACGGTCACCAGCACGCCGGCGCTACCGAACGAAGACGCCTGCTCCACGAGCGCGAAGACGCCTTCCGCGCGCAGCGCGAGCGCGTAGGCGATGCAGCCGAACGCGACGACGCCCGCGCGGGCGATGCGAACCTTCGTCCGCTCGTCGCGAACGCCGAACAACGGAACCACCAGGTTGTGCGAGAGCAGTCCGGACGAGACGAGCAGCGTGCTGTCCACGGTCGAGAGGATCGCCGAGATCAGGCCGCCGGCGAACACCGCGTAGAGCACAGTCGGCAGGAGCTCCCGGGCGACGATCGGCACGAGCTGCTCCGGGTCGGCGATTCCCGGAACAATCCGTTGGCCGAGCAGCCCGACCATGACGGGGACGAGCCCGACCGTCAGATACAGCGCCCCGGCAAGGAGCGAGGACCGGCGCGCAACCTCGGGAGAGCGCGTCGCGATCACGCGACCGACCAGCTCCGTCGCGATCACCGACCCGCACACCGGGATCGCCCACGCCTCCACGAGCGCGAGCGGCGAGCTGCCCGCCGGGGGGACGAGCTGAATCGGCCCGACCACGCCGAGCGTCTCGGCCGCGCTCGCGGTGCCGCCGAAGTGCATGACCGCCGCGACGAGGACGACGAGCAGCCCGACCCCCAGCATGATGCCCTGGATGACGTCAGTGATGGCGTCGACGAGCAGCCCGCCGAACATGGTGTAGAGAATCGTGAAGCCGGCCGCGACCCCGATCGCGAGGTCGGCGCCGAGGCTCGTCGTCGTGGTCGCGAGCACGTGACCGAACGCACGGACCTGCGCGGCCGCCCAGAGGATCGAGCCGGGGATGAGGATCAGCGCCGCGAAGCGCTCCACACGTGGCGAAAAGCGCTCGCGGAAGAGATCGGCGAGGGTGGTCAGCCGGCGACGCCAGAGCGGGACGGCGAAGACGAGTCCCATCAAGACGAGACAGAGCCCGTAGCCGAACGGCTCGGCGGACGCGATCGAGACGCCCTCGCGATACGCGATGCCGGCCGACCCGATGACCGTCTCCGCGCCGAACCAGGTGGCGAAGATCGAGAACGTCGTGAGCCAGTACCCGAGGCTGCGGCCGGCGACGAGGTAGTCCGCCTCGGTGTGAATGCG
>JBHELH010000026.1:0-14167 GCA_046263215.1 Gemmatimonadaceae bacterium | reverse complement strand
CGCCACGCCGATGATCGTGATCTTCCGGTTCATTCACGCCTCCTGTTCGTCGGACGCTGCCGTGCCGTGCCCAACTCAGCGCATCACGGCAACCTGGTGGAGCAGCATTCCCGAGACTGTGCCGGACCTGCACGCAACTGGCAGGCCAAGCTCTTGGGCGGTAGGCGACTCCGGGGTGTAACGGGCTCGGCCCTCGGCGGCCGGTATGCTAGCGCACCGATTGGCCGTAGGCTGGGGCACAACGACCTTATCCGCCGGCGAACGCCCGCGCCTGCGGTGCGACCTGCTCCCCTAAGAGTCGCTCGAGCGCCTGGAGGACGGGCTCCACCGGCAGGGACGCGAGCGAGGGACCGGGGCTGGCGAGCGCGTGACCCGGCGCCCCGTAGGGACCCCATTGGGCCGCCGTCCCACTGATGTGCATGATGACCGCCGGTCGCGCGAAGGCGGACGCGGCGTGCGCGAGCCCGGTGTCCGGTGTGAAGAGCAGGTCCGCACTGGCAACCAGCGCGAGGGCCTCGCGCAACGTGGCAGTCCGCACGAAGGGAACGCCTGCGTCGCGGGCGATCGCGGCCGCGCGGTTCCATTCGGCCGGCCCGCCGATGACGGCGACTGCGAGCTCCGGGTCGCGGGCGAGCACATGCCGGATGGCGGTCACGAAGCGGTGGTCCGGCCAGCGGCGGAAAGCGCGTCCGGAGGAGACGTTGACGAGGAATCGACGGCGGCTGCCTTCCGCGCCATGAGTCCTCCACGTTGCGGATGCCTGGGAGCGCTCCCCGTCGGTGAGGTACAGGCGCGGCCGGAAATCGGCTGAGCCGGGGTCGACGTCGAACGCCGCGGCGAGCGCGGCGAGCTGGTCGACGATGTGCGTCGCGCCGGGCGTGGGGCGGACGAGCAGCGTGAACGCTGCGTCGTTGCCGCGCCCTGCGACGCCGATACGGTGCCTCGCACCACTCGCGAGCATGAGGAGCAGCGTCGTCAACGACGGTGCCGTCGGCATGCAGTCGATCACGGCGTCGTACCGCGCGGTGCGCAGACGACGCAGCGTGTCGACGTAGCTGAAGGGCTTCTTCCGATCGAAGACGACCACCGATCCGACGCTCGGGTCCTCGCGCAGCACCGGGGCGTTCAGCGGCGACGCGAGCACGTCGAGGGTGATCGTCCGGTGCGACGTCGCGATCACGCGCACCAGACCGGTGGACAGGATCATGTCGCCGATGCGGTCATGTCGGAGGAAGAGCACGCGGTGCGGTCGCGCGCCCCAATCCGGCCGCTCCACTCGCCCGCTGCGCCGCATGAGTCGCGTCAGTACGCGGATCCAGAGGCCGCGCCACGTACGCTCCAGCCGCTTGAGCGCAGCGGCGGCGGCCCGCATCAAGGCCTGGCGCTCCTCGTTTTCGCGGCAGGGCTGTCGGCGGCGGTGGTGCCCGGGGTCCCCGGGATCTTCCCGGGACCGGGCGCGACAGCCGATCCGGCCCGGTCCGTCGTCACCCGTCCGCCGGCGGTGTCGATGCCGGCGGCACCACCGGCAGCCTGGCTCCCGGTGCCGGTGGTTGCTCCCGTGCCGCTCTTGTCGCGGTTCCCGACGTCTTCGCTGGTGCAGGCCGTTATCGCGACCAGAGCCACGTGCGCGGCGAGCCTTGCCGCGCATCGACGCGTGGTTGTCATTCCACCCTCCAGATTCCGCCGTCTGAGCCACATCGCGGCGGGCACGGAAGGCGCTCGCAATGCCCAGGCCACAGGCGCGGCCGATTGTTCCTACGCTGGGCGCGCTTCCTCCGCGATGCCCAGCGCAATACCGAAACGGCCGCTCGATCGCTCGTCCGTCCCCGCCGAGGGCGGTACATTAATAAGTCTCGGTAGGCTGCTGATCGACCATCATGCCGTGCCGGCGCGCGCGGCCATATTCGGTGGCACACATGTCCGCGAAGCGAAACGTCGAGCCGCTCCCACGTTCAGCTCCGCCGGCGCGCCCGACGCTCGTTCCGGCCGGCCGCCCGACGAGCCCCGGCGACCACGTCGAGCGCAACCCCGGCACCGCGCTCGACCTCGATATCATCCGCGGCGTCCGCGTCAACCGTAGCGCCGTCGAGCGCCGCGCGGCGACGATCCCGACGCGGCGCACGGTGAAGCGCGAGTGGCAGGCGGCCTGGCTCCTCCGCGCCATCACGCTCATGGATCTGACGACGCTCTCGGGCGACGACACACCGGGCTTCGTGCGTCGGCTCTGCGCCAAGGCTCGCCGCCCCGTGCGTCAAGACATCGCGGAGGCCCTGGGCGTCGAAGATCTCGGGATCCGGGTCGCGGCCGTGTGCGTCTATCACGCCATGGTGCCGACCGCCATCGAGGCCGTCGCCGGCTCCGACATCCCCGTCGCGGCGGTGTCGACCGGCTTCCCCGCTGGCCTCACGCCGTTCGAGCAGCGGCTGGAGGAGATCGGCGCGTCGGTTGCGGCCGGCGCGCGCGAGATCGACGTCGTCATCACGCGTGCGCACGTGCTCACCGGCGACTGGCGCGCGCTCTACGACGAGGTCCGCGCGTTCCGCGCCGCGTGCGGCGACGCGCACATGAAGGCGATCCTGGCCACCGGCGAGCTCGCGACGCTAACGAACGTCGCGCGCGCGAGCATGGTCGCGATGCAGGCGGGCGCCGATTTCGTCAAGACGTCGACGGGCAAGGAGCCGGTCAACGCGACGCTCCCCTTCGCGCTCGTCATGGTTCGCGCGATCCGCGAGTATTTCGAGCAGACGGGTTACGCCGTCGGCTTCAAGCCCGCGGGCGGCATTCGCACGGCGAAGCAGGCGCTCGAGTACCTCTACCTTATGAAGGAGGAGCTCGGCGATCGCTGGCTGAAGCCGGACTTGTTCAGGTTCGGGGCGAGTGCTCTGCTGACCGATGTCGAGCGGCAGCTGGAGCACTTTGTGACGGGGCGCTACTCGGCGGCTCACCGCCACCCGATGATCTGAACGCTTGTGACCTTGATAGCTTGTGAGCTTGTGAGGCCGCGCCCGTGGCGCGGACACCCTCACGACGCCACCGGAACCGCGGCCGTTCCTCACAAGCCACCAAGCCCACAAGCACACAGGCATCTTCCATGACTACAGTCTCGGAAATCTTCCAGTCCCTGGAGTGGGGCCCCGCCCCCGAGAGTGACAAAGCGGCTCTCGCATGGCTGGCCAAGTCCAACCACACCTTCGGCCACTACCTGGGGGGTCGGTTCACCGAACCCGTCGAGGGCGCGCTCTTCGACGTCATCAATCCGTCGAATCGCCAACGGCTCGCCCGCGTGTCTCAGGGGACCGTCGAGGACGTCGACGCGGCGGTCGCTGCGGCGCGGGGAGCGCTCGCGGGGTGGAGGGCGCTCGGAGCGCACGGGCGGGCGCGGCACCTGTACGCGCTCGCGCGTTCCGTGCAGCGGAACTCGCGCCTCCTCGCGGTGCTCGAGAGCATGGACAACGGGAAGTCGATCCGCGAGACGCGTGACCTCGACATCCCCCTCGTCGCTCGGCACTTCTACCACCACGCGGGATGGGCGCAGCTCCTCGACAGCGAGTTCGCTGGGTACGACGGCGTGGGCGTCGTCGGGCAGATCATTCCCTGGAACTTCCCGTTGCTGATGCTCGCCTGGAAGGTCGCGCCGGCGCTGGCGGCGGGCTGCACGGTCATCCTGAAGCCGGCCGAATTCACGCCGCTGACCGCGCTCTGCTTTGCGGAGATCGCGCACGAGGCGGGGATTCCCGCCGGTGTGCTGAACATCGTCACGGGCGATGGCGAGACGGGGAAGGCGATCGTCGAGCACGCGGACGTCGACAAGATCGCGTTTACCGGGTCGACCGAGGTCGGCCGGATCATCCGTCGCGCGACGGCGGGGTCGGGGAAGAAGCTGAGTCTCGAGCTGGGCGGGAAGAGCCCCTTCATCGTCTTCGACGACGCGGACCTCGACAGCGTCGTCGAGGGCGTCGTCGACGCGATCTGGTTCAACCAGGGCCAGGTCTGCTGCGCCGGCTCGCGGCTCCTCGTGCACGAAGGCGTCGCCGGGCGGCTGGTGGCGAAGCTGCGCGCGCGCATGGAGCGCCTGCGCGTCGGGCCGCCGCTCGACAAGTCGATCGACATGGGGGCGATCGTCGCCCCGGTGCAGCTCGAGCGAATCCGTGGGCTGGTGCAGCGTGGCGTCGAGGAAGGCGCGTCGATGTGGCAGCCGTCGTGGGCGTGCCCGACGGACGGCTACTTCTATCCGCCGACGCTGTTCACCGGCGTCTCACCGTCGTCGACGATCGCGCAGGTCGAGATCTTCGGGCCGGTGCTCGTCTCGATGACGTTCCGCACCCCCTCGGAGGCGGTCGCGCTGGCGAACAACACGCCATACGGCCTGGCCGCGAGCGTGTGGACGGAGAACATCAATCTGGCGCTCGACGTCGCTCCGAAGCTCGAGTGCGGCGTCGTGTGGATCAACTCGACCAATTTGTTCGACGCGTCGGCGGGATTCGGCGGGTACCGGGAGAGTGGGTTCGGCCGGGAGGGTGGGCGTGAGGGAATGTGGGAATACCTGACGAGGAGGGAGGAAGGAGGAGGGAGGGGGGAGACGCCACCCCGTAGTGATGCCGCCGCCGCGTCGATCGTCCCGTCACGGGCCACGCCGGTCTCCCCCCTCCCTCCTCCCTCCTCCCTCCTGCCGTCGATCGACCGCACGCCCAAGCTCTTCATCGGAGGCCGCCAAACCCGACCCGACTCCGGCTACAGCATCCGCATCGCGGGCGCAGACGGGCGTCTCGCGGGGGAAGTCGGCGAAGGCAATCGCAAGGACGTTCGCAACGCCGTCGAGGCGGCGCACGCAGCCGCCCCCGGCTGGCGCGCCGCAAGCGGGCACCTGCGCGGCCAGATCCTTTACTATGTCGCCGAGAACCTCGCCGCTCGCGGCGACGACTTCGTCCGCCGCATCGACGAGTTGACCGGTCGCGGCGACGCGTGGGCGCGGCGCGAGCTCGACTTGTCCGTCGAGCGCCTTTTCACCTACGCCGCGTGGGCCGACAAGTACGACGGGGCAGTGCATAACGTACCGATCCGCGGTGTCGCGCTCGCGATGCACGAGCCGATCGGAGTCGTCGGCATTGCGTGTCCCGAGGCGTACCCGCTCCTCGGCCTCGTGTCGCTCGTCGCGCCGGCGCTGGCCGTCGGCAACACCACAGTGGTGATCCCGTCCGAGGTGCACCCGCTCGCGGCGACCGACTTCTATGCGGTGCTCGAGACGTCCGACGTGCCGGCCGGCGTCGTGAACATCGTGACCGGCGCGAAGGAGTCGTTGGTCAAGGTGCTCGCGGAGCATGACGACGTCGAAGCCGTCTGGTACTTCGGCACACGCGAGGGCGTCCGCGCGGTCGAGCATGCGTCCGCATCCAACATGAAGCGCACCTGGGCGACGTGGGAGGAGCGCGACTGGCTCGATCCCGAGGACGGGCAAGGCCGCGAGTTTCTCCGCGAGGCGACGCAGGTCAAGAACATCTGGGTGCCCTACGGCGAATGAGTAGCCCGCCTGCGCACGTCCATCGGCTACCGGACGGGCGCGCGATGGGCTACGCCGAGTTCGGGCAGGCCGGCGGGCGGCCGCTCATCTTCTGCCACGGTTTTCCGAGCTCGCGGCTCGCCGGCCAGCTGCTCGACGCCGAGGCGAGAGCCCTGGGAGTGCGCGTGATCGTGCCCGACCGCCCAGGGCACGGGCTCTCGGACTTCACGCGTCGGCGTCGTGTGGTGCAGTGGGCGGACGACGTCGCGTCGCTCGCGGCCGCGCTTCGCCTCGACAAGTTCGCGTTGCTAGGTCTCTCCGTCGGCGGGGCGTACGCGGCCGCATGCGCGGCGCTGCTCACGGACCGTGTGACGTCCGCGGGCATCGCCAGCGGCTGGGCTCCGCCGGGCGCGCCGAAGAGCAAGCCCGGCGCGCGGCTGCCGTTCCTCCCGGCCCTCGGCAGGAGTGTCCGGCTCCTACGACGCTTCTCCCTCTCGCGCGCGGCGCGGCGGATCGCCAAGGACGGCGCCCGGTTTGTCGAGAAATCGACATCGTACGCGCCGCCCGCCGACCGCGCGGTGCTCGCCGACGCGTCGTTTCGCCGCGTGCTCGTCGACGACATGCGCGAGGCGTTCCGGCAAGGGGCGCGCGGCCCGGCGCGCGAGGCGCGCGTGCTCAACCGGCGCTGGGGCTTCCGCCTCGAAGACATCCGCATCCCCGTCTGGATCTGGCACGGGCACGAGGACCGCAACGTCCCGCCGGCCCTGGCGCGCTTCGTCGCCGAACGCATCCCCGGCTCGCGCACGACCTTCTTCCGCGCCGAGGGCCACGTGTCGACGCTGGTCAATCATGTGGGGGAGATCTTGCAGGCGGTGAGCGGCTTGTGAGCTTGAGGGCTTGATAGCTTGTGGGCTTGTGGGGCTGCGGCGGTGGCGCGGACGACCTCAGGACGCCATGCGGCCCCCCCGGCAGTGCCTCACAAGCTATTAAGCCCACAAGCCCACAACCCACTTTCCACGTCCCTGTGACCCGCGGCCTCATCCCCGGGTTCGGCCTCGCAAAGGATCCTTGTTCGTGACCGTACTCGACCCGGGCATCATCACGCGAGCGAAGCGCGGCGACCTCGGTGCGTTCACCGAGCTCGTTCGGCACTACTATCCGCGGTGCCTCCGCTTCGCGCGCAGCATGCTCCACGATGAGGCGGACGCGGAGGAGGCGGTGCAGGACGCATGGGTGCGCGTGCACCGGGCGCTTCCGCGCTACGAGGAGCAGGAGCGATTCGACTCGTGGCTGTTTCGAATCCTCGCGAACCGGTGCCGGACGCGGAGCGGCCGGCTGGGGCGTGACGCGCAGGTGATGGTCCATGATCACCCCGCGATGGACCTCGCCGTCGCGACGGCGCATGCGGAGGAGCGGGAGGCGTGGCGCGAGGAGATCCGGTACGCGCTGGCGCAGCTCCCCGCGCCGCAGCGGGAGGCGTTCCTGCTCCATCACGTGGAAGGCTTTTCGTACGAGGAGATGGCCGGGCTCACCGGGCTCGGCGTCTCTGCACTCAAGATGCGCGTCAAGCGCGCTGTGGATCAGCTGCGTGAGCGGCTGCAGGAGGTGGCCCGTGACTGATATGCGCGACGATCTGCTGGAGCGCGTCGTGGACGAGCTGCAAACGCTCCCGCTGGTCGACGAGGCCGCGGTGGGGCGGATCGTTGTCGCTGCGCAGGCGGACATTGCGGCGGTGCGGGGTGCGCGGCCGGAAGTGCGCAGGGCGTGGTGGCAGTCGCGAATCCCGCTTGCCGCGGCCGCGGGGTTCGCGCTGGCCGCAGGCATCGGTGGGTTCCTAGCCGGTGACGCCGCGGACCGCGGCCCGTCGCAGACGGCCGTTGCGGCGACAGGACCCGCATCCGAGTCGCTCAGGTTCACGTCCGCGCAGCGCGCAGCCCGGAGCGCGCAGCCTGCGGTCGTCCCCACCCAGTTCGTCCTCGACGCTCCCCGCGCCTCTCGTGTAGCACTCGTGGGAGACTTCAACGGCTGGAACGCAGCCACTGCGCCGCTCGTACGGGACTCGTCAAGCGGGATCTGGACCGTCACGGTCCACCTTCCGCCCGGGCGCCACGTTTATGCCTTCATGGTCGACGGCAAGACGTGGACGCTCGACCCGCGCGCGCCGACGGCGCCCGACCCCGAATTCGGAACGCCCAGCTCGGTCGTTCTGGTAGGCACACCATGAATACGACGCGATTGTCCCTTGCGCTGACGTTGTCGCTCACGGCCGCAGTGTCGCCGGCGGCCGCTCAGGCATCCGCGCGCGACGCGGCCGCGCTGACGCGCCTCCAGCACGCGCTCGACGCGGACACCTACCGCGCGGTCGAGCGGGTAATCCAGGGAGCGCGCGCACGCGCCCTGCCGACGGGCCCGCTCGTCGACCGCGCGCTGGAGGGCGCGATGAAGCGCGCTGCCGGCCCGCGCATCCGCGACGCGGTCACTGCGCTCGCGCAACGCCTCGAGATCGCGCGCACGATGCTCGCGCCGTCGCCGACCGAGGCCGACATCGCCGCCGGAGCCGGCGCGCTCAGCGTCGGCGTGCCGAAGGACGTTCTGCGCACGATCAGGTCGGTTCAGCCGGACCAGCCGGTGGCGGTCCCCCTCGGAGTGCTCACCGAGCTCGTTGCGCGAAGCGTCCCCGTGGACCGGGCGGCGACGCTCGTCGTGCAGCTCATCAAGCGTGGCGCGACCCCGACACAGCTCGTCGAGCTGAACGACCACGTGCAGCGCGACATCGCGGCCGGCATCGAGCCGGCGGCAGCTTTCGATTTGCGCACCCGCGGCGTCGCGTCGACGCTACCGGCCCAGGGGCCGACGACGGCGGCCGAGATAGAAACGCGCAACGCCCCGAGCCCGCCGTATACCGGCGTCGGAGCGAGTGGTCCGCGCCCAGGTACATCAGGACCACCGCCCGGAAGCCGGAGGCCGTAGGCCGTAGAAGGTGGGGCGGAGGGTAGAGGGCGGAGGGTGGAGGAAGCTCGCCAGTCTCCACCCTTCGCCCTCTACCCTCCGCCCTAGCCCGCAGGGGTATTATGACGGCGTGCGTCAACGTCGTCGTACGCTCCGCGCCTGCGTTGGGGTCGCCTGTCTCGCCGCCGCATTGCCGGCGCGCCTAGCGGCTCAGATGTCGCAGGGGACCGTCGAGATCGGAGCGGCGCGGCTTCGCCAACGCGACGTACCGCGTACCGACGCTGCGACCGCCGGGCTCACGCTCCGGCGCGACGCCGCACGCTACGCGCTGGCCGCCGCCGGCGCTCTGACCCTCGCCGACGGGGACCGGTCGACTACGCAAGGGCTGCTCGCCGCGTCTCTCCTCGGCCGTGCAGGCGGGCGCACACGCTGGGAGATCGGCGGTGCCGTTACGGTGTTCGACCAGGGCGATCTTCCGGCGAGCGCCGGCGCATATCTGATAGCGCGCGAGCACCTCGCGATCGGGCGCTTCGGCGGCTGGGTCGGAGTCGGCTTCGGCGGGATCGAAGAATTCAACTGGTGGAGTCCGACGCGCTCGGCCGAGCTGGCAACCTGGTACGCGAGCCGCGTCGCGCGCTTCACCGCGGCTGCCGTGCTCGTGGACACGCGCTCGGAGCCTTACGGACCCGTAACACAACGCGTGACCGATCCGGTGACGTACACCGACGGCTCGATCAGCGCGCGCTGGGTCGTCGGGAGGCGAGTCGATGTCGACGCGCGTGCTGGCGTGCGCCTGATCTCGCGCGGCGCGCTGTCGGCTACGGGACGCGGCACCCGTCCCTTCGCCGCCGTGGACGCGGCCGTGTGGGTCACGCCGCGCGTGGCCCTCGTCGCGGCCATCGGCAGGCAGCTCTCGGATCTCTCCCGCGGAACGCCCGACACGCGCTTTGCCGCGGTCGCGCTGCGCTTCACCGTTCGTGACCCGGCTCGTGTGCCCCCACCGGCGCGTCGTCCCGCAGTCATCACGAAGCCGCGCCTCGCTCTCGTCAGCGACACGTCCGGTCAGTCTCGCGTCGTCGTTACGGCGTCGCGTGCTGCGCTCGTGGAGCTCGCGGCGACGTTCACGAGCTGGGAGCCGGTAGCACTTGTCCGCCGCGGTGACCAATGGGAGCTCGACCGGCCGATTCCCTCCGGCGCGCACCGGGTGCTCGTCCGTGTCGACGGCGGCCCGTGGGTCGTGCCCGAAAACCTCCCTGCGGCGGCGGACGATTTCGGTGGTGCGGTCGGGATCGTGACGGTGCCGTGAGAAACTGCGAGCTTCGAGCTGCGAACTAGAACCTTCGGGACGCTCCTAGCTGGCAGGTCCCAGCTCGCAGTTCGTCCGGGTACGCCACCGGACCGATTGTGCCGGGAACCGGCGGCGCGCTCGCCTCGTTTCAGTAGGCGCCGGCAGTAATACCCGCGGCTCTTTCGCGATGGAACGGTGTATGAAATGGCGTCGGGAGCAGCCGTCGGATGGTCACCAGGCCGGCTGCGCCCGCGAGACCGGGCCCTCATGAGGGGGACTCGAGCATGAGAAAATACACGTTCGCGCTCGGCTCGGATGTCGACGTCCGTCAGGCTGGCGTCATCCAAAGCGACAGCTTTGACGACGCGCTCCGGGCGCTGGGCCAAAAGATCTCGGTGAAGAAGGGCGACACGCTCGAGATTGGCGTGTCGGGCTTCCCGCCGGCTCGCTTCGAGTGCATCGCCGCGCTCCTGGACGGGGACATCCTCTGGCGTCCAGCCGGCCAGAAAGCGGCGTAGATTCCGACCCCTAGACCGCGAGGCGGGTCGTCTCGGCCCGTCCCGCGAAGCCTGCGGCCCGCGGTGATCACACCCGCGGGCCGTCCGCTTTTTTCGCCCCCTCGATCTCGAGCAAGCGCTCCTTGCGCTCGATCCCGCCCGCGTAGCCACCAAGGCCGCCGTCGGACCGAACGACGCGGTGACAGGGAATGACTACGGCGACAGGGTTCGTCGCGCACGCGCGCGCGACGGCTCGCGTCGCGGTCGGCTGCCCGATCGCCGCGGCGACTGCCGCGTACGAGCGCGTCTCGCCGTACGGAATCGCGAGTAGGGCACGCCAGACCTGCTGCTGGAACGCCGTCCCCTTGACGTCGAGCGGGAGGTCGTGCGCCGGACCCTCGCCGCGCAGGTGAGCGAGCACGCGCGCCGTCAGCGCGGCGAGCGAGCCGTCCTCGTCGCGCTCGACCACCGCGCGCGGGAACTCCGCTCGGAGCCGCCGCTCGAGCTGCGCGTCCGAGTCGCCGAGATTGACCGTGCAAATGCCGTCCGGCGTCGCTGCGACGAGCAGCTGGCCGAGCGGCGAGGCGACGATGGCGAAGCGGATGCGGACGCCGTCCCCGCCGCGCCGGTACGCGGCCGGCGTCATGCCCAGCTTCGCCGCGGCCTGCTCGTAGACGCGGCTCGGCGAGCCGAAGCCGGCGTCGTATGTGGCACGGCTGACGGTCTGCCCGCGCCGGAGCTGCGCGCGCAGCCGCTCGAGGCGGCGTGCCTGCTGGTACTCGCGCGGTGTGACGCCCAGCTCGCGGCGGAAGACGCGCTGGAGATGGAACGCGCTCACCCCGGTCTCGCGCGCGAGCGCGGCCAGCGTGATGCGCTCGTCGGCGTGCGCGTCGATGTAGGTAGCCGCGCGACGCACGGCAGCCACGGCGCCCGCCGGCTCGCCGCTCGCGCGCGGGCTGCAGCGCTTGCACGCGCGGAAGCCGGCGCGCTCCGCGTCGGCCGGATTCCCGAAGAAGACGACGTTCGAGGCGGCGGGGCGGCGCGACGGGCACGACGGCCGGCAGTATACGCGCGTCGAGCGGACTGCGTAGACGAAGCGTCCGTCGAAGCGGCGGTCGCGGCCCACGACCGCCGCCCAGGCCTCGGCGGCGTCCAGGCGGTCGGCTGCGGAAGGTGCGGTGGCGAGTTCCATCGTGTTCGTCCGAATCAGGGTTGTCGTCCAAGATAGACCGCCGCCATGCAGGGGCTACCCGAATCTTGCGTCGGAAGCGTGGGAGACTAGCCTTGATTCTTCCGCCGGAGGAGACGATGGGGAACCGCAAGGAAAGGAATGAACCGGGGCCGAGCCGCAGCCGCCCGGCGAGGCGAACCGGGAATAGCCTGCCGCGTGGCGCCAGCCGCGAGACGACCGTTCCCGCCGAAGCACTCGTCAGCCCACGCCACGAGCAGCACACGCGAAAAGGCCAGGCGCAGAGCCCGCGGGAACTGGCGCACAACGAGCCGGTCAAAAAGAAGCGGTCCGGCGGCTAACGGCGCTATCCGCTATCCGCTATCCGCTATCTGCTGTCTGGAGCACGGATTGCCGGGCGCTGCGCGCCCGGCTTTACTGCATCTGGTCTTACCTACGTCACTCGGTACGCGTCTCACGCGTGAGCGGCCCGCAGGGCAGCCGACCGAATAGCGGATAGCGGATAGCGATGTTCTTAGAGCGCTTCTACGACGACAAGCTCGCCCAAGCTAGTTACCTCGTCGGTTGCGAGGCCACCGGCGAGGCGCTGGTGGTCGATCCGAACCGCGACGCCGAGCAGTATCTGAGCGCCGCGAAGACGAAGGGGATGCGCATCACGCACGTGACGGAGACGCACATCCACGCGGACTTCGTCTCGGGCACGCGCGAGCTGGCCCGACGCACCGGCGCGACGATCTACCTGTCGGCCGAGGGCGGCGAGGATTGGCGGTACGCGTACGCGGCCGAGGACCGCGCGCGCCTGCTCAGGGACGGGGACGTGATCGACGTCGGGACCGTGCGTCTCGAGTCGCGACATACGCCGGGACACACACCGGAGCACTTGTCGTTCGTCGCCACGGACACGCGAGCCGCTGACCGACCGATGGGCATCTTCACCGGCGACTTCGTCTTCGTCGGCGACGTCGGGCGGCCGGACCTGCTCGAGCGCGCCGCGCGCGCCGGCGGGACGATGGAGGCCGCGGCTCGCACGCTCTTCCGCGCACTCCAGGACTTCAAGCGCTACCCCGACTACCTCCAGATCTGGCCGGGCCACGGCGCGGGATCGGCGTGCGGGAAGTCACTGGGCGCGGTGCCGCAGACGACTGTCGGCTACGAGCGGCGCTTCAACTGGGCGTTGGCCGCCGCGGACGAGGACGAGTTCGTGCGCCAAGTGCTGGCCGGGCAACCCGACCCGCCGAAGTACTTCGCCGAGATGAAGCGCGTGAACCGCGACGGCCCGCGGGTTCTCGGCGGCTTCGCCAAACCGCCACTCCTCGACCCCGGGCGCCTGCGCGACGTGATCGCCGCCGGCGCGGTCGTGCTCGACACGCGGAGCACGGCGGACCACGCGGCCGGTCACGTCCCCCGCACGGTGAACATCCCATTCAACGTGTCGTTCACGACGCGCGCCGGGTGGCTGGTGCCGTACGGTCGCGACGTCTACCTGCTCGTCGGCGACGCGGGCGGCGCGGGGGCGGAGATGGCCGCCGCCGCCGCGCGCGACCTCGCACTCATCGGCTTCGATCGACTCGCCGGCTACTTCGAGCCGGCGGCGCTCGAGGCGTGGGCGGGAGAGGCGGCGCTCGAGATGATCCCGCAGATCAACGCCGCCGAGCTGGCGCAGCGACTCGGCGGGGGGTCGTCACAGGCGGTCACCGTCGTCGATGTTCGCGATCGGGCTGAATGGGAGGCGGGCCACATCGCCGGCGCCGTGAACGTGCCCCTCGGACACCTCACCGACCGCGTCGCGGAGCTCGAGCGGGACCGGCAGCTCGTGCTCCACTGTCAGTCAGGCGGACGCTCGTCGGTCGCGGCAAGCCTGCTACGCGCGCGCGGTTTCAACAACGTGATCAACCTCTCGGACGGCTTTACGGGCTGGCAGCGGCGTGGGCTGCCGGTCGAGCGGCCGGCGCCGGCGGACGAGCCGGCGCCGCGCACGACCGTGTAAGCGAGGCCGGATCAGCGAGGCGGCGGCGCAGCCGGCAGGTTCGAGTTCCACGCCACGAGGTGGATGCGCCACTCGCCGGTCGCTTCCCGCTTCCATACGTGGACGTACTTCCCGAAGTCGCGGCTCATCGCCCCGCGCTGACCCGGCGTCGGGTAGTCGGCGGAGTACGTACCCGTCTCGTACGCTAGCCAACCAGAGCGGTCGAGTCCCGTCGTCCGCAGCTGGAGGTTGCGAGTGCCCTGGGCATAGCTGCGCGCGAAGAACTCGTTCGATGCGGTCCGGCCCTGGAACGGCTCCGCGTTCGGCGGAAAGACCCACACCTCCGGCGCGAACGCGCGGATGAAGCCGTCGATGTCGCCGCGGGTCCAGGCATCGGAGGAGCGGGCTGCCGCGGCTTCGACGGCCGCGCGAAGACGTTCGATGTCATCCCGGGACGTCGCGGCGGCGGCGCGGGCCTGCGCGTCCGCGGTGGCGGTGAACGCGAGCGCCGCGCTTGAGGCGACGTAGAACAGGCGAGCGAACCGCATCGAGCACCTCCCGGTTGAATGAGTAGCTCCGACCGAGCAACCCACACTACCGCGACCGGGCTCGGGCCGCAACGGAGGCCGCTTACAGCCCCTTCATCTCGCCAATCAATCGCGTGAGCGTGGCCTTGGCGTCGCCGAACAGCATGCGCGTCTTCGAGTCGTAGAACAGGTCGTTCTCGATGCCCGCGAAGCCGGCGGCCATGCCGCGCTTCATGACGATGACGCTGCGCGCC
>JBHELH010000025.1:0-5269 GCA_046263215.1 Gemmatimonadaceae bacterium | reverse complement strand
AGCGTCCAGCCCGGCCCGTTGTCGAGGCGGACGTAGACGATCGGACGCCCGTCGGACTGATCCCCCGGTCCCGTTGCGCCGTCACAGCCGGCGGCGACCAGCGACGCCGCGAGCGCGAGGCGGAGCGTCATGACGCCACCGGCGGCGCGAGAGGTCTTCATCATCGTCACCGTAGGCGTCTCCTACGGCACGCGCCGGTACGTCTCCACGAGCGTCACCCCATCGCGCACCGGGGTGCTGCGTACGAGCGCGTCCGGCTCGATCCGCAACGAGTCGAGGTAGGGTATGAAAGCGTAGAAAACTGAGGAGGAGGCGGCGGCGGCGAGTTGCTCGAGTACCAGCCAATCGCCGCGCCGCGACCACACGGCCTGGGTCCCGTAGGCGAAGCCGGGCTGCTCGCGGTGCCGACGCGCGCGCCCGTCGGGGAGCGCGACGATCGTGTCGCGGATAGCCGCTGGCGCGTCAGACGGAGTCGTCGAGACCAGCGCGTATGTCCCCGCGACACCACCGCCGCGCGGGTCGGACCGACGCAGAGTCACCGGTTTGTCGGTGCCCATCGTGACGGCTCCGGAGAGCTCGGCGCCGCTCAACGTTGCTCGCAGCACCAGAGCGCCCGGCGCTGGCGGGGACACGAAGCCGAGGTGCAGCTCCGCGGACTGGCCGGTGAGCGAGCCGTGGACGAAGAATATCGCGAAGTACTGGCCCGGATTGTCGACCCGGCGCAGGATCGCGAATCCTGATACCTCCGACCCCTGCTGGCCGAGGGCGAGGGTGAGCGAGTCGGTGGGGTCGTACAAGTTGGGGCGCGTCGCCCACACGCCTTCGAGCGTCGGGGCGGGGGAGGTGCCCTTCCCGTCGCACGCGGCGAGGGCGAGGGCGGCCGCGATAGCGGCGAAGCTACGCAGTCGCATATCGGAGTCGGAATCGTCGTCGTCGCCGGCGCTCGGGCACCGGTGGTGGAGCCGCTCTAACCTTGCATCCCGCGACGGACTGGGCAATAGGGGGCTTCGCAGCGCCGCCGGTGCCGCGACGCGGCGGCAACGCACGACGGCGCTTCGCGGTTACAGCCGCGGCGCGACGGATGCCGCGGCTTCTGCGGACGTCACCACGGGGATCACCTCGAAGTCGGCAAGGTCCTCCCAACTGCGCATCCACTGCTCCAGAAGCTGCGGATCGTCGCACTCCATCACCTGGAAGCAACGCCGGAGGTCGGCGGTCACCCAGCTCGCGACGTAGCGAAGCCCCTCGGGCGCCATCCGCCCTCGGTCGCGGAAACGACGGTAGACGGGGATTGCATCGCCACCGCGAAAGTGCTCGACGATCATGTAGAGCATAGCAGGTCGCGACTCCGGGACGCCCTCGACTGCAATGGGTGCCTAGGCCTCAGGCTGCTGCGGTTGCTCGGTTGCGGTCAACAGGCTCCGCACCCACGAGTTCCAGAAAGGATACCGTTGCTCGAGCGTGGCCGTGGACCAACCGCGGAGCTCACAGATGCCCAGCGCGACGCCCGGCGAGCGGCTGGCGCCGGCGACGCAGTGGATAACCACTCGCTCCGCCTGGGGCCACCGCGCCAGAAAATCGAGAATCTGCCGCGCATGCTCCGCCGCGAAGAGGACGTCGCCGGAGCCACCGGCGGAAAGGACGTCACTGAACTCCATCCGCAGCACGGCGGCGAACCGCGGTGAAAGGCGGGCCGGCGGCGCTTTCGGGTCGGTGATCGAGATACAAATCTCGACGCCCTGCGGTTCGTAGTGCTCCGCCTTGTCCCGTGAGAGGACGACGAGCTCGGGAGCTGTCACGTTCCCCGACTACGGGCGTCGCCCGGCGGTTGCGGTCCCGCGCGCGAGGCGACGAGTGCACGGCCGAGGGCCGCCGCGCCCGCGCCGTCAGGCAGCGTACGCGCGACTTGCAGCATGAACTCGGCTGAGTACAGCCACGGCGGATCCCCCACGATCGACGCGGCCGGCTCCGAGCGCGCGATGCCCAGCCGAGCGAACTCCGCCTCGAGTTGCCGCGCCACGTCGTCGAACATTTCCGCCCGCCGCCTCAGCCGCGATGCACGTCAGGCGGCCGGCGAGTCATGGCCCGCTCCGGAACGCCGTCGCAGAAGAAGCACGACGATCATGCCAAGCATGATCAGCGTTACGACGCTCATGACGAGAATGATCACGCCGGAAGGCGTCTCCAGCAGCCGGTGGACCAGTGGGGTCAGAGGCGACTCGATGACGATCAGCGCGCACAGCACCGCTACCTCGGCGGCGCACAGGCCTGCCAGGATGCGCAGGGCCGTATAGTCGCGATCCGACGCGCGATTGCGCTCCATGCCCCTCAGTGCGTCAGCCCGTAAACGATGTAATTGATCGCGAGCTTGTAGGCGTCGTTGCTCGTATTGACGGGCCACCAACCCTGACCCGAATGCTCCATGTAGTCGCCGATGTCGTTGTTGTAGTTGACGATCACCATCAGCCGCTTCGAGGGGTCGTTGTCCTCGTGGATCCCGAGGAACTCCGCCTTCAGCCCTCGATCGTGCGGGTACGACATCTCGAGCGAGTCGAGGCTGAAGAACGAGTGGAAGATCGTGTGGGAGACATCGAGCCGGTCGATGCGCGCTTGCGGCAACACGCGGCGGATCTGGCGCTCGAAGTTGTACCACTCGCCGCGCATGAAGTCGTCGACGATGAGGAATCCGCCTTTCGCCAGGTACGTGCGCAATCCCTCCGCTTCGGCGTCGCTCGGGATCCAGTAGCCCGGCTCGGAGAGGTAGGCGACCGGGTACTTCAGGAGCTCCGGGTCGTCGAGCGTGTGGATGTTGCTCTCGCTCACATGCGGGCGGAGCGACGTGACCTCGCGCATCATGAGCATGAGGTTGCGCTCCATCGTGGGGTAGTCGAACTCCCAGCCGCTGCGGCGGTAGACGGTGTAGCGGATGCGCACGAAGGTGAACCGGCCGTCGTACGGCACGTTCGGCTCGATGCGCATCCAGCGCTGCGCCCACGCGCCGGCGACGCCGGCGGTCGTCAGGAGGCAGGCGCCGAGCAGGGCAATGAGCAAGCGTTTCGGCGAGAGCGAGTGCACGGTTCTAAACGATAACGCCGTTCGACGGGACGCAACCGCCATCTGTCGCTTCCTTGCCGAGCTCCCACGGGCGCCGTACCATCCGAGCAGGGCCGCGAGGGCGGCCGATAGTCCGCGGAGCACGGGAGGGCTTGTGGCGCTGATCACGCTCACGGTGAACGGACGCAGTCATCAGGTGAACGTCGAACCCGACACGCCGCTCCTCTGGGTGCTGCGTGATTTCATCGGCCTGACCGGGACGAAGTACGGCTGCGGCATCGCCCAGTGCGGCACCTGCACGGTCCACCTCGCTGGCCGGGCCATTCGCTCGTGCGTCACGCCGGTGTCGGCCGTCGGCTCCAGGGCGATCACGACTATAGAAGGGCTCTCCGCCGACGCCACGCATCGCGTGCAGAGAGCGTGGATCGCCGAGGAGGCGCCGCAGTGCGGCTACTGCCAGTCGGGACAGATCATGAGCGCCGCCGCGCTGCTCGCGTCCAATCCAAAGCCGAGCGACGACGACATCGACTCGGCCATGGCAGGGAACGCGTGTCGCTGCGGCACGTACGACCGCATCCGGCGCGCCATCCACCGTGCCGCACGGGAGGGCTGAGCCATGCTGCCTACACCCGTCACGAAGGTCGATCGTCGCGATTTCATCAAGCTCGGCGCCGTGGCCGGCACCGGACTGCTGCTTGGTATCCGCCTCCCCGGTCGCCGTGAGAACGGCGCGCCCGTCGTTTCGCTCGAGCCCAACGCCTTCCTCCGCGTCGACCCTGACGGGGACGTGACGATTTGGCTGGCGCGCTCCGACATGGGGCAGGGCGTTCGCACGGCGCTCCCGATGATCGTCGCGGACGAGCTGGACGCCGACTGGAGCCGTGTGCGCGTCGTGCAGGCGGACGCGCACCCGACCAAGTACGGCCGCATGATGACCGTGGGGAGCACGAGCGTGCGGAACGGGGCGTGGATGCCGCTGCGACGCGCCGGCGCCAGCGCGCGCGAGATGCTTGTCGCCGCCGCGGCGGCGCGTTGGGGAGTCGCGGCCGACGAATGCACGACCGCGAACGGGCGAGTCACGCACCGCGGCTCGGGGCGGTCGGCGGCTTATGGCGAGCTGGCCGACGCGGCCGCCGCGCTGCCGGTTCCGCCCGAGCCGCGGCTCAAGGGCCCATCGCAGTTCGCGCTCATCGGTACGCGCGTGCCATTGGTCGACACGAAGGAGAAGGTCAGTGGCAAGGCCGTCTACGGCGCGGACGTTCGCGTCCCCGGAATGCTCTTCGCCACCGTGGTGCACCCGCCGGTGTTCGGTGCGAAGGTGGCGTCGTTCGACGACCGCAAGGCACGGGCGGTGCCCGGCGTGCGACACGTCGTGCAGATCTCGCAGGGCGTCTCCGTCGTCGCCGACAACACGTGGGCCGCGCTCAAAGGGGCGCGAGCGCTGAGCATCGAGTGGGATAACGGACCGTTCGCCATGAGCACCCCCGACATCTTCGCGCACTTCGCCAAGCTCGCCGAGGCGCCCGGCGCCGTGGCCAAGCGCGTGGGTGACGTCGAAGCAGCGATGGCCGGCGCGAATCGGACGGTCCGCGCGACGTACGAGGCGCCGTACCTCGCGCACGCCACGATGGAGCCCATGAACTGCACGGCGTGGGCGCAGCGCGGCCGTTGCGAGATCTGGGTGCCGACGCAGAACCCGCAGGGGACGCAGGCCGCCGCGGCACGGCTCACCGGGCTCTCCCCCGAAGCGGTGACGGTGCACGTCACCTATCTCGGATGCGGCTGGGGGCGGCGCAGCCGGACGGATTTCGTGCAGGACGCCGTCGAGACGTCCATGAAAGTGGGCGCGCCGGTCCAGGTGCTCTGGACGCGCGAAGAGGACATGCAGCACGACTTCTACCGGCCGGCGGCGCATCTGCGGCTCGAGGGCGCGCTCGACGCGAGCGGCCGTCGTCCGAGCGCGCTCCGCGTCAAGATCGTCGCGCAGGGAATCTCGGGCGGGCGGGATGCGATCGACGGACCCGCGGTGGCGGGCATCGCGGACATGCACTACGCCATCCCGAACGTCTTGGTTGAGTACGGGCGCGCGGAGCTCGCCGTGCCCGTCGGCTACTGGCGCTCCGTCGGGCCGTCACAGAATACGTTCGTACTCGAGAGCTTCATCGACGAGCTGGCCCACGCCGCGCGACGCGATCCGTTCGAGTTCCGCCGCGAG
>JBHELH010000024.1:0-20965 GCA_046263215.1 Gemmatimonadaceae bacterium | reverse complement strand
CGAGCGCAGGTTGACCCCGAGAATCAGGATGACCGTGCGAAGGCACATCGCGTATTGGGTGGCGATGAGCCGGACGCGGCGGATCGTCGCCAGCCTCACGATCGCTGCCGCGATCAGCATCACGACGTTCGGCGCCCGCGGGGCGTCCGACATCGCAGGGCCAGACTCCAAGGCTCAGCCGCAGAGCTCGGGCAGCAGACTGGTCGGAGACGAGGACAGCGACGCCTGGCGCGAGGTGCGGTCAGTGCACAACCAATTGAGCCCGCAGGACGCGGAGAACGACGACAAGTTCATGAGGACGGTGGAGACGCCGGTCCCGATCACCGAGCCGGTGTACAATACCTGCCGCAACGAGCTCGTCGTGCTCAGGGGCACCCGCAAAACACGGATGCGTCTGGAGACCGAGCCTCTCGGCAGCCCCAAGCTCAAGTTGGAGGGGTGGAAGGACACTCGCGCCATCTACGGTGAAGCCATTGTTCCGGAGGGCTACTGGGACGACGACGAGCAGACGCGGAAGAAGCGCAAACGCATTGTCCGGTACCACAACCAGCAGACCCTGCTCGACAAATTCGAGACGGGCCCGGTCGACAGACTCCCGTTCCGGAGCGTCTTCGAGACGCGCACTCACCTCCGGCGTGACGGGGCCGATCCACGGCGCCGCGTGTTCAACGCCGGGGACGACCTTTTCGTCTACGTTCAGCAGACGGTCGAGGTCGACCAGAACGGCAAAGTGCGGACGGAAAACGTCTTCCGGACCGAGTGCAACTGAGCCAGTAACGGATCGGAGTCGATGGGCGGAGAATTAGCCACGCGATCTCCGCCCTTCGGCGCATCATCCGATGGAGAAGTGCGGAGTGCAGACTCACACCCTCGGGATGCTTCTGATCCGCAATCCGCACTCGGTTCTCCACGCTCACGTTGTGGAAACCACTGCCGACGGATTGAGAAGGGAGGAGCAATGTGGAAAGGCCTAGCCACGGTAGTCATAGGCGCACTCATCCTAGCGAGCTCATCGTGCAAATCGGAGAATGCTGCGGAGTCGGCAACGACTGGCGCACCTGACAGCGCACGCCAGCGGCAGCCGGCAGCGCCTTCGGGAGCCGCGCCGACCTCGGCCGCGCCGACCTCGGCCGCCGCGTCAGGTGTGCGCGTCAGCGTTGGTCGAACGGATCAGTACGGCGCGTTTCTCACCGATGGGAACGGTCGATCACTCTACCTCCTCGAGGAGGATAGGGCCGGCCAGAGCACCTGCTATGAGATGTGCGCCGTCATCTGGCCTCCCCTGCTGGCGGGCCAGTCACCTGCTACGGCAGCGGACTCGACTGTCCGGGCGAGCCTTCTCGGGCGCGTGCCCCGGCGCGGTGGCGGAGCGCAGGTCACGTATAACGGCCACCCGCTCTACTACTACCTCGGCGACGCGGGACCAGGACAGACGCGCGGCCAGCACGTAGAGGACTCGTGGGGCGAGTGGTATCTGGTGAGCCCGACCGGCCAGCACGTTGGCGAAGGCGAGCGCGACAGTGGCCGCCGCGGACGTCGCGGACGTCGCGGAGAGGACGATCGCTGAACGACCTGGGAGGTCCGCACTCAGGCGGTGCGCACAACGCACCTGGACGGTGCGTTCGTGGTGCGGCGTTAGCTGCGCGCCAGCGGGTACATACCATACAAACACTTATGACATAACGACTTAAAGCCATAGGCCCAACGGGCATGTCCGTTGCCAAACGGATGGCGCAGAGAGTACGTCGATCCGCCAATCGGACCCTCCACAGGTCGGCTGGCTCAGGATCGCATTTCCCCACCACGCTCCGCCGCCCGGAGGGCATTGTGAAAACGCAGGTGACCCGCGAGGGTCTTGTCCAGCAGACGAGTGGGCACGTCTCCCGCGCCGATCGATGGATCGGGCGGACGATTGCCGTGCTCGCCGCAGTAGGTCTCATCCCCAGCGCTGCCGCAGCACAGGCCGCGTGCGCCCGCACGATCACCGCTGACGTCGTGGCGCTCGATCAGGTCGTCTTCTACAACCGACTCGGGACGTACGACCCGGCCGGGATGATGTTCGCGCTGCGGCGCGACGTGATTCCGCTTCAGCCCGGTACAGAGATCGGCCCCGGTAACGTGCAGCTCCGGCTCGACAAGCGACCGCGCCCGATGGTGCTCCGCATGAACGCCGGCGACTGCCTCCAGATCACGTTCCAGAACCTGCTGGCGACGACGCCGCGTGACAACCAGCAGCCGGCGACGCGTAGTGCGTCCGTCCGCGCGGTTGGCATGCAGCTCGTCAACGGCATCGCCAGCGACGGCTCGAACGTCGCCTACAACCAGAGCAGCGTCGTCCCGCCCGGCGGGACGGCGACGTACACCCTCTACGGCGAGAAGGAAGGCACGTACTTCATGTACAGCGCCGGCGCGACGACCGGCGGAGAAGGCGACGGCGGCTCGATCACGCGCGGCCTCTTCGGGGCAATCAACGTCGAGCCGGCGGGATCCGAGTGGTACCGTAACCAGGTGACCGCGGCCGACATGGACCTCGCCACGGTGAAGGACGCCAACGGTTATCCGAAGAAGACACCTTCGGGCCACCCGGTGATCAACTACAACGAGGTTTATCCCGCCGGTCACGCACGCGCCGGGCGACCGATCTTCAAGATCCTCCAGGGCAACGAGATCGTGCACACCGACCTCGACGCGATCATCACCGGGCCGAACATGGGCTCCTGGGCGCCCGGCACATTTAGGCCGATCGCCGCGAGCCCGATGCGCGAGAAGCCGTTCCGCGAGTTCACGGTGATCTTCCACGACGAGAACGGCACCGTGCAGGCGTTCAAGGAGTTCGAGGACCCACTCCTCGCCAACACGCTCCACGCCGGCCGCGATAACTTCGCGATCAATTACGGCTCCGGAGGCGTTGGCGCCACAGTGCTCGCCAACCGCAAGGGGCTGGGTCCGGCGGCGAACTGCACCGAGTGCAAGTTCGAGGAATTCTTCCTCTCCTCGTGGGCGATCGGCGACCCGGCGATGATCGTCGACGTGCCGGCCAACGCAACGGAGGCGCACCCCGCTCCGGAGCCGCTCGACCTGGAACCCGCAACGGAGGAGCCACACGTCGAGGATCCGGCTGCAGAGCCGCATCTGGAAGAGCCGACGCACCCCGAGGGGACGAAGGCGTCGCGCGTGCTCTATCCCGACGATCCGTCGGGCGTGCACCACAGCTACATCGGCGACCGGGTGAAGATCCGCAACCTGCACGCGGGTCCGGCCGAGCACCACGTCTTCCACTTGCACGCGCACCAGTGGCTGCGCTCGCCCGAGCAGGACAACTCGAACTACATGGACAGCCAGGGCATCGGCCCCGGCGCCGGCTTCACCTACGAGATCACGTGGGGGGGCAGCGGCAACCGGAACAAGACGGTTGGCGACGCCATCTTCCACTGCCACTTCTATCCCCACTTTGCGCAGGGCATGTGGGAGCTCTGGCGCAACCACGACGTCTTCGAGGCGGGCACGCAGCTCGACGAGGCTGGCATTCCAGTGCCCGGCTCGCGCGCGCTACCCGACGGCGAGATCGCCGCGGGCACGCCGATCCCGGCCATCGTTCCGATCCCCGGTCAGGCGCTGGCGCCGATGCCGGTGATGGATGGCTCGGGCAACCCGGGCTACCCGTTCTTCATCCCGGGCAAGGCCGGTCACCGTCCGCCGCGTCCGCCGCTCGACGTCGCCCTCGACGGCGAGGATAACCCGATCCACGGCGGGCTGCCGCGGCACGTCGTCGAGAGCGGCACCGCGACGTTCCCGGAGCTCAACCGCTTCGACTTCCACAAGGACAACGTCACGATGAACGCCGTGGAGCTCCCGGAGGATGGGACCGACACGGAGAAGAAGGCAATGGAGTTCCACGCGACGCGTGAGCACCCGACGTGGCGCGTCGACCCCAACACGTTCACCTGGTACGAGGACAAGTTCATTACCAACGGCCTGCTGCCGATTGCGGGCGCGCCGTTCGCCGACCCATGCATCAACGACAAGGGCCAGGCCACAGCCAGCGCGGCGAACCCGCGCACGTACAAGGTGGCCGGCTTCCAGATGGACGTGAAGTACAACAAGTCCGCCTGGCACTTCCCGCAGCACCGCATGTACGCGCTGTGGCAGGACGTCGAGCCGACGATGAAAGGATATAAGGCGCCCGAGCCGATGTTCTTCCGCACCAACTCGGGCGATTGCATCAACTTCCACCTGGTGAACCTGATCCCGAAGCGGTACGAGATGGACGACTTCCAGGTCACCACGCCCACGGACGTCATCGGGCAGCACATCCACCTCGTGAAGTTCGACGTGACGTCGTCCGACGGCTCCGCCAATGGCTGGAACTACGAGGACGGCAGCATGTCGCCGGGTGAGGTCGTGGAGCGTATCCAAGCCATCAACGCGGTCGGCGGTCTCAAGACGGCCGGCGGCACGCAGAAGACGCTCGCGCCGCAGGCTCACCCCTTCTTCGGCGCCGGTCTCAACGGCGAGTGGATGGGGGCGATGGAGACGATCCAGCGCTGGTACGCCGACGAGACCCTCAACGGCGCGGGCCAGGACCGGACGCTCCGCACGATCTTCACGCACGACCACATGGGCCCATCGACCCACCAGCAGGCCGGGCTCTACGCCGGACTGGTGACCGAGCCGAAGGGCTCGACGTGGCGCGACTCGGAGACCGGCACGTACTTCGGCACGCGCGACGACGGCGGACCGACCAGCTGGCGCGCCGACATCTTGACGAAGGATCCGGCCACCGGTCAGGACAACAGCTTCCGTGAGTTCCTTCTCGAGTACCAGGACTTCGCGCTGGCGTACAAGAAGGAAGCGCAGGGCCTTGGGGCCCACCCGCAGCACGCGATCAGCCCCGCGGGCAAGTTCCGCGTGGACGATCCGCTCGTGATGTACGAGACGCCGTTCGAGAAGGGCCAGTGTGAGAACGGCGAGGCGCCACCGTGCCCCGAGATCGTCTCCGCGGATGACCCGGGCACGATGACGGTGAACTACCGCAACGAGCCGCTCGCGATGCGCGTGCGCGATCCCAACACAAACACCCAAGCCTCGGGCGACGCGGGCGACCTCTCCCTGGCGTTCTCGTCGAACATCTACCGGGCCGACCCGGACTACAACAAGCAGCCGGACTTCTACCCACCGCTCACCGGTGGCGTGCAACCGAAGGACCCGTACACCCCGCTCCTCAGGGCGTACGAGGGCGACAAGGTGCAGGTCCGCATCCTCGTCGGCGCGCACGAGGAGGGTCACCAGTTCAGCATCCACGGCGTGAAGTGGCTCGCCGAGCCCGGCGTGATGACGTCCGGGTACCGGAACAGCCAGTTCGCCGGCATCTCCGAGCACTTCGAGGCGGAGTTCGCGCTCCCGCCGCTTCCGGGGAACTACACGGCGCAGTTCGCCGACTACAAGTACCAGGTCGGCTCGTCGTCGGATGACTTGTGGAACGGCATCTGGGGCATCATGCGGTCGTACCGCTCGAGCCAAACGGACCTGCTCAAGCTGCCGAACAACAACGGCTACAACGGCTCGTACTCCACGTACGCCAACGCCTCGAATTTCAGCGGTGTCTGTCCGGTGGGCGCACCGACGAAGACCTTCGACGTGTCGCTCATCGCGGCGCGGACGGCGTTGCCCGGCGGGCAGCTCTTCTACAACCCGCGCACCGAGAACAACGGGCCGCTCGGCGACTCGACCGCGGTGATCTTCGTGCGGTCGGGCGACCTGGACGCGTACGGGAAGCTCAAGGCCGGCTTGATGGCGGAGCCGCTCATCATTCGCGCGAACGCGGGCGACTGCGTCAACGTGACGCTGCGCAACAAGCTGCCGCCGGGCGTGTTCGACCGCCTCGGCTTCAGCGCGCTGCCGCCGATCGTCAACAAGTTCAACATGAACCAGCTCACGGTCTCGAATAAGATCGGGATGCACTCGCAGCTCCTCGCGGCAGACGTCACGAAGAGCGACGGCGCGAACGTGGGCTTCAACGCGCAGCAGGGCTTGAACCAGCTCGCGAGCCCGGGCGGCTACGTCACCTACAAGTGGTACGCGGGTGACCTGGCCGTGAAGAACGGCACGATCACGGCGACGCCGGTGGAGTTCGGCGCGTCGAACCTGATCCCGTCGGATCAGATCAAGCAGAGCTCCAAGGGCGCGGTCGGCGCGCTGATCATCGAGCCGAAGGGTGCCTACATCCGCGAGAACCTCTCCGGGTCGAAGGCGTCGGCGAACATCGTCATGCCCGACGGCACGGTGTTCAAGGACTTCGTGCTCATCTACCAGGACGACATCAACCTCCGCTACAAGGACGGCACGATGGTCCCGCCGGCCGACGGCACGGAGGACCCGGAGGACTCCGGGCACAAGGGCTTCAACTTCCGCTCGGAGCCGCTGTGGCGGCGCATGGGGCACTCGCCCGCGATGCCGCTCGACCAGACGCGGAAGCTCGACTTCACGAACGTGCTCCGCAACGACTTCATCCCCGACGGCGGCGACCCGCTCACTCCGGTGTTCCTTGCGTCGGCGGGCGAGAAGGTCCGGTTCCGGATCCTCCAGCCGGGCGGACACCAGAGAAACCACGTGTTCCAGGTGCACGGGCACACGTGGCAGGAGTTCCCGTACGCGCTCAACTCGTACGGCCAGCTCGTGATCGGTGACAACCCGACGTCCCAGCTAATCGGGAGCCAGTTCGGGATCGGCCCGTCGAGCCACTTCGACATCGTGCTCCAGAACGGGGCCGGCGGGAAGTTCAAGACGCTGGGCGACTACCTGTACCGCGACCAGCAGTCCTTCATGTTCAACGGCGGGCTCTGGGGCCTCCTGCGAGTTCGGTAAGCGCAGACCTCAGGGCACGACGCGAAATACATAGATCCAGTAGATGCAGGACCGAATTAGCACGATAGGACAGAACTAGAACGACGACTGTAGCCCGGCAGATGGATGGCCGGGCTACAGTCGTTTTCGGACTTTGTCATGCTGTCCCATTTTTGTGCGGCTCCACAGGCTCATGATGCAACTTGGTGCGCCATGCATGGGCGCGCTTTGGTGCAGCGTGGCGGTATCCCCATGCAACATTTGAGGATAGACACTCTGTCGCCCGTCTCCCAGAGGGTGTGCTTCGTGCGAAATGGAGCTCGCGCAGCGAACCTAGGCGACGACGAGCTACCAGAAACGCCCTCCGCCATGCGAAGACCAACGATCCGCGCGTCCGCGCTCGCGCTGCTTCTCGGGCTCCTGCCCGGCGTCGGCGCGGCCCAGCACCAGCACCACGGGCAGCAACCGGCCGCCAAGAAGCCCCAGGAGCGGCCAGCGCCTGCGAAGCCCGCAACGACCACCACGCGCACGACCAGTGTCGCGGCCGGCGACATCGACACCGCCCGCGCGCAGCGAATCGTGCAGAACGGCGTGGCGGTGGAGTTCACGGTAACGCCGACTGTTGCGACGGGCTCGCAGGCGGTCGAGAGCGAGGACGCGCTCGTTCGCATCAAGCTGAGCGACACGACAGGGAAGCCACTCGCCGGTCTGGCGCCCGCGGCTTGGATCGACCGCCGCGCGGGTGCGGCGGTCACCGAGCCCCCCGCGTGCAAGGTCAAGGTCGACAAGTACGTCCAGGCGAGCACGAACATGGAGCAGGCGCTCAAGGCCCGCGCCGTCGTGGACCTGAACAGCTACTTCGTGCTCGCGCTCAACCGCGGCCCCAACATCTCGGTCATCGACCCCTTCCTCGGATTTGGCCGGACGAAGCTCTACACGACCGTCCGCTTGAAGGGCGAGGGGCACGACTGGAAGCTGAGCGGGGATCAGCACCGGCTCTACGTCACGATGCCGACCGTTGGTCAGGTCGCCGTCGTCAACACGGATAATTGGAAGGTCATCACGAACGTCGACGCCGCCCCGTGGCCGGTGAGGATCGCGCTCCAACCTGACGAGCGATACGTCTGGGTGACCAACGCCGGGGCCGATTCGGCGGCGAAGGGCCGCGACTCCGTGCTCGCGCGAGGCGGCGTCACGGTCATCGACCGCGCGACGATGAAGCGCGTGGCGCAGATCCCGACCGGCATCGGGCCGCACGCACTCACGTTCAGCGCTGACAACCGCTTCGCGTTCGTGATGAACCAGCGCGGCGGCACACTCTCCGTCATCGACGTCGCGCGGCTCGCCAAGGTGAAGGACGTGAAGGTGGGCGCCCGCCCGGTCGACCTCGCGTATTCGCCGGTCGCCAACGCCGTGTACGTGATCGACGAGCAGGACGGGAGTGTAACGGTCGTCGACGCACGCAGCCTCGAGGTCGTCAAGCGGCTGCAGCTCGAGCCCGGCCTGCGCACGATCCGCTTCGCGCCGGTCACCGGCTCCGGCCATGCCGCCCATGGCGCGCACGCCGCGCACGGCGCCGGCAGCGGCACTGCGGCGGGGCGGCTCGGCTTCGTGCTCAACCCGCGCCGCAACAGCGTCACCATCGTTGACGCCGCAACGAACACCGTCGTGCGCACGACGGAGACGGGGAACGAGCCCGACCAAGTCGCCTTCACGATGTCCTTCGCCTACATCCGGTCGGCCGGGAGCCCCGAGATCGCCATGATCCCGCTCGCCGACCCGAGCGCGGGCGGCGCGGGACACCTCGACAAGTTCCCCGCCGGCGGCGCGGCGCCGAAGGGCGCCGGGCAGCTCAGCGAGGTGGACGCCATGGTCGCGGCGCCCGACATGCCCGACGCCGTCTACGTCATGAACCCGAAGGAGCGGATGATCTACTACTTCCACTACATGGAAGGGATGCCGATCCCCAGCGGCGGGTTGACGACGTACGGGTTCGACCCGAAGGCCGTGCTGGTCGCGGGGAAAGACCTGCGCGAGACGGAGCCCGGTGTCTACGAGGCCACCGTGAAGCTCACCGACCGCGGAGACTATGACTTCATCTTCCTGCTCGACGACCCGCGCGTCATCAACTGCTTCGACCTTCCGGTCGGCGCGAACCCGCGCCTCCACAAGGGACGCTCGGCCGTCACGATCACGCCAATGATCGCGCGGCGCGAGCTGCGCATCGGCGAGAACGTCCTCAAGGTCAGGATCGCCGACCTGTACACGAAAGAGCCGCTGAGCGAGCGCACCGACGTGGGAGCGCTAATCGTCTCGACGACCGGGTGGCGGCAGCGCGCGACGGCGAAGTCGGTCGGCGACGGCGTGTACGAGATCTCGCTCAATGTACCCGCGCGCGGTGTGTACTACCTGTCGTTCGAGATCCCGTCGCTCAACGTGAAGCTCAACGACCGGCCGCCCGTAATACTCCGTGCGGTGAGGTGAGCAGCTGTAAGTCAGTACTTCAGCTATCAGCTATCAGCTATCAGCTATCAGCTATCAGCTATCAGTACTTGTGACGGCCCGGCGCTGCGCGCCGGGCTTTGTTGCATCTGGTTGCTTCGTGCTCGCTCGCGAAGGCTCTTCACCAATCAGCGGCCCGCAGGGCCGCCCTCCGTGCTACTGATAGCTGATAGCGGATAGCCGATAGCTGATAGCGTCCGCGCGAAGCGCGGACCGATAGCTGATACCGTCGCCGCCGCAGGCGGCGACATTACTCATCTATCGATTTCGGCCAATCCTCCCTGAGGAGCCGCGAGAGCGCGCGGTCGGCGAGCAGCCGGCCGCCGGTCTGGCAGCGCGCGCAGTAGTTCGTCTCGTTGTCCGCGTAGCGGATGCGCTGCACTGCCGTGCCGCAGACCGGGCAGGGGAGCCCGAAGCGGCCATGCACCGCCATCTGCTCGCGGAACGCGGTTACCGTCTCCGGAAAATCGTCGCCCACTTCCGCGAGCAGCCGCGCCGTCCACCGGGTCAGGGTGTCGCGGGTTGCGTCGTAGAGCCGCGCGACCTCCTCGTCGCTCAGCTTGCCCGTGCGCGCGAGCGGGGACAGCCGCGCGCGGTGGAGGATCTCGTCCGAGTACGCGTTGCCGATGCCGCTGAAGAGTCGCGGGTCGGTGAGTGCACGCTTGAGCGTGTGGCTCTCCGATCTCAGCCGCGCCGCGAACTGGTCGAGCCCCGCCTCGAGCACCTCGAGCCCGCCGCGGTCGAACTGGCGCAATGCGTCCTCGCCGGCCACGAGGTGCAGCGACGCGCGCCGCTTCGAGCCGGCCTCGGTGAGGAACAACGTGCCGTCCGGAAACTCGAGCGCGGCGAGTACGAGCTTGCTGCCCGGCGGCTTGGTGCTGAGTGGGCGCCAGCGGAGCCGGCCGGCGATCATCAGGTGGATGACGAGAAACAGGTCGCCCTCGAGCCCGAGCACGATCCGCTTGCCCATGCGCCGGAGCTCGATCACCCGACGCCCTTCGATCGTGCGGATGGGCGGGTCCGCCGTACGCAGCACGAAGACGTTGCGAACGTCGATGCGCTCGACGGGCTGACCGAGCACCCGCGGGGCGAGTCGCTCGAGGTAGACAGTGATGTCGGGAAGCTCTGGCACGGCGAACGTTTGCAGAGTGCGGGATGCGAACTAGAGGCTTCCCGAGGCTGAGCCCGCACTCCGGACTGCGCAATACCGCACTTTGTAATGCAGTTCGTAATGCAGTCCTGATACTACAGTTGTGCCCGTCCGGGGCGCGCCTCATACTGGGGCCGTGACCCCAACCCCTCGCTCTCAGGTGCCGCGCGCCCCACTCCCGCCGATCGCTCGCCGGCTCGCGTGGACGGAGTGGGTCCTCGTCGCCGCCGTCTGGCTTGCAATCGCGCTGGCGGCGGCGGGCGTGCTGACCGACGACGCGCGTCTCGACGGGATCGACATCGCCTTCCGCGACGTCTTCGCCGCCCAGGTCATCGACTGGCTCGTGTGGCTGCCGCTCCTCTGGCCGCTGTTCACTATCCTCGACGCGACCCCGCTCGTGCCGCCGCGGCGACTTGCGCACGGGCTCGCGCGGATCGCGACGTGGCTTGGCATAGCGCTCGTCCACACGGCGATCGCATACCTCGCGTTCATCGCCGCCGCCGAGCCACTCGGCCTCAGCCCCGCGCTTCGGCAGGCGAGTATCGCGACGCCGCTCGGCGCGTTCGGTGCCGCGCTCGTGGAATCGCTCGTGCCCTTCACGGCGTACGCGATCCTTCGGCGCTCGCACCGCCGGCGCGTAGAGCTCGCGCATGCGGCCGACCTGGAGCGGTCGCTTCTCAAAGCGCGACTACACGCGCTCGACTTGGAGCTGAGGCCGCATTTTCTGTTCAACACGCTGAACGCGATCACAGCGCTCGTCCGCTCCGAGCCGGCGCAGGCCGAGCGCATGTTGGTGACCCTGGCCAGCCTCCTGCGCGTGACACTCGGCCGGACGGGTCGCGAGGTCACCGTAGAGGAGGAACTGGATCAGCTCGACCTATACCTCGACATCCAGCGCGTCCGGTTCCGCGACCGGCTCACCGTGCGCATGGAGGCCGACGCCGACGCGCTGCAAGCGTACGTCCCCGGAATGATCCTGCAGCCGCTGGTCGAGAACGCGTTGACGCACGGGATCGCGCCGAAGGGCGCCGGCGGCATGGTGCAGATATCGGTAACGCGGGACGGCGATACGATAGTGCTGCGGGTCATCGACGACGGCGCGGGACTCCCAGCCACCGGGCCGCGCGACCGAACGGGGGTCGGCAACACGCGCGAGCGACTACGCTCTCTGTATGGCAACGCGCACGCGTTCACGCTCGCGCCGATGCCGGGAGGGGGAACGATGTCCGAGGTCCGGGTACCGTTCCGCGTCGCACCGACGCGGACGGCCGAGTTCCCGATCGGGAGTGCGGTGCAGCCGCCACCAGCCGAGATTCCGTCGGGGGCGGACGGGGTCCAAGTGGCGGGTCGTCAGTGAGCGGTGCACGCCGCCGCTCTACGGCCTGACGGAAGAGGAGGTGTTCGCGCGCTCCCGCGGAGTCACGTGACCCGCGCCCGCGCGCGGCGACCACACGCGCCGACCCCTTGCGCTTCTACAGCGGGCGATGCTACTCTCTTGTAGAAGCACAAGGGGAAACGGGCCCGCCCATCACTTGACGTGACTGCCAACAGACTCGACCTCCCCCAGGGCACGCTCGACCTGCTCATTCTCAAAGCTCTGTCCCTCGGCCCCCAACACGGCTGGGCCATCTCCGAGCGCATCCACCAGGTCTCCCGGGCCACCCTCCAGATCCCGCAGGGGTCCTTGTACCCCGCGCTCCACCGCCTGGAGCGCCGAGGGTGGATCCGCGCCGAGTGGGGGGCCTCCGACAACAACCGCCGCGCCAAGTTCTACGAGCTCACCCGCGCCGGCAGGAGACAGCTCGAGGCGGAAGCCGCCGCCTGGGACAAGCTTACCGCCGCCGTATCCCTGGTCCTCAAGATGTCCTGATGGTCACCGACGTCATGTTGCGGTTGCGCGCCCTATTCCGCCGGCGCGCCATGGAGCAGGAGCTCGATGACGAGCTGCGCTTTCATCTCGAGCGAGAGGTCGAGAAATACGTGCGCGCGGGCGTCGCACGTGACGAGGCCGAGCGGCGTGCCCGCCTCGCCTTCGGCGGCCTGGCACGCATCAAGGACGACGCGCGCGACGCGCGAGGGATCGCGATGGTCGACGCCTTGTCGCAGGACCTCCGCTATGCCTGGCGCCGCCTCACGTCGAAGCCGGGCTTCGCCATCGCCGTCGTGCTCACCCTCGCGCTGGGGATCGGCGCGAATACCGCGATGTTCGGCGTCGTCGATCGCATGCTCCTCCGGCCGCCCGCGTACCTCGCCGCCCCGGAGGAGACGCACCGCGTCCTCGTGGCGTACCTCTGGAACGGCAGCGAGCGCACCGAGCGCTACTTCGCCTACACCCGCTACCTGGACCTGCTCGAGTCGACGAGGGCCTTCGCGCGCATGGCGGCGTTCAGCGAGCGTACCGTGGCGGTCGGAACGGGCGAGCAAGCGCGGGAGATGACGGTCGGTGCCGTGAGTGCCTCCCTGTTCGATTTCTTCCACGCGCGGCCGGTCCTCGGCCGCTTCTTCACCGCCGACGAGGACAGGCCACCTGTCGGCGCGCTCGTCGCCGTTCTCGGCTACGGCTACTGGCGGTCCGCGCACGGCGGCCGCCCGGACGTGATCGGCCAAACGCTGCACATCGGCCCGCAGATCTACACCATCATCGGCGTTGCGCCGGAGGGGTTCGTTGGGCCACTGGAAGGCAGGACACCGATCGCGTTCGTCCCCGTCACCGCGGTAGCGTCGGCCCGCAACACGACCTACCACCGGAACTACAACTGGTCCTGGCTCGAGATCCTGGTACGTCGCAGGCCCGGAGTGAGCGTCGCCGCGGCCAACGCCGACCTCACCGCGGCCTATCGGCGAAGCTGGACCAAGGAAGCGGAGATGGACGCGGCCTCGGGCTTCTGGCCGTCGGCCACAGCCGCGCGCGCTCGAGGGGAGGTCACGCCGGTGCTCCTCGGCCGCGGTCCGGACGCGGACGCGAACGCCCGCATCGTTGTCTGGGTCATGGGCGTCGCCGTCATCGTGTTGCTCGTCGCGTGTGCCAACGTGGCGAACCTGCTCCTCGCGCGCGCCCTGTCTCGCCGGCGGGAGATCGCGCTGCGCTTCGCGCTCGGCGTCACGCGCCGCCGTCTTCTCCAGCAACTGCTCACGGAGAGCGTCCTTCTCGCCGTCATCGGCGGCGCTGCCGGGCTGGGCCTCGCGCGCTGGGGCAGCCGCGCGCTGCGCGCGCTGTTCCTTCGCGCCGACGAGGCGGGCGCGGTGCTGAGTGATCCGCGGACCCTGCTCTTCGCCGCGACGGCCACGCTCGGGGTCGCGGTCCTGACCGGCCTCGCCCCCGCGCTGCACTCGCTGCGCGGCGACGTCGCGTCGTCGCTCAAGGCCGGTCCGCGCGAGGGGACCTACCGCCGCTCGCGCGTGCGCGTCGGACTGCTGCTCTTTCAGGGTGCGCTGTCGGTCGTGCTCCTCGTGGGTGCGGGGCTCTTCGTCCGGAGTCTCTCGAACGTCCGCTCGATGCGGCTCGGATACGACGTGGATCCCGTCGTGTTCGTTCAGGGCAACGACCGTGGGGTCCATTTGACGCCCGCCGAGCAGAACGCGCTGCTCGATCGCCTGGTCGCCGCGGCCGTGAGCAGCCCGGGCGTTCGCAGCGCCACCCCGGTGACGTCCATTCCCTTCTACAGCTTCGAGGGGCGGGGCGCGCCGGTGATCGCCGGTCGTGACTCGCTCGGCAAGCTTGGCAGCTTCGTCCTCCAGGTGGGGAACGCGTCCTACTTCGCGACCGCCGGGACGCGCATTCTCCGCGGCCGGGGGATAACCGACGAGGATCGCGGAGGCGCCCGGCTCGTGGTCGTGGTGAGCGAGGCCATGGCGACCGCGTTGTGGCCCGGTCGCAATCCGATCGGCGAGCAGCTGCGCTTCGGCAGGTCGACGGGGCCGGCGTTCACCGTCGTCGGGGTGGCCGAGAACGTGCGCGGGAGGCGCCTCCAAGGGAACGCCGAATTCTGGTATTACCTCTCGATAGATCAGTACGAGAAAGTGTACGGGCCCGGGTATCCGCAGGTGCTGGTACGCGTGAGCGGGCGCGCCGAGGATTTCGTCGAGCCGCTGCGCCGTCGGCTGCAGCGGGAAATGCCCGGCGCGGCGTACGTGACGGCGATGCCGCTCGGACAACTGATCGCGCCGCAGCGGCGATCGTGGGAGTTCGGCGCCACCATGTTCGCCGCATTCGGCGGGCTTGCGTTGCTGCTCGCGGCCGTCGGCTTGTACAGCGTAATCGCGTACTCCGTGGCGCAGCGGAAGCACGAGCTGGGTGTGCGCATCGCGCTCGGTGCGCGCATGCGAGACGTCGTAGGGATGGTTGTGGGCCAGGGCGTCACCTTCGCGGTGGCGGGGATCGCGATCGGCAGTCTCATCGCGCTGTGGGCCGGCCGGTGGGCGGAGCCGCTGCTCTTCGAGCAGTCGGCGCGCGATCCGCTCATCTACGGGAGTGTGGCGGTCGTGCTGCTGATCGTCGCGCTGCTGGCGACGGTGCGTCCGGCGCTCCGCGCAACGCGGGTGGATCCGAACTCGGTCCTGCGCGCGGACTAGGGCTACTCCGCCCGCAGTGCCTCGAGCGGGCTGACGCGCGCAGCGCGGAGCGCCGGTACCAGCGTCGCGGTGAGGGCGGCCAGCGCGAGCACGGCGGCGCTCCCCGCGTACGCCCAGGCGTCGAGCGGCGCGACGCCGTAGAGGAGCGAGCGCAGCGCACGTGCCGCCAGCACTGCGCCGCCGAGCCCGACGAGCGCCCCGACCGCGACCAGCGCCATCGCCTGCGCGACGACCATCCGCAGGAGGTCGCGTGCGTTCGCGCCGAGCGCGAGACGGACCCCCAGCTCCCGCGTGCGCTGCGCGACCGCGAGCGACATCACGCCGTAGATCCCAAGCGACGCGAGGACCAGCGCGACCGCCGCGAAGGTGCCAAGCACCACGGTGCTGAAACGGCTGCGAGCCGTCGCGTCGCGCATCCGGTCGCGCATCGTGCGCACGTCGTACGCGGCGTGGTTGCGGTCGACGGCCCGGATCTGCTGCCGAACGGCGGGCGTGAGGGCCGCCGGGTCGCCCCGCGAACTGCGAACGAAGACCACCCCTCGCGGGCGTGACTGTTGACTATACGGCAGGAACATCGCGGGTCGCGCCGGAGCTTCGATGTCCTCGAACCGCATATCGCCGACGATACCGACGACGCGAATCGGAGCGGCGCCCCACCCGACGATCGGTGACCGCAACGGGTCGGCGCCCGCCCAGATCTGCTTGGCTGCTGCTTCGTTGACGACTGCTACTCGCTCGCTTCCCGCCCGATCTTGCGGCTCGAAGACGCGGCCGCGCAGGAGCGGCACACGCAGTGTCCGGAAGTAGTCGGGCGACACCATGTGGAGTCCGACGTGCGAGCTCCCCGTCCGGCCGGCGACCTGAATGCTCGTCCCGTCGCAGTTGTCGCCGACCGGCGAGCAGTTCCCCATCGCGACGCCGGCCACGCCGGGCAGCGCTCCGAGTCGCGCCAGGATCTCGTCCCAGAGCTGCGCGGCCGAGTCGCGCGAGTAGCGCCTGTTGGAGAGATTCACCTGCGCCGTGAGCAGCCCGTCGGGATCGTACCCGACGTGGGTCTCGAAAAGGCGCCCCAGACTCTTGATCATGAGCCCGGCCGTCACGAGGAGGACGACCGCGAGCGCGACTTCCGCGGCGACGAGAGCGCCGCGCCCGGTGAGACGCCGTAGCCCCGAGAACGCCGGCGCCGCCACATGGCCCTGCCGCATCGCGTCGGTGAGGGGCGCGCGCGACGCGGTCACCGCCGGCGCGAGCCCGAACAGCAGCCCTGTCACGATCGTCACGCCCAGCGTGAAGAGCAGCACTGATCCGTCGAGGCGGATTCCGGACAAGGCGACGCGCGTGAGCCCCGCGTGTTCCCTTTCCACGACCCCGGCCAACGCGCCCGCGGAGGCGGGCACCGATGCCGCCAATACGCGTACACCGATCGCCGCGACGGCGAGGCCGGCGACCGCGCCGAGCACTGCGAGGACTGCAGTCTCCGTGAGCAGCTGTCGCACCAACCGGCCCCGGCTCGCCCCGACGGCGAGGCGCACAGCGATCTCGCGGTGGCGCGCGGCGCCGCGCGCGAGCAGCAGGTTGGCGATGTTGGCGCACGCGATCAGCAGCACCAGCGCGACGGCGAGGCCGAGCGTCAGGACCGAGCGTCTGAGGGCAGGGTCGACGCGCATCTCGCTCATCGTGTAAGCGGCCGCCCGCCATCTCCCGCGGTCGGTGTCCGGGTGCCGCTCGTCGACAAGCCTCCCTGCGTCTCGGACGGCCTCCTTCGCTTGTCCGGCCGTGATGAGAGGCCGCAGTCGTGCGATCATCTGGAACTGGTGCGTGGTGACGCCGGTCAGCACGCCGCGGGAGCGGACGCTCGTGATCGGCGCCCACAGATCGCTGTTTCCGCTCAGGCCGCGGAATCCGCGTGGCAAGACGCCGACGACCGTGAACGGCCGGCCGTTGACGTCGATGCGACTGCCGAGGACGCCCAGCTCGGCGCTGAAGCGCCGCCGCCAGTAGGCGTCGCTGATGAGGGCGACCGGCGCGCCGCCGGCAGGCGTGTCTTCCTCGTCGGCGAACAGGCGCCCGTGCGCGGCGTCGACGCCGAGAATCCGGAAGTAGCTCGCCTCGACGATCTCGCCCTGCACGCGCTCGGCGCCGTCGGCGCCGCCGACCGTCAACGCCTCGGCGCGGTGGAGAGACAGATCCGCGAACGCGCGCTGTACCTCGCGGAACGTCCGGGACTTCGGATACGACCAGGTCATGTCGATCACGCGCGGCCCGTACTGCACGGGCATGCGGAGCGACGCCGTCATCAGCCGATCCGGCTCGCGGAACGGGAGCGGGCGGAGGAGCGCGGCGTCGACGACGCTGAAGATCGCCGCGTTCGCGCCGATGCCGACGGCGAGCGTGAGCACGGCGACCGTCGTGAAGCCCGGGTTCGCGCGGAGGACGCGAAGGGAGTAAGCGATGTCCTGGCGGAGTGTGCGCATGGGGAACCCTGTCGACTTCAACCAGTTCGACAGCCCGAGGGTTCCCCGGGTTGGTATGGGAGCGAGCTCTCGCTTACCTGAGCTGAACGCCCGCCCGCAGCGTCCGGCCGGGCTGCGGGAGGCCGCATTGATCGTAGACGGTCGCGTCGGCGACGTTGTCCAACGCGACGAGCGCGCGGAGTGACTTCACCAAGCCCGCGCCGCGACCGAGCAGCCAGCTTCGCTCGAGGGCGAGGTCGCCCTTCGTCTGCGCGCCCAAGCGCACCTGTGTGCCCGCGTCCGGGTGCACGCAGTACTGCGTGCCGGTGTAACGCGCGGCAGCGGTTCCGCGCAGTGCGAGCGGCAGCGGAACACCCAGCTCGAGCGAGCCGCGGACCTCCGGCTGATGCTCCGGCCGTCGCTCCGCGTCGGCGAGCCGGTCGCGCACGCGCACGTGCTGGGCGAGCAAATCGCCGGTCAGCGATACAGCGCGCCGCGGCGCCATGGGCGACGACGTCCACGCGGCCAGCAGCTCCGCTCCGCTGCTCCGGATCTCGTCTCGGTTCACCCGAACGAAGAGCCGCGTCTCCGGGACCGTCGTGCGTACCACCGCGTCCTCGAGCCGGTGGTGGAACACGACTCCCTGCACTGCGACGCGGCCATCGTCGCCGGCGAGCGTGGCTCCCAGCTCGGCCGCCGTAAGCCGCTCCGGCCGGAGGCTCGGGTTCGGCTGGAAGCGGTCCAGCGCCCCGGAGTACAGCTCGCGGAGCGCGGGAAAGCGCGCCCGCCGGCTGACGCTTGTGTGGAGGCGAAGCGCGTCGGTGGCCCGCACGGTGGCGCCGACGCGCCATCCCCACGCGTCGAGCCGACCCAACGTGGGCTTGCCGCCCGCTTCGGGCGTCGTCGCGACGTCGTAGGCCACGCCGCCGCTCACGACTCCGCGGGAGAGCACGGGCCACTGCGCCTCGGTCGCCGCGCTCCACAGACGCTGCCGGTACTGGCTGGGTGCGTCCTCGCCGAGCGTCTCCTCGTGCCGCACCTCGCCGCCGGTGAACGCGGCCCGCAACTCGCCGCCCGCCATCAGCGAATGCGCCGCGAGGAGGCGCGCGGTCACGACCCGCTCGTCGCCCAGCTCGCGGGTGTCGAGCGTGGTGTACGCCCGGTCGGTGAAGCTCTCGATCTCGGAGCGCCCCCCGGCATAGCCGACGGTCGCTTCGAGGGAACCGCTCCCGGCGGGCGTGGCGATGACGCCGGTCCCTGCGAACAACGCCGTGAGGACGCGCGACTGGTCGGGGTAGCGCCACAAGCGTGGCTCCTGGACGTGGAGCTCGGGGGGTACGCCCCGCGTCGCGTGGTAGCCGGTCGCCGTGAGTCCGATTTGCCGACCCGCCGGGCTCTGCCAGCGGAGCGATGCGAACGCGTCGAGATGTCGCAGGTCGGAGTTGGTGCGAAGGTCATGGGCCGCCGTGGGGTCGTTGGCCGCCTCAGTCACGCGGAACCCCTCGCGCTGGCGGTACCCGGCGCCGGCGCGGAGCGCGAGCGAGCCCGTACCGCGGGCGCGGAGCGGTGCCTCCCCGCCCGCGCTGAGTGCGCGGCCGCCGTACTGGTCGACGCCGGTGGCGATCCAGGCCTCAGACCGCCGCGGGCCTGCGCGAGCGACGTCCGCCGCATCGCGGCCGACGGCGAGGTCGACCACGCCGCCCAGCACGTTCGGCCCGTAGAGCAGGGACGACAAGCCGCGCACGACCACGATATGTCGTGTGCCGCTCAGCGGCACGAGCGACGGGTCGGTCCGGTGATCCCAACCGAGCGTCAGCGGCATACCGTCGACCATGATGGCGGCCTGCCGTGAGTCGGATCCGCGCACCGAAAGCTCGATCTCGCCGCGCGAGTTCTGGCGCACGAGCACGAAGGGCGTCTCGCGGAGCGCCTGCTCGAGCACCGGCGCCGGCGACGTGCGCAGCGAGTCCGCGCGCAGGACTACCGCGCTCGCGCCGCCGACCGCCACGGGGGTGCGTACCCCGGTGACGACGACGCGCGCCACGCGTGCGGTGTCGGCAGCCGCCGGGCGGCGGGCGGTCGTGTCACGTGGCTCCTGCGCGCCGGCCGCGCCCACCGCGCCACTCGCAACTGTGGCGAGTGCCGCGTGCAGCACGGTGAAAGAACCGCGTGATATGAGCCCCATGCTCGACCTCGACGAGCGCCGTGACGAATCATAAGCGTGACGGCAGCGGCCCACATGCTGATCGCGTGGTATCTTGCTGCGGCTGCACCGGCGCACCCGTACCCGGAGGCTCGGCATGACGCTACCCACCCGGCCACTTGGCTCGACCGGGCTCGAGATCACCACCGTCGGCTTCGGCGCCTGGGCGACCGGCGGCGGCGGCTGGGCCGCCGGCTGGGGCCCGCAGGACGATGATCAATCGATCGCCGCGATGCGTCGTGCGATCGAGCACGGGATCAACTGGATCGACACGGCGGCGGTGTATGGACTCGGCCATTCCGAGGAAGTCGCCGGCCGGCTGCTGCATGAACTCCCCGCGAGCGACCGCCCGTTCGTCTTCACGAAGTGCGGTCTCGTCTGGGACGAGCGCGATCGCATGGCAGAGACGAAGCGCATCCTCCGCCCGGAGTCGATCCGCCGTGAGTGCGAGGCGTCGCTGCGCCGCCTCGGTGTCGAGCGTATCGACTTGTACCAGTTCCACCGGTCGGATCAGACGGGTACGCCGATCGAGGACTCGTGGGCGACGATGGTGCAGCTCATCGAGGAGGGGAAGGTGCGCGCGGCCGGCGTGTCCAACTTCGACGTCACGCTGCTCGAGCGCTGCGAGACGATCCGCCACGTCGACTCGCTCCAGCCGCCCTTCTCGGTCATCCGCCGCGACCCAGCCGCCGACGTCATCCCGTGGTGCGCGAAGCACGGCGTGGGCGTCATCGTCTACAGCCCGATGCAGTCGGGGATCCTGACCGAGCGCTTCGAGAAGGGGCGCATGGCGTCACTCGCGTCCGAAGACTGGCGACGCACGGCGACGTACTTCCAAGAGCCGAACCTCACGCGCGGGCTCGCGCTGCGCGACGCGCTGCGGCCGATCGCGGCACGACGCGGAGCCAACGTGTCCGAGGTCGCCGTCGCGTGGACGCTCGCGTGGCCCGGCATTACCGGCGCGATCGTCGGCGTCCGTTCGGCCGATCAGGTGGACGGCTGGGTCGGCGGCGCGACGCTCGAGCTCACGGACGCGGATCTCGACGACATCGTCGCGGCGATCGAGGGGACGGGGGCCGGGAGCGGCCCGATGCGGCCGGCGAGGGAAAGGAGGAGAGAGGAAAGAGGGAGGAGTGTTGTCGACTCCTCCCTGCCTCCTCCTTCCTCCTTCCTCGCCTAATGACTGACGAGCTCCCGGCCACACCTGCCTTCCTGTTCGACCTCGACGGGACGCTCGTCGAC
>JBHELH010000023.1:0-6312 GCA_046263215.1 Gemmatimonadaceae bacterium | reverse complement strand
CGCAGAAAGGCGTACGCCCTTGGCGCGTCCGCGCGGTCGCGGTCTTCCTCGGGTGCGAGGAGCCGCTTGGCGCCGATGCCGGTGCCGACGACGAAGCGCTCGCGGGCGCCGAGGAGGAAGTTGTAGTCGGCGAGGACGCTGATCGTTGGCGCCGTTACGGCCTCGCGCTGGAACTGCGGAGCGGCAGCGGGGCCTCTGTCGACCACTTTGCTGAAGCGCGTCACGCCAAGGGCCAGGCCGACGGCGAAGCCGCGCAGTGCCACCTCTCCCGGGTAATAACGCACCTTGATGTCGCCGGACGTGTAGCGAGCATCGCCTTCTCCGAGCCCGTCGTCGTCGTCGTCACCCAGCGCACTGTAGCTGGCTGCGCCGCCGAGACTGATGCCCGGGAGTACGATGCCCTCGACCTCGATCGAGCCGATCTCGAACGGAATGCCGAGCGGGTTGATCCCGACAATGGTCCGATAGGGGATCGGGTAGATCGAAGCCCCGCGATCCTGCGCGCCCGCCTCGGGCACGAGCGGCGGTGCGACGCCTAGCGCCACGATGAGCGCGCAGACTAGATGACGACGAATCACTCTCGGGCTCCTGATGTGTGGATTCTTGAACGGGGCCGACCGACGGCAGGTACCGAGCCACCTGTCGGGCGTCGGGGCGTTCCTTCGATGCGGTACACCGATCGGCGCGAGAAGTAACGTTGGAGCCCTACGGGAAGACCGTTTACGCATCACTGTTGCGGCGCAGCGCCCCTATGAGCGTGTCGGCGAGCGCTTTAGCTTTCGTCGGCGGCGCTCGCGATGGTGATTCCGGGCGCCCGCGGGCGGAAGTTGTCGCGCGAAAGACGTCACGTCCGGGCCGTCCCAACTCATGGACATTCAGATCACGACGAAGAAAAGCGACGGAGCCGAGCGGTTGCTGGAGGTCTCAGTTCCGGTCGAGGCCGTGCGGGAGGCGGAAGAAAAGACGGCGCGGCGGTACGCGTCCACCGTGCGTCTGCCCGGCTTCCGTCCAGGCAAGGTGCCGACGGCGATCGTGCGGAAGCGGTTCAAGGACGCGATTCGCCAACAGGTGCTCGAGACGCTGGTCAATGAGGCCTTCCAGGAAGTCGTGCAGCGGGAGCGTCTTCGCGTGGCTGCGCAGCCGCACGTGCACGACGTCCGCTTCGCCGACGGCCAGCCGCTGACGTTCGAGCTCCACGTCGAGGTCCGACCCGAGATCGAGCTCGCGCGCGTCTCTGGCTTCCGGCTCAAGCGCGGGCAGACCGAGGTCACAGAGGAGCAGGTTCGCGAGCAGCTCGAGCAGCTGCGCGAGCAGCGGGCGGTGTGGACACCCGTTGAGGAGCAGCCGGCGCCCGGCGACATGGTGACGGTCGAGCTGGCCTCGGCGGAGGACGGCGGGGAGATGCCCGACAGGAAAGAATACCGACTCGTGCTCGGAGGCGGCCAAGCGATCGCCGGGATCGAGGAGCTGATCATGGAGCTGACGCCGGGCGCGACAATCGAGCGTCCCGTGCGCTGGCCGGATGACTTTCCGGACGAGGCTCAGCGCGGTCGGACCAAGCCCGTTCGCGTGACGCTGAAGGACGTCAAGCGGAAGTCCCTTCCCGAGCTCGACGACGCGTTCGCGCGCGAGGTCGGCGACTTCGACTCGCTCGACGCGTTGCGAGCGGCGATCGGGCGCGACCTGACCGAGCACGCGCGCCGCGAGGCAGACGCGACCGTCCGCTCCCAGTTGCTCGACGAGATCGCCTCGGCAAACCGGTTCGAGGTCCCGCAAAGCTGGGTCGCGCAGCTGATCGACGGCTACGTGCAGGCTTACAAGATCCCCGAGGCCGAGCGCGAGCGGTTCGCGGCGGAGTTCCGTGGCGTCGCTGAGCGCCAGGTCCGGCGAGATCTCATCATCGACACGATTGCCGAGCGTGAGAAGCTGGCGGCGACGGAGGCGGACATCGACAACCGCGTGGCCGAGGTGGCCAGCAAGCGCAACGCGGACCCGGCGCAAGTGTACGCCTCACTGCAGAAGGCCGGGCGTCTGCGGGAAATCGAGCACAGCATCACCGAGGACAAGGTCTTCGCGTGGCTGCTAGAGAGAAATACGGTAGAGTGAACAAAATGCTTGTGAGCTTGTGAGCTTGATAGCTTGTGAGGGCCGTCGGCGGGAAGCTAGACGCTCGGTGTCCCGCTCGATGCTCGATCGTCTCCTCACAAGCCCACAAGCCCACAAGCCCATAAGCTCACAAGCCGCAAAACCCGAGGTTCCGATGCCGACTATCTACCCCCCGTACGTCATCGAGCGCTCCAGCCGTGGCGAGCGGACGTACGACATCTTCTCGCGACTGCTGATGGACCGGATCATCTTTCTCGGCACGCCGGTGAACGATGACGTGGCGAACATCATCATCGCCCAACTGCTGTTCCTCGAGGCCGACAACCCGGGGCGAGACATCTTCATTTACATCAACTCCCCGGGCGGGAGTGTTTCGGGGGGACTCGCCATTTACGACACCATGCAGTACCTGCAGTCGCCGGTGAACACGATCTGCATGGGACTCGCGGCGAGCATGGGCGCGTTCCTCCTGTGCGCAGGGCGGAAGGGGAAGCGGATGGCCCTCCCGCATTCACGGATCATGATCCACCAGCCGTCGCAGAGCGGCGGCGGCGGCAGCGCCGCGGACATCGAGATCCAAGCGAAGGAGATCCTGTACCTGCGCGCGAAGATGAACGAGTTGATGGCCAAGCACACCGGCCAGCCGGTCGAGCGGATCGAGCGGGACACGGACCGCGACCGGTTCATGTCGGCGGAGGAGGCGAAGGACTACGGGATGGTGGACACGATCATCACCAGCCGCGGCGAGCTGGTCGAAGCGTCCCAGCTCGAGGCGCTGACAAAGTGACCGGACAGGGCCGGCTCGTGAAAACATTCACGAGCCTCGCGCGTCAGTTCTACACGCGGCAGCCGTTACCCGCGGCTTTCTTGACCGCCTCCGGCGCCGCCGTTAACTGTAAGACTACCCGCCTCCGTCCCGCCCCGCGACCGGGGCCCAGCGCCACCCGCTGAGCGCATCATCATGTCGCACGACAAACACCTGCGCTGCTCGTTCTGCGGTAAGTCGAAAGACTCGGTCCGGAAGTTCATCTCCGGCCCGTCGGTCTACATCTGCAACGAGTGCATCGCGCTCTGCAACGAGATCCTCGCCGAGGACGAGGAGCGCGAGGTCGCGGAGGCGATCACGCAGGTCCCGTCGCCGCAGGAGATCAAGGAAGTGCTCGATCAATACGTGATCGGGCAGGAGACGGCGAAGAAAGCGCTGTCGGTCGCGGTCTACAACCACTACAAGCGCATCAACTCGGCCTCGCTGCGCGACGACGACGTCGAGCTGGACAAGTCCAACATCCTCCTGCTCGGCCCGACCGGCGTCGGCAAGACGCTGCTCGCGCAGACGCTCGCCCGGATCCTCGACGTCCCATTCACGATCGCCGACGCGACGACGTTGACCGAGGCAGGGTACGTCGGCGAAGACGTGGAGAACATTCTCGTCCGCCTGCTCCAGGCCGGCGACTTCAACGTCGCGGAGTGTGAGCGCGGGATCGTCTACATCGACGAGATCGACAAGATCGCGCGGAAGTCCGAAAACCCGAGCATCACGCGCGACGTCTCGGGCGAGGGCGTGCAGCAGGCACTCCTCAAGATCCTCGAGGGGACGGTGGCCTCGGTACCGCCGCAAGGCGGCCGGAAGCACCCGCAGCAGGAGTACATCCAGATCAACACCAAGGACATCCTGTTCATCTGCGGGGGCGCGTTCGACGGGCTGGAGAAGATCATCGAGGCGCGCACCGGGCGGCGGCAGATCGGGTTCGCCGGCGGCGACTCCAAGGACCCGCAACGCACCAAGAACCCGTTCGCCGAAGTCGAGCCGGACGACCTGCTGCGCTACGGACTCATCCCCGAGCTCGTCGGTCGGCTCCCGGTCGTCGTCGCGCTCGAGGCGCTGGACGAGACCGCGCTCGTGCGCATTCTCAAGGAGCCGAAAAACGCGCTCACGAAGCAGTACGCCAAGCTCTTCGAGCTCGAGGAAGTGAAGCTGACCTTCGAAGAGACGGCGTTGCGCGCCGTGGCCCAGAAAGCGCTGAAGCGCGGCACGGGTGCGCGCGGCCTGCGCGCGATCCTCGAGGAGATCCTGACGGACGTCATGTTCGAGCTCCCGGGGCGCGAAGACGTCGTCGAGGTGAAGGTGACGGAACCCGCCGTCATCAACAAGCAACCGCCGTTGCTCGAGATCGCGCCGAAGCGGCACAAGAAGGAGGCGTAGTTCGCCGCGCTGCGCGCCGACTACGCTGCTGTCAGCTATCAGCTATCGCTGCGGGCTCCCGCACGCTATCAGCTATCAGCTATCCGCTATCAGTACCTGGGACGGCCCGGCCTTCGGCCGGGCTATATTTTGTCGGTCACTAGTGGCGGCAAGCGACTTTCGTCATCCCATGAGCCGGCGCGCAGCGCCGGCCGTCCTCGCGACTGATAGCTGATAGCTGATAGCTGATAGCTGATAGCCGATACCCGATAGCATGCACTTCTTGCGCGACGGCGATTCCTTCGACATCCCCGAGCGGCTCCCCGTACTCCCGCTTCGGGACCTCGTAGTGTTCCCGTACGCGGTCATGCCGCTACTGGTGGGGCGCCAGGCATCGTTGGCGGCGGTCGAGAGTGCCGTAGGGGAGAGTGGTGGAATGCTGCTGCTGGTCGCGCAGCGGCGCGGGGACGTGCAGGATCCGGCGGCGGCCCATCTCGAGCGAGTAGGGGTCGCAGCCAGGATCCTCCAGGCGACCAAGCTGCCCGGGGGGACGACGAAGATCCTGGTCGACGGGATCGCGCGAGCGCGCGTGACGCGCTACGCTACGTCCGGCGGTCACTTGCGCGCGGCGGTCGAAGTCATGCCCACGAGCATCGACGACGATGCCGACGCGCCGGTCGTCGCGCGGCGCGCGGTGTCGCTGTTCGAGGAGTACGTGAGCCTGCACCGACGCGTGCCGGGCGAGGTGGTCGCTCTCGTCCAGGCGGCGGAGTCGATTCCGCGGCAGGCGTTCGGGATCGCGTCGCACCTCGGCGTGAAGGTCGAGTCGCGCCAGCAGTTGCTCGCGGCCGCGACGTTCCCGGACTTCCTGCGCGAGCTCGCCGACCTCCTCGCGAGCGAGATCGACCTCCTGCGGCTCGAGCGGAAGCTCGAGGAGGAAGTCCGCGGCTCACTCTACCAGAATCAGCGCGAGTTCTACCTCCAGGAACAACTCCGCGCCATCCACCGCGAGCTCGGACAGGAAGACGGCGACGACCTCGAGGAGCTGGAAGCGCAACTCGAGCGGCGCGGCCTCCCGGACCCCGTGAAGGCGCGGGCGGCCCGCGAGCTGCGCCGCCTGCGGCGCACCTCCCCGCTGTCGCCGGAGGCGGCCGTCTCCCGCAATTATCTCGATTGGATTGCCGCGCTCCCATGGACGGAGCGAACGGACGACGTGCTCGACGTCGCACACGCGCGGCGGGTCCTCGATGAGGATCACTACGGGCTCGAGGAGGTCAAGGAGCGCGTCCTCGATCACATCGGCGTGCTGTCGCTCGTCCAGCGCGTGGAAGGGCCGATCCTCTGCCTCGTCGGCCCGCCGGGCGTTGGGAAGACGTCGCTCGGCCGCTCGATCGCGCGTGCGATGGGCCGGCGCTTCGTGCGCATGTCGCTCGGCGGCGTTCGCGACGAGGCGGAGATCCGCGGGCACCGGCGGACCTACGTCGGCGCGTTGCCGGGGCGAGTGATCCAGGCGATGCGGCGCGCCGAAGTGATCAATCCCGTCATCCTGCTCGACGAGGTCGACAAGCTCGGCACCGACTACCGCGGCGACCCTGGGGCGGCGCTTCTCGAGGTGCTCGACCCGGAGCAGAACCGCGCCTTCAACGATCACTACCTGGAGGTCGATTACGACCTCTCCCAGGTCCTGTTCGTGACGACGGCGAATTACCTGCCGCAAGTGCCCGAGGCACTTCGCGACCGGATGGAGGTCATCAGACTGTCCGGGTACCTGGATCAGGAGAAGTACGCGATCGCACGGCGGTTCCTCGCGCCGAAGCAACTGCGCCAGAACGGACTGGACCCTGAGTCGGTGACGTGGGAGCCCGACGTGATCCCCGCGATCGTCCACGCGTACACGCACGAGGCGGGAGTCCGCGAGCTGGAGCGGCGGATCGCGCGCGTGGCACGGAAGCTGGCACGGCACAGAGCCGAGGGTGGAGGGCAAAGGGTGGAGGGTGGAGAGTCCATAGCGCTCCACCCTCCAC
>JBHELH010000022.1:0-3103 GCA_046263215.1 Gemmatimonadaceae bacterium | reverse complement strand
TCGGTGGCCGCGATCCGCCAGGGCGCCAGGGTCGTGATGTCACCGGCGACGAAGGCGTACATGGACATGAAGTACACGCCGGCGACCGAGATCGGCCTCCAGTGGGCGGCGTTCATCGAGCTGCGGACCGCCTACGACTGGGACCCGGTGACGCACTTCCCGCGGGTCACGGAGCGCGACGTCCTCGGCGTCGAGGCGCCGCTGTGGACGGAGACGGTGGTGAACATCACCGCCGCAGAGTACCTCCTGATGCCGCGCCTTCCCGCGATCGCGGAAGTGGGGTGGACGGCGGCGGCGGGGAAGAGCTGGGAGAGCTTCCGCACGCGCATCGCTGCCCACGCGCCGCGCTGGCGATTCCTCGGCGTCAACTACTATCCGTCGCCGCAGGTGGCGTGGTAGGGCAGCTATCCGTTGTCCGGTATCAGGCCATGCCACGGTAGCTGACAGCTTCTCCGCCAAAGGCGGCGACCGATAGCTGATAGCTGGTACCGCTACTCGTGCCTGATCGCCTCGAGCGGGTCGATCGTCGCCGCTCGGCGCGCGGGTAGCCAGCATGCCACCAGCGCCACCGCGAGCAACACAGCTGTCACGGCCGCGAGCGCAGCCGGATCAGTGGCGCTTACGTCATACAACACCGTTGTGAGAGCCCGAGCGCTCACGAGCGCCGCAACGAGCCCCAGCGCCGATCCGGCGATCGCGTGCGTGAGCCCACTGCGCATGATCATTTGAACTACGGTCCTCCGGCTGGCGCCGAGCGCCATCCGCACGCCGATCTCCCGGCGCCGGGTGGTCACCATGTATGACAGCATGCCGAAGATCCCGATGGCAGCCAGCCCCAATGCCGCTGCCGCGAAGGCGCCGAGCAACGTCGCCCAGTCCCTCGGCTGCGCCATCGACCTGTACAGCCGGTCTTCCATGGACGCCACGTCGGCGAGGGGCACCGAGGGGTCCACCGAGCGCAGCGCGTCTCGGATGGGCGCGAAGAACTGCCCGGGCGATCCCGCCGTCCGGACGTACAGAAAGGCCGTGCGGTCCCATCCCTCCGTCAGCGGCGAGTACATCGCGTCCAGCGGCCCCGCGAGCCCCGAGTAGCGCACGTCGTCCACCACGCCAACAATGGTGGTCGGCGGACAATCGGTGCACCCGCCGCGAACGAGCGTCTTTCCGAGCGGAGACACATCAGGATAGTACTTCCGAACCCACGAGCGGCTCACGACGATGACCGGGCGCGCGCCGGTATCCGTTGGCGTGAACAGCCGGCCGTCGAGCAGTCTTACGCCAAGCGTCGCGAAGTACTCGGAGTTCGCCCTCGGCCACGGAGCATTGGGTTCCGGCGCCCCCGGGGCGACGGGCCGGTCGATGAGATTGAAGTTGTCGTTGCTGTTGCCGAAGTCGTCGGGTGGCATGGACGTGCCGAGCCCCGCCACGCGCACGCCTGGCACGTCGCGGACACGCGGCAAGGCGCGCGCCCAGTAGGCGGCAATCGCGGCGTCATCCCCGTACTGCCCGGCGGGCAGGGAGACCTGCACGGTCACCATGTTGCGGGGGTCGAACCCGGGATCGACGCGCTGGAGACGGAGAAAGCTGATCAACAGGAGGCCCGCGATGGCGAGCAGCGGCAGCGCCAGCGCGAACTGCGCGACGACGAACACGCTTCGCACCGCCCCCGCCCGGCGCCCGCCGATTGCGCGGTCGCCGCTCGCCAGCCCCAGCTGGGTCGTCCTCAGCAACATTACAACCGGGTAGGCCCCCACCACGAGCCCGGCGGCGAGTGCCAGCGCCACGGCGAACGCCGCGGCCCGCGCGTCGAGGGCTGCCGTCGTGAGTCCGGGCAGTCGCGGGCCCAGCGCGATCAGGGCGCGGAGTGCCAGAGCGCCCACCGCGAGGCCGGCGACGGCGCCCGCGGCGGACAGCAACGCGCTCTCAGTCGCGAACAGCCGCACCAATTGCGCGCGGCTCGCACCGAGCGTTGCGCGCAGCGACACCTCGTGGGACCGCCCGATCGCGCGCACGAGCATCAGGCTGGCGACGTTGGCGATTCCGATGAGCAGGACGAGCCCGACCCCGGCGCCGAAAATGCGCAGCATCCTCGAGGAGCTCGCGAGAAAAGCCGCCCGGATCGGGACTGCCTCGAACCGGGCCGTGCGGTCGGAGAATCCCGGCGCCCAGAGCGGCAAGATGCGATCGCTTATGGCGCTCACGTCGCGCGTCGCCGATTCGTACGTGACGCCCGGCCTCAGGCGCGCGATGACCATCATGCCGAACGGACCGCGCCGCTGCGGCTGCGGCAGCTGGAGCGCCGTCCACACGTCGGCGGCAGTCGCGACCATCTCGCTCGCCGGCGGCAACACGCCGACGACGGTGTGGGCGATGCCGTCGAGTCTAACGGTCTGGCCGACTGCGGCGGATGGGCTCCCGAGCGTGCGAACCGCGAACCCATGTGCGAGCACGGCAACCGGCGCGACGCCCACGGGCTCGTCGCGCGGCTGGATGAGACGTCCCGACGCGGCGCGAAGGCCGAGCGCCGCGAAGAAGCCCGACGTCACCCGACCGACGCGAACGTGCTCCGCCTCGCCGCCGGCGCGGTACGCGGCCTCGCCGAGTCGCAAGCCACCGACCGCCGCAAAGCTCCGCTGTTGTTGCTCGATGGCGCGGTAGTCCACGGTCGAGAGCGACGGGAAGCCGCGGAAGAGAATGACGGCGAGTCCCTCGTGGGTCGGATCGCGGAGGACCGCGTTCACCGCGCTGAATACGGCCGTCGTCGAGCCGATGCCGAGGGCCAGCACGAGCACGGCCGACAGCGCGAATCCCGGGCTTCGTCGCAGCCCGCGGGCGGCGTGGCGCAGGTCGCGGAGCGCCTGTTCCAGCCATTGGACACCGCGCGCGTCACGGTGCTCTTCCTGGAAGCGCGAGACACCTCCGAAGCCGACCAGCGCCCGCCGCCGCGCCTCGTCTGGGGGAACGCCCGAGAGGCGCGCGATGTCGGCCGCCTCCATCGCGAGATGGTGGCGCATCTCCTCGTCGACCTCCGCGTCCAGCGCGTCGCGCCGGAGCAGCGCCCGTATCCGGCGCGCGATTCGCGCGAGCCCGATCATAGCCCACC
>JBHELH010000021.1:0-4624 GCA_046263215.1 Gemmatimonadaceae bacterium | reverse complement strand
GTGTACCGCGCGAGCCCGGTCCCGGGCGCGAAGGACGCGGCGGCCAATCGCATGTACGGCACGCTGCAGGTCCTCGAGGTCTCCGACATCGAGAAGCCCAAGTCGGTGGCGTGGTACACGCCGGAGTACGGCGGCGTGCACCACGTCTGGGTCGCCGGCGACACGCTCTACATGGGCGCCTACGACGGCGGCTTCCGGGCGTTCGACATCTCGGGCGAGCTGCGCGGGGACCTGCGCGCGCAGGGCCGCGAGATCGCGCACGTCCACACGGCGGACATGCAGGGCTTCGTGAAGAACGCGGCGCAGACGTGGGGCGTCGTCGTCAACCCGAAGGATGGGCTGGCGTATGTGAACGACTTCAATAACGGCTTGTGGGTCGTCCGGATCGAGCCGAGGCAGCCGATTACGCCGTAACTGTCAGCTATCAGCTGTCAGTACTTCGGTCGACGAAGTCGGTTAGCGCGCCGGTCGCCGTGTCGGGCAGCTCCTCGTGTGGCCAATGTCCGGCGGGAAGCTCGACGACGCGGGCGTCCGGAACGGCCGCCCGCCAGCGGTCGAGGTGGCGCGGCTTGAAGGCAGGATCGCGCATCCCCCAGACGACGAGCGTCGGGACGTCGCGCAGGCGGTCGCGCTTCTGCCAGAGCGAGTCGTAGTACGACGTCGAGCCCAGGATCGCGCGGGCGAGCGGCCAGAGGACGGCGCCGCGCGACCAGGCGTCGCGGAACGGGGCGAGGTACTGCGCGTGGATCGCCGGCGTGAGCTTCTTGCGGTCCGCGTACGCGCTGGGCGCGATGACGCGGAGCGAGAGGTTCGCGTAGCGATACAGGAAGCGGCCGATGCCGCCGCCCGCGATACGCGCCGCACGTCGCATGTCCGGGTCGTCGTCGAGACGCCACATCCAGGTGTTGATGACGACGAGGCGGCGTACGCGCCTCCGCTCGTCGAGCGCGAGTGGGAGGGCGATCGGGCCGCCGTAGTCGTGAACGACGAGCGTGAACGCATCGACACCGAGTGCGTCGACGAACTGCGCGAACCGCTTGGCGTGCGCTTCCGGAGTGTACGAGGCGTCGCGGGGCCGGTCGGAGAGACCGAAGCCGAGGTGGTCAGGCGCGATGCAGCGGTGCGTGGCCGAGAGGGCGCGGATCAGGTGCCGCCACTCGAAAGACCACGTCGGCGTCCCGTGTGAGAAGAGGATCGGCTCGCCCCGGCCCTCATCGACGTAATGCAGCCGGCCGAACGGAAACGCCGCCCACCGGTCCTCGAACGGGTAAGCGGAGCGGTCGAGCCATGACGGCGCTAGCTGGTCCGCGGCGCTCTTGGGCGCGCCCGCGGTCACCGTGCTTACGACTCCGCCCCTCGTCCGGCCGGGGATCCGTCGCCCGAACCGCTCTGACCGCCGTCACCGGGCGGCCTGCGGCGTCCACGCGGCCGGCGGCCGCGGCCGCGCTTGCCCTGACGCGCGCCCCGCGCGGACCCGCTGCCGGGCGACCCCGGCCCTCGCTGCAGCACCGACTCGCAGCACGCCGCGAGTACTGCCTCGAGCGCCTCGATCCCGTCGTCGGTCGCCTCGAGAAAGAGATCGTCGACGGCCGACTCCGCCTTCTCGAGCTGCCGGATCAGGGCTTGCGCGTGGCTGCGCGACGGCATGGTGCCACAGAGCTTCGGGGTGACGCGGTTGCCGCACGGCTTCCGGAGGACCATGAACTGGCCCTGCTTCGCGGGCTGGATGAAGTACTCCGACCCGCTTCCCCCCCGCTGGCGCCGCCCACCCCGCGCCGTCGGTCGTGCTTCCGTCTCGACATGCTTCGAAGCTTCCATGAGATCGACGTCGGCGTCCTCGGGTCCGTCGGACCCGGCGAAGCGCGGCGAGCGCGAGCGGCGGTCGCTGAGCTTCTACTGAACATTAGAAGGGGCAACAGCCTAGGAAAGGGGCACCGCCGCGGTATGTTTTTCCGATTCCGCGCACCCGACCCATTCCCCTCACTTCACGCCCGACCCGTCCCCGGAATGCGTCTACCGCTCCGCGCCCGCCGTCTCCATGGCCTCGTCGCCCTGCTTCCCATCCTGCTGGACGCGCGCACCGTTGCCGCGCAACCGTCGCCGCCGCCCCCGGTTCAACGCGAGTTTCGCGCGGTCTGGGTCGCGGCCGTCGGCAACATCGATTGGCCATCGCGGGCCGGGCTGAGCAGTTTCGAGCAACGTACTGAGCTCCTCACGCTGCTCGACCGCGCGACCGCGCTGCGACTCAACGCGGTCATCCTGCACGTCCGGCCCGCGGCCGACGCGCTGTACCGCTCGCCGCTCGAGCCGTGGTCCGAGTACCTGACCGGCCAGCAGGGGCTGGCTCCGGAACCGGCGTACGACCCGCTGGCCTTCGCCGTCGAGCAGGCGCACGCGCGCGGACTCGAGCTGCACGCCTGGTTCAACCCGTTCCGCGCCTTCCATCCGTCATCGCGCACCGTCGACACCGCTTTCACGCACGTCGCCCGCACCGGCCGCGTCGCCGTACTGAGGTACGGACGTCACCGGTGGATGGATCCGGGCGACCCGCGCGTGCGCCGGCATTCGCTCCACGTCATCACCGACGTCGTGCGCCGCTATGACGTCGACGGCGTGCACATCGACGACTACTTCTATCCGTACCGCGAGCGCGACAGCGCAACGAACGCCGAGATCCAATTTCCCGACGACGCGACGTACGCGGCGTACCGCCGTGGCGGCGGAACGCTCGACCGCGACGACTGGCGCCGCAACAACGTCGACGTCTTCGTGCGCGACATGTACCGGGCAGTGAAGGCGATCAAGCCGCACGTGAAGGTCGGCGTCTCACCGTTCGGCATCTGGCGCCCGGGTTATCCTGAAGGCGCCTGCTGCTTCGACGCGTACGAGCAGCTCTACGCCGACGCCCGTAAGTGGCTCACCAACGGCTGGGTCGACTACTTCACGCCGCAGCTCTACTGGGCGATCGACTCCGTGCGCCAGAGCTACCCCGCGCTCCTCGACTGGTGGGTCGAGCAGAACGTGAAGCGCCGGCACATCTGGCCGGGACTCTACACGAGCAAGGTCGGCGCGCAGGGGGCGCGCGCGACGGACGCGTGGGCGCCGACGGAGATCATCGATCAGATCCTCATCACGCGCGATCAGCCCGGCGCGACGGGCCACGTCCATTTCAGCATGCGGGCGCTGCAGCCGGGCGTCCCGATCCGCGACACGCTCGCCCTTCGTCTCGCCGCGGAGGTCTACACGGAGCCGGCGCTCGTTCCCGCCACCCCGTGGCTCGACGCGACGCCGCCGACACGTCCCACCGTGCGTGCGACGCGCGACACGGCGACGGGTGGCGTGCGCCTCGCGCTCACACCCGGGGACCAGCAGGCGGTGCGCTACTGGACCGTGCAAGTGCTCGGCGGCGACGTTTGGACGACGCGCATCCTCCCGGGGTCGCAGCGGACGCACGCGCTCACGCGTCATCGAAAAGAACCGTTGCCGGAAGCCGTGTGGGTTGCCGCGGTCGACCGAGTCGGCAATCAGAGCAGACCCGTACCGGTTCGTCTCGACGCGTTGGGTCGGCCGCCGGCCCGCCGCGCTGTCCCGTCGGTCGCGGCGCCCGGGTTCGGCGATCGCTGAGGCGGGCGTGAACACGGTCGTCCTGGCGATCGCGGCCATCGCGCAACCCGCGCCGTCCGACTCGGCAGCCTTCATTCGCGTCAACCAGGTAGGGTATCTCCCCGGCGGACCGAAGGTCGCCGTGGCATGCACGGTCGATTCAGCGGCGGTGCACCGGATCACGACGTTCGAGGTGCAGGACCTCGACGGGCGGACGGTGTTCGGGCCGCGGCGCGCCGCGGCGAGCGGCCCGTTCGGACCATGCGTCGCCACGCACCGGCTCGACTTCAGCGCGCTCACGCGACCCGGTGAGTACCGCGTCACGGCCGGCGCCACGACCTCGCCCGTCATCCGCATCGACGCGCGCGCGTACGCCGGCGCGGCGGACACGCTGCTCATCTACATGCGCCAGCAGCGATCAGGGTTCAACCCGTTCTTCAGGGACTCGGTGCACAGGCTTGACGGCCTGATCGTCGACGACTCCGCGCGCGCCGGCACGTTCGTGCCCGTCAGCGGCGGCTGGGCGGACGCCGGAGACTACCTCCAGTACGTCGCGACGTCTGCGCACGCGACGTACATGATGCTCATGGCGTACCGCGACCATCCGCGCGCGTTCGCCGACGAGTTTGACGCGCGCGGCCTTCCGGGCGCGAACCGCGTACCCGACGTCCTCGACGAAGCGCGGCACGGACTCGAGTGGCTCCTGCGCATGTTCCCGAGCGACTCGCTGATGTTCAACCAGCTCGGCGACGACCGCGACCACGCCTTCCTCGACCTGCCGACCACCGATTCGTCGGATTACGGGTGGGGGAAGGGGAAGGAGCGTCCGGTTTATCCGTGCACCGGCCGGCCACAGGGCCTTTTCCAACACCAGAATCGCTCGACCGGGAAGGCGTCGACGGCCGGGAAGTATGCGTCGGCGTTCGCACTGGGCGCGCAGCTCTTCGCCAGGCGCGATCCCGCGTTCGCGCGGCTCCTTCGACAGAAGGCGTTGGCGGCGTTCCGCGTCGGCGAGGCGAGT
>JBHELH010000020.1:0-21373 GCA_046263215.1 Gemmatimonadaceae bacterium | reverse complement strand
GGGAAGAAGTGCTCTTCCATCGCCTCGCGGACCATGACGTCGCCGAAGAGCGCGCTCATGAACATCGAGATCGCCGTGCGTGCGTCGGCGTCCGCGTCGGCGACGCCGCGGGCGCGCAGCCGCTCGACATAGCGCTCGAGGCTCTCGGCCGCGCAGTGCGGGCCGACGCATGCCGAGCGCGCCGCTTCGGGCCGCTCCTCGGTCTCGCCGATCATCTTGCGCAGGAACGAGCGCGAGGCGCGCATCTGCGCGAGGAGCACCGTGCACCAGTCAGTCAGCTCACGCTCGGGGTCCGACGGCTCGTCCGGCAGCAACGGGACGGTCGAGGCGTGCAGCTGCTTGTGGAGCAGCTCGTCGAAGAGCTGCGCCTTGGAGCCGAAGAGGCGAAAGAGGGTGACCTCGTTGACACCGGCCTCTTGGGCGATGAGGCGGGTGGTCGCGCCACGAAACCCGTACTGAGCGTAGACGCGAGCCGCGGCCTCGAGAATCCGCTCGCGGCTATCGGAAGCTGGAATCGTGGTCGGTGTCATGGGCGCGTAGGATAGTACCTACTTGCTCGCAATGCAAGTAGTTACTTGCTTGCACAGGTGTTTACTCGCCTGTTCAGCCAAACGCGGACTTGGCGTGAGGCGCCTAAAGCGAGAGCAGTCAGACGATTTGGCGTTTGACTCTCCTCGCGCGCTGCGGGAAGGATTCGCCGCGGGGCCGCGTACGGCAGTGGGCGCGAGCCCCCCGTACAGGTTACTTCGCGGGTTACTCGGACACCGCGCCGGCGGCGGGGCGGCCCGCGGACTCGTCAGCGGGACTCGACGAGCGCGTTGATGGACGCGCCGGGAGCCACAGCGTGAAGCGGGAGCCCTCGCCCTCGTGGCTCTCGACGGTGAGGTCTCCGCCCATGAGTCGGGCGAGGCGCCGGCTAATCGTCAGGCCCAGGCCGGTCCCGCCGTGCGTCCGCGTATAGCCGGACTCGACCTGCGTGAACGGCTGGAAGATCGAGTCGAGCTTGTCCTTGGGAATGCCGATCCCTGTGTCCTCGACCGTGACGTAGGTCCACGCCGCGATGCCGGGCGCCGCGGCCGCGGTTGGCGCGGTCGTGGTGGTTCCGCAGCTCACTGTGACGCGGCCGTGCCGCGGGGTGAACTTGACCGCGTTCGACAGAAGATTGACGAGGATTTGCTGCACGCGCGCCTGGTCGCCGACATACGGCGCATCTCGATCTCCCTCGCACGCGGCGCCGAGCTGGATCGCCTTGGCCGCGGCCTGGGGGCGGACGAGGGCGAGCGCCGTGTCGACGGCGACGCGCGCCAGACCCGGCTTACTCGCTACGGCCATCTGCCCGGCCTCGACCTTCGCGAGGTCGAGGACATCATCGATGAGCCCCACGAGATGCCGCCCGCTCGCCCGTATCCGCTCGAGCTGGGCGCGCTGCTCCGCGGTCACGGCGCCGGCGATGCCGAGGTCGAGCAACTCGGTGTAGCCGATGATCGCGTTGATCGGCGTGCGGATCTCGTGGCTCATCGTCGCGAGGAACTGGCTCTTCACATTGCTCGCATGCTCCGCAGCCCGCCGCGCTTCCACGAGGCCGGCCTGCGACGCCTCGACCTTCGCGCTCATCGCGTTGAACGTCTGGGCGAGCTGGCCCAGCTCGTCGTCGCGCGTCACATAAACGCGCTGCGAGTAGTCGCCGCGCGCCAGAGCGCGACTCGCCTCGGTCATCTGCCGGATCGGTTCCGTGATCCGGCGCGTGACGACCAGGGCCCCTGCGGCGCCGACGGCGACGAGGAGGAGCGCGACGATCATGAGCCGCTGGAGCAGCGCGCGCGGCCTTGCGGCCGCGGCGGCGCCGGACAGCTCACCGATGATCGTCCACGGCGAACCGCGCACCGCGGCCTTCACGGCGACATAGCGCCGGCCCGGTCCACGCTCGTACTCGATCACGGCCTTCGGGTCGTCGAGGTCCCCGGGGAACCGCACTGGCTTTCCGAAAAAGTCGATGACGACCGGCGGCCGACCGGCGGCTGCGAAGTAGAAGGTCGCCGGCGTGCCCGCCAGCTCCTCGATCTGTCGCCGAACCTCTTCGGTCAGGCCAACCCGCGCCCACACGACCAGGTGACCTAGCAGCGCACCGCCGTCGGTGACCGGGGTTACCTGCGACGCGTAGACCTCCTCGCCGGTGGAGGAAACGGGTCCCGCCTCGCCGCTGTCGCGCACGATGCGCAACGGAACGCCCGGCGCATCACCGGTTTTGGCCGGCGGCAGCTCCGGTCCTTCGGCGAGGAGGAGCCGCTGGTCGCGTCCGCGGAGCTCTACGCGGACGCGCTGAGTGGTCGCCATTCGCGCCTCGCGCACCGCCCTGAGCTTGGCGAGCGCGGCACTCCGTGCCGGCCCGCCGGGGTCCCGGAGGAAGTCGCGGAGGTTCGAGTCAGCGGCCGACAGTCGGAGCGAGGCGCGGAGTCGGCGTGAGGACTGCTCGGAGCTTAAGGCGAGCTGCTCGGTCGTTCGGCGGAGTCGGTCGATCGCTGCGTCGGACGCTGAGTGGCTCAGCTCTCGGTACGTAGCCCACGAGTACACAAGGACCACGGCGAGCAGAAGGAGCGTGAAGACGAGCGGAAGAGAGTAGCGGATGGAAAGTGCACGACGGCCCGCGGCTGCGAGGAACTCGCCACTCGTCCCGAAGAGCGCTCGCGCGTCGGCGAACGGGCGTCCGTTGTCGTCCCGCGTTTTTGCCACGCCGCAATCATATGGGAGACGGATCGGAGGGCCAGAGTCGGAAGCGGGCGGGGGCGGCGGGCGCGGGCAGCGTGTTATGGTAACGGGGGCGCATTAGCATCGTTTCTTGAGAGACGCTTTCCGCCTGCCATGCTCTTCCTGACCGTCGTCTTCATCCTCTCCGGCGCCGCGGGGCTCATCTACGAGTCCATCTGGAGCCGGTACCTTGGCCTGTTCGTCGGCCACAGCGCGTACGCGCAGATCATCGTCCTCGTCATCTTCCTCGGCGGGATGTCGGCGGGCGCGTACGCCGTCGGTGAGCGCTCGGAGCGAGTGCGCCGCCCGCTGCGGATGTACGCGTACGTCGAGCTGGCGGCTGGCGTGATCGGCGTCGCCTTCGACGACATCTACCGGGGGGTTACCGGCGTTGCGTACGACTGGATCTTCCCCGCGTTGGCCGGCGGCCCCGGCGTCACGATCGCGAAGTGGGTCCTCGCCGGACTTCTTATCCTGCCGCAGTCCGTTCTCCTCGGCGCCACCTTCCCGCTGATGAGCGCGGGCGCGCTGCGCCTGCGCGGCGACCGCCCGGGCCGCACGCTCGGGCTGCTCTACTTCGCAAACAGCCTCGGGGCGGCGGCGGGCGTGCTGCTCGCCGGGTTCGCGCTGATCCAGCGGTTCGGGCTCCCGGGCACGCTGATCACCGCGGCAGCAATCAACGTCGTCGTCGGGCTCGCGGTGATGTTGGTGGAGCCGTTGCTCGCGGAGGAAGGAGGGGAGAGGACGGAGGAAAGAGGGAAGCTGCGGAGCTCTCTCTCCCCTCCTTCCTCACTCCTGCCTCCTCTCTGGCGCCTGCTGCTTCTCGTCTCATTCGGCACCGCTGTCGCCTCGTTCATTTACGAGATCGCGTGGATCCGGATGCTGTCGCTCGTGCTCGGGAGCGCGACGCACTCGTTCGAGCTCATGCTGTCGGCGTTCATCCTCGGGCTCGCCCTCGGCGCGTACTGGGTACGTACGCGGGCGGATCGGTTCTCCGACCCGGTGCGCGCGCTCGGCGTCGTCCAGTGGGTGATGGGCATGGCGGCGGTCGCAACGCTGCCGTTGTATGTCGCCTCGTTCGGGTGGATGGCGTCGATCCAGCAGGCGTTCCAAACCAACGAGGGCGGGTACACCGCGTATCTGCTGCTGCGCTACACGATCTGCCTCGCCGTGATGCTTCCCGCGACATTTTGCGCGGGGATGACCCTTCCGCTCATTACGCGGACGCTGCTCGCGGCGGGCGTCGGCGAGCGCGCGATTGGCGCCGTCTACGCGATCAACACGCTCGGCTCGATCGTCGGCGTGGCGCTCGCGGGGCTCGTGCTGATGCCCCTTCTCGGGCTCAAGATGCTGCTCATCGCCGGCGCGCTCGTCGACATCGCGCTCGGGGTGATGCTCCTCCGCCCCGCGCTCCGACGTGTCCCGAGCGAGCGCGTACCGCTCGTCGTTGGCGCGGCGGTCGCGTCGGTAGCTCTGGTCGTTGGCATATCGGCCTTCCTGCGCTTCGAGCCCGCCGTGTTGTCGAGCGGCGTCTTCCGCTACGCCCGCGTGTCGCGGCCCGATCAGTACATCATCAGCTACTACCGCGACGGGCGGACCGCGACGGTGACCGTGCGTCAGCCGCGGGGGAACGACCTCATCTCGCTGGCAACGAACGGAAAGCCTGATGCCTCGGTGGAAGCGTCGTGGCTCAAGCCGATCCGTCCGGGCGTACCGCCGGTGGCCCTGACACGCGACCTGTCCGCGCAGGTCCTGCTGCCCTTGACGACCCTTGCGCACGCGCCGACGGCGCGCGTCGGAGCGGTCATCGGGCAGGGGTCGGGCATCACCTCCCACCTCCTGCTCGGGAGCCCGCACCTGCGGGAGCTCGCGACGATCGAGATCGAGCCGGAGATGATCAACGCGTCGCGCGTCTTCATGCCGGTGAACCGGCGAGTGTTCGAGGACCCCCGGTCGACATTTGTCATCGACGACGCCAAGTCGTACTTCGCCGCCGGGCGCCGCACCTACGACCTCATTCTCTCCGAGCCGTCCAACCCGTGGGTGAGCGGAGTCTCAGGGCTGTTCACGGTCGAGTTCTACCAACGCGTGCGCCGCTATCTCAGCGAGAACGGCGTGTTCGGCCAGTGGCTGCACCTGTACGAGATGGACGACGAGCTGGTGTTGAGCGTGCTCGCCGCGCTCGACGAGGTGTTCGGGGACTACGAGGTCTTCGCGACCGGCGCGAGCGATATTCTCGTCGTCGCGTCGCGCGGGCGGCTCCGCGGTCCCGACTGGTCGGTTGTGAGCTTTCCGGGAATTCGAGAGGACCTTCGCCGGGTCATCCCGCTGACGCCTCAGGCCCTGGAGCGGACGCGCCTCGCGAGCCGCGCGGTCATTCATCCGCTCGTGACGATCGACGCCGAGGCGAACTCGGACTTCCGGCCGATCCTCGACCTCGGCGCGGAGCGGGCGCGGTTCATGAGCCGGTCGGCGGCGGGCTTCGGCTCGCTCAGCGAGCGGCGCTTCGACCTCGTGGCGACACTCACCGGACGCCGCTACGGCTTCGGCACCGAGCAGCAGGCGGCGATGCCGGACATCGGCCGCGTCGCATCAATCGCGTTCGGGGCCCGCCTCCGCGCGCTGCAGGAGAAGCCGGCGCGCGCGGACAGCGGGCAGCCGGTGGAGCGCGACCTCGCGGCCGCTGCATACCGGCGCGACGTACTCGAGCGGCTCGCGGCGTCGGGCCGCCCGCCCTCAGACTGGCGGGTCTGGTTCGACCAGTTCGCCGACGCCGAGGCGGACCTCCACCGCGGAACTGCCGGCGTCGCCGACGAGCGCTTGTACGGCCCGATGCTGCGCTACGCCCGGACGCGCGGCGCGCCGCGCGAGGCGGTCGCCGCCGTCGAGTTCCTCCACGGCCTCGCGTCGTGGAACTACGCCGAGGTGCTCGCCGCGTCGCCGACGCTCGAGGCCGCCCAGCGCGCGCGTCGTCCATGGATCTCCGCCGAGCTGCTCCGCGACGGCAGCGTCGCCGCACACCTCGGCAGCGGCGACATCCCCGGCGCCCGGCGCCGCATGAGCGAGCTCACGCCGCTCGGGGACCAAGACGAGCCAGCGTATCGGTTCAGGTCGCGGTTGCTGTTCTCCTACATCCTGTTCGCGGAAAGGGAGCGGAAGGAGGCGCGGGAGTAGAGCGGAAGGGCGACGGCGTTGTTCGCTGGAGCCGCGGATGACGCGGATGACGCAGAAGAGCGCGGGTGGCTCCTCTAAACGTTCCGGCCTCCTCGCCGCCACGAGCCCGGACGATGCTTCGGCTGCGCTCTCCACCAACAACGCCTTTGCCCTGACGCCCTTCCCGAAACGAGACCGCCCCCGGAGCTCACAGCCCCGGGGGCGGTTTCACGATGAGGACGAGGTCCGCTATGGCTTCGGGGTCGGGGCCGGGCCCGGCTGACCGGCTTGCGTCACCTTCGCGAAGTTGCCGGCCCTCACGATCGTGAGCTTGCGGGGATCGATGGTCCGGCGGAGGGCAGCGGTGAGTTGCTCCGGGGTCAGCGCTTGGATCTTCGCTTCGAGCTCGGCGTCCCACGCCATCGTGCGGTCGTGAAGGAGCCCCGCGGCGAGCGCGTTGGCGAGCTGCGCGTCCTGTGAGCGTGCGACCTGCCGGGCCTGGAGGTACCCGCTCTTGCCCTGCGCGACCTCCTCGGGTGTGAAGCCGTCGCGGATCGCGCGCTCGATCTCCTCGACGAACGCGCGCTCGACTTTGTCCGCGTTCGCCGGCGCCTGGATCGCCATGGCGATGAACTGACCGAACCGATCCTGCGTCTGCACGGCGAGCGCCGAGCCCGCAGTGTAGCTCAGGCTTTCCTTCGTGCGCACGCGCGCGACGAGGCGCGAGCCGAGCATGCCGCCGCCGAGGAGGTAGTTCGCGAGCTCCATTGCCGGGTAGTCCGCGTCGGAGTCACGCATCGCGAAAGTATGGCCGGCGATGAGGAATGCGTTCGGCTTGTCGGGCGTCTCGACCGTCTGCCGCGTCGCGGGGACGGGCGTGTGGACCGCGGGGACTGGGGCGAACGGCGTCTTGCTCCGCCAGCCCGCGAAGAGCTTGCCGAGCTGGTCGACGGCCGCGTTGGCGTCGAAGTCGCCGACGATCGCGACCTCGCCTGCGCTCGCGCCGTAGAAGTCAGCGTGGAACTTCCGCGCGTCCTCGACTGTCAGCGCCTTGAGCAAGGCAAGCTGCTCGTCGGGCGAGGCGATGTAGCGCGGGTGGCCTTTCGGGTACGGGGTGGTCACCCGCAGGTACGCGAGCTGGCCGGCGACGATCGGCTCGCTACGTTGGGCCTCGAGCTGCGCGATACGCGCGCGCCGCATCTCCTCGAACTCCTTGGCGTCGAATGCCGGCGCGCGCAGCACCTCGGCCGCGCTCGCGAGCGCGGCCGCGAAGTTCGGACGCGTCGTCTCGACCGAGGCGCGGATCGCCATCGGGCCGACGGTCGTGACCGTGACGCGAGCCTTGAGACGATCCAGCTCGTCACGCAGCTGCTGTCGCGTCTTAGTCGTCGTCCCGCGGAGCAGCATCTGCGCCACCGGGTCGGCGACGTGGGCGCGCCCGGTCATCACACGCTCGTCTCCGAAGCGGAGCGTGACGACGGCGTTCACCGTTTCGCCACGCGTCTTCTTCGACAGAAGGGCGAACTTGACGCCGTCCGCGAAGCGGCCCCGCCTCGTTCGCGCGTCGATGTTGGCGGGCGCCGCGTCGAACGACTCGCCGGCCGCGCCGACTCCGCGACCCTTGTAGCTACCGACCATCGCGGCGACGTCCGCCGGGCCGAGCGTGGGGATGACGGCACGGTCGGGGGACGTCGTCGGGATGAAGAAGCCGAGCGTACGGTTTGAAGGCTTGAGGTACGCGGCTGCGACGCGTTGCACATCGGCCGGCGTCACCCTCTCGATGCGGTCGCGCTGGAGGAAGAAGAGCCGCCAGTCGCCCATCGCAATCCACTCGCTCATGTCGAGCCCGATCTGGTCGGACTTGGCGAGGGACAGCTCGATGTTTTTGAGCAGCGTCGTCTTCGCCCGGTCGACTTCAGCACCGCTCGGCGCGCGGGCGACGATCTGGTCAACGGCCTTGAGGAACGCGTCGCGCGCGGCATTCAGCGAGTCGCTGACGCGGAGGTGCGCGATCCAGAAGATGCCGCCGGGGTCGCGCTGCTGGAGCTTGAGCCCCCCGATCGACGCCGCCTTCCCCGCCTCGACGAGCGCCTTGTGCAGACGGCCGGCGGGCGCGCTGCGCATGACCTGATCCAGCACGTCGATCGCGGCGAAGTCGCCGTGTGCTCCGGCCGGAACCTTATAGTAGGCGGCGACCAGTTGCTCGGTACCGGCACGACGCACGGTCGCCGTGCGCTCGCCGTCCTGTGGCGGCTCGACGGTGTACGTCGGCTCGAGTGCGCGCGCCGGACGAGGGAGGCGCCCGAACTTGTCCTGGATGATCTGGATCGCCCGCAGCTCGTCGAACTTCCCGGCGACCATGACAACGGCGTTGTCGGGCTGATAGTACTTGGCGTAGAACGCTCGCATGCGATCGATCGAGACGTTCTCGATGTCGGACTGCGCGCCGATCGGCAGATGGCCGTACGCGTGATGCAGGTACGCGCTGCCGAGCACGCGCTTCGCCGTCACGAGGAAGGGGCTGTTCTCCCCGCTCTCGAACTCGTTGCGGACGACGGGGAACTCGGCCTCGAGGTCCTTCCGCTCGAGGACCGTGTTCACCATTCGGTCGGCCTCGAGGTCCAGCGCCCAGACGAGGTTCGAGTCGGCGGCCGGCAACGTCTGGAAGTAGACCGTGCGGTCGAAGGACGTGTTCGCGTTGTAGCGCGAGCCACGGGCCTCGATCTCGGTGGGGATCTTCGGGTGTCGCGGCGTGCCCTTGAAGAGCATGTGCTCGAAGAGGTGCGCCATGCCGGACTCGCCGTATCCCTCGTGGCGCGAGCCGGCGAGGTAGGTCACGTTCACGGTGACGGTCGGCTTCGATTGATCCGGGAAGAGCAGTACGCGCAGCCCGTTGGCGAACACATACTCGGTGATGCCCTCGACCGAGGCTCCGCGCGTGTACGCCGTTGCCGGCGTGGCGACGACGATGGTCGCGCCTTGCTGCTGCGGCGCGGGCGGCGACGACGCAGGTTGCTGCGCGCCGACGAGCCGCGCGGCGAGAAGCAAGGCTGCGGAGCCGATGGCGACGAGAGTGGCGCGCCGAACCGGTGAGTCAGCGCCGGCACGTGACGGCGCGCCCGGCGTCGTGGAACGCGGAGGTTGAGGCATGGACGAGTCGGTGAGGGTGGCGGACGGGACCGGCACCCTCTACACGACTGTCCAGCGCGCTGGTTACGGGACGCTGACTGTCCCGCTCGCTAGTTATGGCCGCTTTGCGTCGGGCGACTTTCCGGGCGGCGCCGAGACATTCGACGATCGCGAGACCGTGTCGCCGGCGACGCCTGGGCGGCCCGACGAGCGAGCGACCCCGGTCGTGCTATCGGGCCGTGCGTCGAGCGTCGGGGTGGCGTTAGGGGCGGCCGTTGGGCTGTCGCCTTCGGCGTAGGGGCGGTCGCCGCTGGGGCCACAGGCCAGCAGCAGCGTCGAAAAGGTCAGCGCCGCCGTGGCGGTTGCGAGGCGGGGGGTCATCCGAGTCACCAGGGTCGAGGGTCGATGGTCGAGGGCCGAGCAGAGGGACGGCCGGAGTCGAGACTCGACCCTCGAGCCTCGGCGCTCGAAAGGGGTGAATCGTCGTATTGCACCAACAAGTCCGCGGGGTCGTTGTAGATCGCGACCGCTCCGCCCAAGGCGAGGTCGTCCCACCAACCGCCGCAGCGGAGCGCGATCGTCGGGAGACCAGCCTTCGCGGCGGCCGCGATGTCGTAGGGGGTGTCGCCGATCATCACCGCCTCGTCGGCGCCGAGCCGACTCTTCTCGAGTGCGGCACCGACGACGTCCGGGTCGGGCTTGGAGCTCTCCACGTCGCCGGACGAGGTCGACTCGTGAATCAGGTCGGCGACGCCCGCACGATCGAGGAGCAAGCGCAGCTCGTCGTCGCCCGCGGACGTGGCGATGACGAGCGTGAGCCCCTCGGCGAGCAGGCGCTCGAGCAGGCGCCGCGCGCCCGGAGTGGGCTGGAGTCGCGGAACGTACTTCTGCTCGAAGACGGCCTTCTTCCGCTCCGTGAGATGCTTCCCCCTCGGACTCTCGTGGTCGAGACCCGTGAGAATGGGAACGAGCTTATCGCCACCCATGCCGACGAGCGGCCGGACATGCTCGAAGCGGATAGCGTAGCCGAACTCGGCGAAAACGTCGGCCCACGACGCCGCGTGCGCGTCATTGCTATCGATGACCGTGCCGTCGACGTCGAGGAGGACGCCGCGTAGGCGGGCAAGACGAGGACTCATGTCCGCGGCGGGTTCAAGAAGGATGCCTCATGTCGACTCGTCTCTTTCTTGTCTTATTTGTCTCGGCGCCCGGTCCGCTTCTCGAACACGACCTCGCCCTGCACGATCATATACTTGATCAACCGCTTCCGGAGCGCGGGGTACTGCTTGATCCGGTCCTTGAAGCGGTCGTTGGACACGACACTCGCGTCGAGCTCCTCGGCGAACGAGAGGATAAAGTAGTCGGCATCGGTGCCGGCCGGGGCCTGCTTGATGACGCCCTCGTCGACGAGGCGCTCGTAGCCCGCCTCGTCGTCGATCTTGTGACGAAGGGCGGCGTCGACGACGACGATCGGCTCGAATCCGTCGGCGACGAGCCGCTCGCGAATCGTCAGGATGTTCTTGAGCACCGCCCGCTCACCCTCGCTCGAGAACGCGACGTTGGCACCGTCGACGAGGACGACCTTGGAGCGGTTCTCGCGCAGCGCTTCGGGCTTGGGTGGTACCGGCTTTGGTTTCGCTCTCGACATCCCCGCTCGCTCGAGGGTCCGGCGCAGCGGCCGACAACGCCGCGTCGTGCTGCCGGTGCATGAGGCGTACCGAACGGCCGCGGAGTGCGGACTGCGGACTCACGCCCTCGGGAGGCTCCGGAGATGCGGTAGAGGCGCCCCGCGGGTCCTAGTCCGCAGTCCGCAGTCGGCTGCAGTCCGCAGTCGGTCGTCCGCCGATCAGGGACGGCTCGTGTCGGGTCGGGCGGCCGTATCCCGCCCGGTACGATGGGCGGCGCGGATCATGCCGCCGAGCGAAGCCTGGATCGCCCGCGCCTGGTCGAGGTGTGACTGCACCTTCGGGATCGACGCGCCGATCATCGCGCGGAGTGCGCCGCTCCGGGTCTGCGCCGCCCAGCGCTGAAGGCTGTCGAGCGCCATCGAGTGCGCGCTCAATTGCTGGTCGATGTAGGCGCGATCGAAGGCCGCGCCGCGGGGGAGCGCGGCGAGCGAATCGGCCTGCCGGCGGGAGACGCGGCGCAGCGTGTCCGCGCGGGCGCGCCCGGCCGGCGTCGTTCCGCCAACGGACGTCGTATCACCCCCGCTCGATCGCTGCATCGCCGTATGGTCCGCCACCATGTCACTGGCGAACGAGCGCACGTCGGCGACGGTCGCCTTGCGCGCGGCAAGCGAGCCGGCGCTGATCTCCGAGGCGTTGATGAGCGCCGCGAGCATCCGAATGTCGGCGTCGCCGACCCGCGCAAAGACCGCCGCGGTGTCGCGCGGGAGCCGACGCGCTTCGACGTCGGCGCGGGTCGTGTCGGGGGTCGCCTCATGCTTCTCGGCCGGACAGCCGGTTGCGAGCGCGAGCATGAGGAGGGTCACAACACCTGGCCGCGGGTTCATGCACTGCGCGTTGGCAAACCGGAGGCCGGCAGGATCCCGGCGCGCCGACCTCCGCCCTAGAGCTTTGCCCTGGGGGGAGGACCCCTGCCCCGCTCGCTGGCGAGCCCCTTGCGATAGATAGCCCGACTGGTCGCGAGGGTGGCGGCGTGCGTGGACCGGCAGGGCACCGTGGAGGACAGGCGATGTCGGTACGGGAGTTCACAGATACCAAGAACGTCGTGTGGCGGGTATGGGACGTGACGACGGCGCAGATGCACCCCGTCACGAAGAACGAGGACTTCATGGGGGACTTGGCCGACGGGTGGCTCGCGTTCGAGTCGGCGTACGAGAAGCGCCGGCTGGCGGCGCCGTACCCGGCCGATTGGGCGTCGATGTCGATTCCTGAGCTCGAAGCGCTGTGTGAGCAGGCCCCCCCGGTCGTCGTGCCGCGCTCGCGGTCCATCTCCGGGGAACATCGGGTGGCTGCCGTCGAGGAGCTGGACCGGGCGGTGTTGTCGACTGCGGTGCGCACGTTCACGAGTCCGCGCGGCCGCGTGTGGACCGTGCGCCTCCACGAGTGTTTGGACAAGAACGGCGGTACGATGACCGTCCTTCGCTTTACCGCCGACGACGTCGTCATCGACCTGAACGCGTGGCCGCAGGACTGGAAGGACTACACGGCGACGCAGTACGCGATGCTGATGCTCGACGCCTCGCCGCCGCGCCGTCTCGGCGCGAGCGGTCCGCAGCGTCGCCGCGACGATCGGCGGGTCGACGACCAGCAGATCGACGAACGGTCGATCTGATTCAATCGCATTTATGAGCTGGAAACGCTTGGGGGCGAAAAGATGAGTGAGATGACAGACGACGTGCAGCGCGACATCGCGCAGACGCGCGCGAGGATGTCGGCGACGATCGCCGAGCTCGACGCCCGAATCTCGGGTCGCGTGGCTGTCGTCAAGGAGAAGCTGGATCTGATGCAGCTGGTGGAGGACCACCCGTGGGCAGCACTGAGCGTGGCGCTCGGCTTGGGCGTCCTGCTGGCGGGAACCGGCGCCGACGCCAAGGCCGCCCGGGCCACCGCGCGCGCGGCGAAGGCCGCCCCCGGGGCGACGGCGGACCTGGCGCGGCGCGGCTGGGACGCTGCGGCGAGCAAGGTGCGCCGCGACGGCGACGGCGAGCACGAGGCGCCGGTCGAGCCGGCCGAGCCGGGCTTCGCGGACCGCATCCGCGCGACGATCACCCGTGCGACGGGCGTCGATGAGCTGATTGGGCAGATGCGGGGCGCCGCGGAGGAGCTGTCGCGGCCCGCCTCCTATGTGGGTCAGAACGTGCCGCGCAACACAGGACAACAGATGTAAGGCGTCGGCGACGCTCCGAGCCTCCATCGCATCGGCTGCGCGCCAACGAGTTAACGGGCGCGCAGCCGGTGCGCGTTCGGCAGCGGATCTCCGGGTCGGTTTTTCCCAAGGCGGCGGTTTCGCTTACCTTACCGGAATCGACAGCAGAGAAACTGACCGATGCAGATCGGCATTATTGGGCTCGGGCGCATGGGCGCCAACATGGCGACGCGGCTCGTCCGCGGTGGCCACGACGTGGTCGCCTTCGACCGGAGCGCCGACGCCCTCGCGCGCGCGGCGACCGCGGGCGCCACCGGCGCCGCGTCGCTCGACGACCTGACGCGCCGGCTCGACGCCCCGCGCGCCGTGTGGGTGATGGTCCCCGCCGGCGAGCCCACCGAGAGCACCATCCAGTGGCTCGCCGAGCGACTCACGCGGGGCGACGTCGTAATCGATGGCGGCAACAGCAAATACAAGGATTCGATGCGCCGCGCCGCGACGCTGCGAGCGCGAGGCGTTCACTTTCTGGACGTTGGCACGAGCGGTGGTATCTGGGGTCTGGCCGAAGGCTACAGCCTGATGGTCGGTGGCGACGCGGGCGCGGCGCAGCGGCTGCGACCGATCTTCGAGACGCTCGCCCCCGTGCCCGACCGCGGCTGGGCGCACGTCGGGCCGAGCGGCGCCGGCCATTTCGTGAAGATGGTCCACAACGGCATCGAGTACGGCATGATGGAGGCGTACGCGGAAGGCTTCTCGATCCTCCGACACAAGACGGAGTTCGACCTCGACCTGGCGGCGGTGGCCGAGCTCTGGCGGCACGGGAGCGTCGTGCGGTCGTGGCTGCTCGACCTCGCCGCACGCGCGCTCGCCGAGGACCAGACGCTCGAGAGCATCGCCCCGCACGTCGCCGACTCGGGTGAAGGACGGTGGACAGTCGCCGAAGCGATCGACCTCGACGTTCCGGCACCGGTCATCACGCTCGCGCTCATCCAGCGCTTGCGCTCGCGTGACGAGGAGTCCTACGCCGACCGGATGCTCGCCGCGCTCCGCAACCAATTCGGTGGGCACGCGGTGAAGCAGGCATGACACGCCGCCGTCATCAGTGCTGGACGTTCACCATCTTCGGCGGCACCGGCGACCTCGCGCAGCGGAAGCTGCTCCCGGCGCTGGCGGTGCTGCGGCGCCACCACTTCCTGTGTCCGGGCTGTGTGATCCTCGGGATCGCACGCGAGAGCGCGATGGATGACCGGTCGTATCGCGCGCTCGTCCGCGAGGCCGTCGCGGAGGCTTGCGACATGCCGGGTGCGGAGCGCGACCGCTGGATCGAGGAGTCGATCTTCTACCAGCACATCCGCGAAGGCCGGCCGGAGGAATACCGCAGCCTGCGCGAGCGGATCGAGCGCCTCGAGCAGGCGCACGGCATCCCGCCCAATCGCGCGTTCTACCTCGCGATTCCTCCGGCCGCATTTCCGTCGACGGTCGAAGGGCTGGGACAGGCCGGGCTGAACCGGAGCGGCGGCTGGACGCGAATCGTGATCGAGAAGCCGTTTGGCCGCGACCTGGAGTCGGCGCGCGAGCTGAACGAGCTGGTGCACCGGTGGTTCGATGAGTCGCAGGTGTACCGGATCGACCACTACCTCGGGAAAGAGACCGTCCAGAACCTTCTGGTCTTCCGCTTCGCGAACGCGGTGTTCGAGTCAGTCTGGAACCGCGACCACGTCGAGAGCGTGCAGATCACGGTCGCCGAGGAGCTGGGCGTCGAGCAGCGCGCGGCGTACTACGACAAAGCGGGCGCGGTGCGCGACATCATCCAAAACCACGCGACGCAGCTCGTGTCGCTGGTGGCGATGGACGTGCCGGCGCACATGGCCGCCGACGCGATCCGCCGCGAGAAGGTGAAGGCGCTGGAGCAAGTGCGCCCGATCGCGCCGGAGGACGTCGTGTTCGCGCAGTACGTGCGCGGCATGCTCGACGGCAAGGAGGTCGTCGGGTACCGTGCGGAGCCGGGCGTGCCGAAGGACTCACGCACGGAGACTTTCGTCGCGATCAAGCTGGACGTGGACAGCTGGCGATGGCAGGGTGTGCCGTTCTACCTGCGGACGGGGAAGCGGTTGCCCGAGCGGCTGACGGAGATCGTGGTGAAGTTCCGGCGGCCACCCGTCTGGCTCTTCCAACCCATGGGCGGCGCCGAGCTGCACCGAAACACGCTGCGTCTAGTTATCCAGCCGAGGGAGGGGTTCGAGCTCTACTTCCACGTGAAGGCGCCTGGAAAGCCGCTGCGACTGGACCGTCTACCGCTCGACTTCTACTACGAGGAACGGTACCCCGAGCTGCCCGAGGCCTACCAGACGCTGCTCGTCGACGTGCTGGAAGGGGACCAGACGCTCTTCGTTCATTCCGACGAGGTGGAGGCGGCGTGGCGGCTGTTCACGCCGGTGCTCGAGAGTCGGCCGCCGATCGTGGAGTACCCGGCAGGAAGCTGGGGTCCGGTGGAGGCGGATGAGCTGCTGGCGCGGCGCGACGAGAAGTGGAGTCGGTTGGGAGCGGCGACGGCCTCCGAGGAGCGACGGGAATCGCTTGTCGGCTTGTGAGCTCGTGATCGTGTGAGGGCGACCGACGCATCGCGTGCCGTCGCGGTGCATGAGACGCTCGCCGCGGCAGCGGCAGCCGCGGCGCGGGAGATCGTCGACGTGGCGCGGGAGGCCGTCGAGCGGCGCGGGCGATTTGTCATTGCGCTCGCGGGCGGGGAGACGCCGCGACCGCTCTATACGCAGCTCGCGAGCGAGTATCGCGATGCGTTGCGCTGGGACCGCGCGGAGGTCTGCTTCGGCGACGAGCGCTGCGTGCCGCCGGACGACCCAGCGAGCAACTACGCGTTGGTCGAGTCGACGCTCCTCGGGCACGTGCCAGTCGCGGCGGACCGGGTACATCGCATCGCCGGCGAATTGGGGCCGGACCGTGCCGCGCCGGATTACGACGCGCGGCTGCGGCGGGTCCTGAGCGATGATGCCGACGGTCCAACCTTCGATGTGGCCCTCCTCGGCGTCGGGACGGACGGGCACACGGCGTCACTCTTTCCGAGGGATTCGGCGCTCGCCGAAACGGAGCGCTGGGCGGCGCCGGCGCTCGCGCCGCCCGGGACGGAGGTGCGCGAGCGCGTGACGGTCACGCTGCCGGTGCTGAACCGCGCGCGCGTGGTGCTGTTTCTATGCGCGGGCTCGCAGAAGCGGGACGTCGTAGCTCGGATTCTCTCCGGCGCCGCGCCGCAGCTCCCGGCGGCGCGAGTGTACGGGGTCGAGCGCACGCGCTGGCTCCTCGACCGCGCGGCCGGCGGATGAGCACGGGCCGGCCGACGCTGATCGGCCTGCCGTACGACGCGAGCTCGTCGTTCAGGCGGGGGGCGGCCGCCGCGCCGCGCGCGATCCGCGAGGCGCTCGCGTCGGCAGCGTCGAACGCGTGGAGTGAGACGCTCATCGAGGCCGGTGCGCTCCTGTCCGACGCCGGCGACGTCGACCTCGCGAACACGGTGGACACTCGTGGCGCGATCGAGGCGGGGATCCGAGCCGTTCTCGCCGACAACGGGCGCCCGATCGCGTTGGGCGGCGACCACTCAGTGACGTATCCGGTGCTTCGCGCGGTCCGCCCGACCTGCCCGCGACTGACCGTGCTGCACTTCGACGCGCACCCCGACCTGTACGCGGAGTTCGAGGGGGACCGTTTCTCTCACGCGTGCCCGTTCGCGCGCGTCATGGAGGAACGCCTCGCCGACCGGCTCGTTCAGGTCGGCGTCCGCACCATGAACGCCCAGCAGCGTGAGCAGGCGGACCGGTACGATGTCGAGGTGATCGACATGCGGGCGTGGGTGGCGGGGGAACGCCCGGAGGTCAGCGGTCCCGTCTATCTGTCGATCGACCTCGACGCCCTCGATCCGGCGTTCGCGCCCGGCGTCTCGCACCGCGAGCCCGGCGGACTGAGCGTGCGCGAGCTGCTGACCGTCGTCCAGTCGCTTTCCGGCCCGATCGTCGGAGCGGACCTGGTCGAGTTCAACCCCGGCGAGGACCCGATCGGGTTGACCGCGCCGGTGTGCGCGAAGCTGGTGAAGGAGGTTGTCGGGCGGATGGTGGGGTAGAGCTGACAGAAAGCTCGGCACTCGCGCATTACTCGCCGAGAATCGTGACCGGTCGGACCTGGTCGCGCGCTGCCAACTCACTCACCGACAGAGGGTGCCATGCATCTCGTCTCCCCGACCTCGCGTCATTGGCCTGACCGGCGCGCGCTGTACGCCGTCGCGCTCAGCGCCGTTGTCCTGGCAGGCTGCTCAGACAGCCCGACCGGGCCGCGCGGCTTGCCGGTCACGGTGTCGGGTTCGCTGAACAACCGGTCGGGGGCCGCGATCCCGGCGAACGCGCGCGTCGTCGTTCTGTGGGCTGGCGACGACGGGTCAGGCGATTACGCGTACGTCTTCGGCGAAGGGACCGTCGACGCCGCGAGCAATCGCTTCACGGTCACGTTCGACCGCGACGTACCCAGCCCCGCGTTACTCGGCAACATCCTCGGCGTCGGCCTCGTCATCCTGACGACCGACCCGAACCTCCGCGAAGGCCGTGTCCCCGACGGCTATAACTACGGGTCGACGGTCATCGGCGTGACTGGGCAGCACGCGGTGATCTATCTCAACGAGGACCCGCCACGATTCGGTTCCGACTGGCCCAGCAACTTCCGCCGAGGTTACAACGTGGGTAGAGGCGTCGACCTCCCCGGCACGTTCGACGGCTTCGCGCCGACGGGCTTGAGCGCGATGGAGCTCATCGTCGACGACTTGGCGAACATTGAAACGGTGAATTGGACGTGAACGGAGCGTTCACGACAGCAACCGCGCCACCGCACTCGGCATGCCCAGACTGCCGGGCGCCGCGGCGGCGGGCAGGTGGCTCGCGCCGCGCTCGAGCCGGAGCGCGAAGGTCGACCCGAGACCGGGCGCGCTCTCGACGGTGAGCTCGGCGCCCATGGCGCGGCTCAGCTCGCGCGAGATCGCGAGACCGAGACCGGCGCCCCCGACCTCGCGCGTGTATGTCTGGTCGACCTGCGTGAACGGCTCGAAGATCGCCGACTGCATCTCGCGCGGAATGCCGCGGCCGGTGTCGCGGACGCGGACGACTACCTTGCCGTCGCGGGTCGTACAGTCGAGCGTCACGCGCCCGCCGGCCGCCGTGAACTTCGTGGCGTTCGAGAGCAGGTTGAGCACGACCTGCTCGAGCCGCTCGCGATCGGCGCGCACGGTGATCCCGCGGCTCGGCCGGTAGTACTCGTAGGACAACCCGCGGCCGCGCGCCTGGGGCGCGATGAACGCGTCCGCGGCGTCGAGCGCGTCGGCGAGGATCACGTCGTCCACGGCGACCGTGAGCTGGCCGACTTCCATCCGCGCGAAGTCGAGCACGTCGCAGACGAGGCGCGTCAGGTACTGCTGACTCTTCGCGATGCGCTCGAGGTCCGTGCGCTGCTGATCGGTGACCGGGCCGCGGAGGCCCATCTCGAGCAGTTGCACGTAGCCCGCGATCGCGTTGAGCGGCGTGCGCAGCTCGTGACTCATGATCGCGAGAAACTGTGCCTTCGCCTGATTCGCGAGCGCGGCCGCGCGCTGCGCGGCCCGCTGCTGCGCGGCCAGCTGATCGAGCACGACTCCCACGAGCTTCTCGGCCACCCGCGGCGGACATTCGTCCGCTATTGCCGCTAGCGCACGGGCACGGAGTGACTCGAGCTCGGTCGCGGGTGCTTGATTTGGCCACGAGTCGTCGACAGCCATCTGTTCACTTTCCGCGCGCGCTTCGCGCTCAAACACGGGACGAACAGGAAATCCAAGGCCACGGGCCTGCACGTGGCGTGGAAGGGGCGATCAAGGTAAGGACTCCTTTGGCGGCACACAATCCCTCGGCGCGCGGCGCGCGCGGCCTCGTGTTGCGCCGAGGGCGCTGTCGCGGCAGATTCGCGACATCATACTCGGGCCGCGGGCGTCGGCGCCTGTGATATACGCGCCCGCAGTGAGGGACGTCACATGACCATGCTCGATCGGCGGCAGTTCCTCGCCGCGTTCGTCGCGAACGTTGTCGGCGCGCGGAGCGCACTCACCGTAGCTGGGATCGGCGGCGCGGCCGGATGTGCGCAGGGCCGGCGCGAAGACGCGGCGCCGGGAGCGAGCGGCGAGCGCCTGGAACGCGTCGGACTGCAGCTTTACACGGTCCGTGACGCGCTGGCACGCGATTTCGAAGGCACGCTCGCCCGCGTCGCGGCGATTGGCTACCGCGAGGTCGAGTTCGCGGGGTACGCCGGCCGCCGGCCCGAGGCGGTGGCTGCCGTTCTCGAGCGTCACCGGCTCCGCGCCCCTGCCGCGCACCTCCCGCTCGATGCGCTACGCAACCAGTGGCAGGCGACCGTCGACGCCGCGCATGTGATCGACCATGACTACCTCATCGTGCCGTGGCTGGACGAGAAGGAGCGTCGTACGGTCGCCGACTACGAGCGCATCGCGGACCTCTTCAACCGACTCGGCCGCGCGGCGCGGCAGGCCGACCTGCGGTTCGCGTACCACAACCACGACTTCGAGTTCACGCCGATCGGCGGCCGGATCCCGTTCGACGTTCTCTTGGATCGGACCGACCCCGACTACGTCGGGTTCGAGATGGACCTCTATTGGATCACGAAGGCCGGGCACGATCCCCTCGCGTACTTCGATCGCTACCCCGGGCGCTTCCCCACCGTTCACGTAAAGGATTCGGCCGGCGCGCCCGCGCACCGCATGACCGAGGTCGGCGCCGGCTCGATCGATTTCCGCCGCATCTTCGCGCGGCGGAAGCAGGCCGGTATCGAGCACGCCTTCGTCGAGCACGACCAGCCCGCGGACGCGATGGCATCGATCCGCGCGAGCTACGACTACCTGGCGAAGCTGACCTTCTGACCGCCTGCACCGTGCGCACGCCGAAGGATTCGCTCACGCGCCGCGAGATGCTGGCGGCGTCGGCAGGGGCGGCCGGAGCGCTCGCGTTCGGAGGCGCCGCGGAGGCAGCCGAGCGCGCCGAGGCCGGCCGCGTACACCGCGCGCCGGGGCGGTTGAAGCAGTCGGTCTCTCGCTGGCCGTACGCGTCGATTCCGCTCGACAGCTTCTGCCGGTCGGCCGCGGCCATGGGGCTCCAGGGGATCGATCTCCTGCAGCCGGAGGACTGGCCTGTCGCGCGCGACCACGGGCTGACCTGCTCGATGGGTTACCCGACGAAGCGCCGCGACTTCATCGAGACCGGCTTCAACGACCGCGCGAACCACGCGATGCTGCTCCGGGAGCTCGAGCAGACGATTCCGCTCGCCGCCCGCGCGGGAGTCCCGAACGTGATCGCGATGTTCGGCAACCGGCGTGGCCGATCCGACGCCGAGGCGGCCGCCAACTGCGTCGAGGGGCTGACCCGGATCAAGCGCCTCGCCGAGGAGCAGCAAGTGACCGTGTGCGTCGAGCTGCTGAACAGCAAGGTCGACCACAAGGATTACCAGGGCGACCGGACCGCGTTCGGGGTCGCCGTCGTGCGGGCCGTCGACTCACCGCGTGTGAAGCTGCTCTACGACATCTATCATATGCAGATCATGGAAGGCGACGTGATCCGGACCATCCGCGAGAACGTCCGGCACATCGCGCACTTTCACACCGGTGGCGTTCCTGGGCGGCACGAGCTGGACGACTCGCAGGAGCTCACCTACCGCGCCGTGGCGCGCGCGATTGCCGACCTCGGGTTCACTGGGTTCGTCGCGCACGAGTTCGTGCCGACGAAAGACCCGCTCACGGCGCTTAGGGAGGCGGTCGCGGTATGTACGGTCTGAACGCGAGAGGTTCGAGGTTCGAGTTGCGGGGTTCGAGTGACCCCCTCTCGAAACTCGAACCTCGCAACTCGAAACTGGTGGGGTCATCGATGTCGCATCAGCAGAGCACCTACGATGTGGCGATCATCGGCTCCGGCGCCGGGGGCGGCATGGCGGCCTACGCGCTCACGCGTGCGGGCGCGAAGGTCGTGATCCTCGAGGCGGGGCCGGAGTGGTGGAGCACGAAGAACTCGACGATGCTCCTGCCGACGTACAGCACACCGCGGCGGGGGCGGGCGACGCGCACGCGGCCGTTCGGGGAGCACGACGCGTGTGACGGCGGCTGGGAGATCGACGGCGAGCCGTACACGCGGGCGCCCGGGACGCGGTTCGACTGGTGGCGCGCGCGCATGCTCGGCGGGCGCACGAACCACTGGGGGCGGATCTCACTCCGCTTCGGCCCGGACGACTTCAAGGGCAAGACGAAGGACGGCCTCGGCGACGACTGGCCGATCGGATACGACGACGTCGCGCCGTACTACGACCGCGTCGACCGGCTGATCGGCCTCTTCGGGAGCGTCGAGCGGATGCGGAACCACCCCGACGGGATCTTCCACCCGCCACCGAAGCCGCGGTGCTACGAGCTGCTCGTGCAGAAGGCGTCGAGGAAGCTCGG
>JBHELH010000019.1:0-20269 GCA_046263215.1 Gemmatimonadaceae bacterium | reverse complement strand
TCCTGGATGAGCCGGTTCATACGCTCGGCCGAGCGCTTGATGACGTCGAGCTGCTTACGGCGCTCCTGCTCCGACAGTTGGAGCGTGTCGTCCGCGAGCAGCGAAGCCCCCATCACCACGGTGCTCACCGGGGTTCGCAGGTCGTGCGACACGATGGAGAGAACCTCGTCGCGCGACCGCACCGCAGCCTCGGCCACAGCGCGCCGGTGCTCGCTCTCGGCGAGCACCATGACCCGTTGGAGCGCGAGCGAAGCCAGGTCGCCGAGCGTCCGGGCGCGGTTGACGACGCCGTGCTCGAACGGCGGCTCGTCCGGCCGACGCAGGAGCACGAGGGCGCCGAACACCTCCCGTCCCACCAGCAGCGGGACTACCAGCACGGAGCAGCCTGCGCAGTGCTCGGCGAGGTAGGGGGCCATCGCGACGCCCAGCCCCTGCATTCGCACGAGGAAGGCGGACTCCCGCCGCTCGATGATCTCTTCGGTGAGCGAGCCCGGGTACGCCACGCGTGTGCCTACCGGCGGAATGTGCTCGCCCACTGCGCTCACCACCTCGACGTCGGCTTTCGGGGTCACCACCTGCTCGACGAACGCCCCGACGGCGCCCGAGATGACGAGCGCGCCCTCGGCGACCTCGCGCATCACCTCCGGCACCTCGACGGCCCCGGTCAGCCCCTCCGCGACCGCCCTGAGGGCGCGCTCCTCGGCTGCGCGCGCCTGAAGCTCCGCGTTGAGCCGGCGGAGGTCCTCGTCGGCCCGCCGCCGCTCGGTGATGTCGCGCAGGAAGCCTGTAAAGGTCGGCGGGTCGATGCCGGGGAGGACGGTGATCGCGAGCTCCACGGGGAAAGTACTTCCGTCTGCCCGCATAGCGTCGATCTCGATCCGCCGGCCAATTACGTGCGCCTCGCCTGTCGACAGATAGCGCTGTAGCCCGCGCCGGTGCGGCTCGCGCAGGTGCGGCGGGATGATCACCTCGCCCATCGGCCGGCCGACCACATCCTGCCGGTGATACCCAAAGATCTCCTCCGCCGCCGCGTTGAACTGCGTGATCAACCCACGGTGGTCCATCGAGACGATCGCGTCGAGCGACGCGTCGAGGATCGCCGATCTGAGCGCCTCGCTGTGGCGAAGCGCATCCTCGACACTCGGAAACTGAGGCGCCAGAGGCCGCACGCCTCGGGCGACATTCGTGCTCGGTTCTGGATCTTCCTCGTTAGCTCGCATTCTATGTAGGGGGCGCGAACGCCTTCCAAGACGTGCTCTCTCCCGACATCCCCACGTTCTATGCCGGCCAAATGGTAGCGCTCGGCTCAACGGGCGCTGGGTGTGCGAGGAGTGAAATTTGCATTGACGGCTTGATGGTTTGACTTGCTGTCGCGCCGCACTTTCACTCGCCGACAGCGGTCTGCCATCTACTACAGCCGAACGCACGGCCTGAGGCCGCGCGGCGGGGGACCCAAGCAGTTCGGGGTGCATCTGGCCACACGCCGGAGGGAGACTTCCCGCTCCCAACCCGTCAGCTAACCCCGTAGGCGTCGCACGGAAGGGTGGTAGGATGGTGAGCGATCACTCCTACCGAGCCGGGCCGCTGCGGGCCCGGCTCGGTTACTCGCGTCCCCCAGCACGTGGCACGATCGTCGGCGCGATCACTCGCGTCGGGCGGCGCGCGCGCGAGGGGATCGAGGGTGTCGGCCGGCTCGGGCGCTTCGCCGTCGACGCACTCCGCGCACTCCCGGACGTGCGGACGTGGGGCCCGATCGCGACGCTACAGGCGCGGAGACTCGGGGTCGACTCGCTTCCGATCGGAGTGCTGATCTCGGTGTTCACGGGCGTAGTCCTCGCCCTGCTCGCCAGCTACTCGTTCACCGGCGCGGTGCCGCTGTACTTCGTCGGCACGCTCGTCCAGAAGACGATCACGCTGGAACTCGCGCCGGTGCTCGTCGGGTTGGCGCTCGCCGGCCGGGTGGGGGCCAACATCGCCGCCGAGCTGGGCACGATGCGCGTCACGGAGCAGATCGACGCGCTGGAGACCATGGCGTACGATCCCCACGCGTACCTGGTCGTGCCGCGGGTGTTAGCGGGGACGGTGATGTTCCCGGTCGTCGTCGGGGTCGCGATGCTGGGCGGTGTGGGCGCAGGGTGGATTACGTCGGTCTGGTTGCTCGACCTGTCCTCCGCCGAGTTCGTGCGGGGGCTCAGGCTGTTCTTCAGCGCGTTCGACGTGACCTACGGGCTCGTGAAGGCCGCGAGCTTCGGCTTCGCCGTGACGCTCATCGGGTGCATGAGTGGGATGCAGACGACGGCGGGCGGCGCGGAGGGCGTCGGCCGCGGCGCGACGCGGGCCGTGGTGTACGGCGCCGTGATGATCCTCGTGCTCGACGCGTTCTGGGCGATGACGTGGCTGCTTGGACGCACCAAATGACCTCGGGTGAGCATCTATGACATCTATGAAGCGATCCAATGACTTCGTGGTCGGCCTGGTGATCCTGTTGACGGTGGTCGCGGTCGTGACTGCGACGATGTGGGTGGCGCAGGCCGAGCTCGGGCAGCGACCGACGAAGCTGACGGCCCGCCTCCGCGACGTGGGCGGGATCCAGGTTGGGAACCCGGTCGTGATCCGAGGCGTGCGGGCGGGTCGCGTCGAGGGGATCGAGCTGGCCGAGGGCGGATGGGTTCACCTGCGCTTGGCGCTCGACCCCGAGGTGCGCATCCCGCTGGATCCGGTGGTGCTCCTCAGCGCGTCGAGCCTCTTCGGCGAGTGGCAGGCGACCGTGATGGCGCGTACGAGGCTCCCGCAGAACCGGGAGGTAGAGCGCGAGATCGCCGAGTCGGGCGGGGTACGCGGGGTGCTCGCGGGGGCGACGCTTCCAGACATCGCCCAGCTCACAGCGGTCGCGGGGCGCATCGCCGGGGACGTGGCCTCGGTGGCCGAGCGCTTCGAGGTCGCCTTCGACGACCGAGCCGCGCGCGAGCTACGGGAGTCGATCCGCAACGTAGCCGAGCTGTCCACGGAGCTGGCCCGCACGGTGCGGGTGCAGTCCCGCAACATGGATGGGCTCTCCCGCGACGTACGGACCGGCGTGCAGTCCCTCAACCAGGCGGCCGTCGCGATGCAGCGCACTCTCGAGCGCGTCGACGCGTCCACGTCGAGGGGCGAAGTCAAGGGGATCGTCGACAACGTCAGCCAAGCCGCGCTGCAGCTCCGCGAGACGTCCGTCGAGCTCCGGGCGATGTCGCGCGAGTTGACGCGCGCGCAGGGCAATCTCGACCGGTTCCTCGCGCGGTCCGACTCGGTCGCGGCCAAGCTGAACGGCGGCGAGGGCTCGCTCGGGCTGCTCCTCAACAGCCCGACGCTCTACCAGAACGGCGACTCGCTCGTTCGGGAGCTGCGGGCGCTGGTCGCAGACTTCCGCGCGAACCCAAAGAAATACGTGGGCGTGAGCATCTTCTAGCGCATCTTCTAGGGTACCTGAACGTCTTCATCCAAGCCTCTTGACCTCATCGCGCATTCGCTGCAGCGCCTCCTGCGTCTTCTCTTCCGTTTGATAGCCGCGGATGGGCACGGCCGAACGATGACGGGCCTGTAGAAGTGGCAGCGCGTCACCGCCCTCAAGACCGCGGGCGCGCGTGCGCCCAGTTAGTCGCTCACCTGCGAAGGTCGGGATCTGCCGTCCCGGGACCCTTAGATCGCGGGTTGCTGTGTACACGCTCCGCTCGTACTTCTCGCTCGCTGATCAGCTCTTGAAGCGTCTGAGCCCACCAGCGCCCTTCCTCCGCGGCCTTGGCTGCGTCAATTGGAAGGTATTTGTAGCCGGCTTCCTCGACGGCATCACGCCGTCGCTGCTCGTGCCATCGCTCGGAAGGGCGGTAGGGACTCGACGGCTTGAGGACCTCGACGACGGTCGGCGGCTGCGTCTTGCTCTCCAAGCGTCCGACGAGGAAATCAACCTCGTGCTTGTTCACGTACGGCCGAACGGCGACGCCTACCGATCCGTTCATGGCCCGGCGCCCTTTGATCTTCCAAGAACCTTCCAGAAGGATCGGAAGCAGGAACTCGACCGTTCCGTACCACTGACACCCGGCTAGGAGCGCTAGCCGTTCGCCCGGAAGCTCATGCCCGTGCTCTCTGAGCCAGTGCGCCAGCGGTTGCCAGCGAGATCGATAGGGCATGTTGAACAGCTCGAATCGCTCCCCGAGCGGAACCCAGACCAGTCCGGGGGCGACGAGATTCTGGAAGCGTTCCAGGGTGTACTGCCGGACGCGCCGCGCGTGAGCCTCGAGCTGCCCGTTGATGTGCTTCGCCACAGCAGGGGCGTGTGCCTGCTCGACAACGCGGTACTGAGTTACCGACGCCTGGATTGACTCTTCGCGACGCGGATCGACCGGGCGATTCCTGCCTGGCACTCGGTCAGCGACGATGTCGATCGCCCATGACCAGTCTTCGTGTCGGCTTCGGAGGACGAACGACACGGAGAAGTCGCCAAGCCGCGCGCGGGGAATCAGCAGCAGATGTTGGTTCGCGAAGGTGTCGCCATCATACATGAACCACCCAGGCGCCTTGATGAACGCGACGGCAAACTCGACCTCCGCTTTGCGCACGCACCGCGTCAGGATAGCGAGCGCCTCCGGAACGGCACGGTAGCCGCCAAGCTCACGAAGCCAGCGTTCCGTCTTCCCCTCGTCGACCCCTGTGACGTACCAGGTCACGTGGCCCTCCTGCGTGGCTAGTTGTCCTTTCGCACGCCGTTGAACGGCTTCCCGTCTTTCTTCTGATCCACGGACTCACCCGTGTCCGTATCGCGCTTCAGCCAGGTGTCGTTCTTGGGGTTGAACGTCGGCGACCTGTCGCGCACAGCGCCGCAGCGCCCTGGGACCCTTAGGAGGGATTGGTTACCATAACGGCCTCCAGCGAAGGTTAATTCGGCTAACTTCACTCCACTATGAACTAAAGCTGGCGTTTACGCCATACTTGATAGCAGGTAGTTACGCGGGTATATTAGGAGGCGTCCCTACGCAGTAGGGGACTCTACATTAAGCATCTACAAGGGGGATCTCGTGCAGAAGACGCAAAGAGCCGTGCTCGCGTCGAGACCCATTATCCGCCGGCGTCGCATCACCGCGGGGGAGCCGCTCAAGAAGGCGACCTTCCAGATCCACGCATCCGTCGTCGATGCGATCAAGGCCGCCGTTCAGGCGGGGGTCGCTCCGAGCGCGAACGCGCTCGTCGAGGAGGCGGTGAAGGACAAGCTGCGCGAACTGCGCCGCGCGCGCGTCTATCAGGCTTACGCGGAGGCCGCGCAGGATCCGGCCTTCAATGAGGATGTAGAAGACACGACACGGGCCTTTGAGGGGACGACCGCCGACGGACTGTCCGACGCGAGGCGCTAGCGGGGGCTAGGAAGCGGCTGTGGCTTACATCGGGCTAGTACGCCGGTGGGACGTGTTCTGGGCTGACCTGGAACCCGCCGTCGGTAGTGAACAGGGTGGCGAACGCCGCCCTGTTCTCGTTGTGTCGAACGACGGGTTCAACGCGCAGATGAACACGGTTACGGTGTTGCCGCTCACGAAGCTCGAAGGCAAGCGGCGCAAACCTTACACCTTCGAGGTAGTGCTCGCCCCCGGGACGGTCGGCGAAGTGCTCACGAGCATCGTCATGCCACACCAGATCCGCACCATCTCCAAGATGCGGCTCCTCGAGCCGCTGACCCGTATCGCGGATGAGGCGAAACAGGAGGAGATCGAGAACCGCTTGCTCGAGCATCTGGACATCGCGTTCGAGGCGGAGGCTGAGTTACCCGAGGAAGAGTAAGACCGCCTCACTCGGGGCGACGACTACCTCGACGCTCTCCACGGTCTCACCGGCGAGCGCACGGAAGAGGGGCTGCTGGTCCTGTCGGAGGAGCGTCTTGCCATCCGCAGCGAAGAGCGCGTAGTGCCCGGCCCAGCGCCCGGCCGGGAGTGGGCCCTCGGGCAGTCCGCAGAGCTGTCGGGCGGCGCGGTTCGCGACCGTGAGGGCACCCTGGGCGTCGCAGGCAAGGACGCCGTCGGTCAGGCTCTCGAGCGCGGCGGCGAGGAACTCGCGCTCGCGGTGCAGCGCTTCCTCGGCCTGCGTCGCCGACTGGACCGCGACTCCCAGCTCCACGGCCTGCTCCGCGTGCGCCTCACGGAGCGCGCGCGCAGCGCGCCGCTCGGCGGCAGCCTCGCGTAACGCGTCGGGGACGACGAGCGAGAGGCCGAGGAGGACGAACGCCGCGGCCGTGGGCAGCGCCATCGGGATCGCCCGGCCGCCGTAGAGGAGCGGCGAGCCGTAGCCGTAGCCGATCAGGAACACGAGACCGGTCAGCGTCGAGACCATGACGCTCGCTCGTGCGAGGTCGTCGAGTACGCGGCGCCGCTGCTCGAGTGTGCGGATCAGCGTGGTGGAGGCGGCGAACAGGAACGCAAGCGCCGTGAAGAACGCCATCCGGCCGACGGGCGCGAGGCCGAGCGACGCGCTCGGGACAGAGAAGAGCCAGCGGTCGACGCGCAGATCGACCCCGAAGAGGTACTCGGCGAGCCGAGCGCCACTGACGAGCACTGTGCCAGCGGCGGCGCCGCGCGCGAAGCGAATCCCCGCCCGCGAACTGGCGGCCATCGCGACGACCGCCAGCCCGAGCGCCACGAACAGCAGCCCGGTGTTGGGCGCCATTGGGATGAAGCCCGGCGAGCCCGCTTTCAGGACGGCGGAGCCGGTCGCCCAGCCGGCGAGCGCGAGGCCGCCGATCGCGGCGACCGTGAGGCCCCCAAGCTGTGTTGCGCGCGTGTAGGGGTCGGCCGCCAGCAAGGCGCGCCGTCGTGGTGGCGGGGGCGTGCTACGCGCGGTCATTGGAAAGAGTCACCGTGTCTTCGGCGACGAGGGCCTTCAGGGCCTTCAGGGCGCGGTTATCAGCCGTGGACATCGTCGACGGCTGTCGGCGACCGGCCAGGGCCAATCACCTCGCGGAGTGCTTCGTAGACGCGCGGGTCCATGAGTGCCCCCGAGTGCATGGCGAGGTACGTGACGGCGTCTTCCGGCGACATCGCTTCCTGATAGGAACGCGGCGAGGTGAGGGCGTCGAAGGCGTCTACCGCTGCGAGGATCCGTCCCCCGATGGAGATCTGCTCTCCCTGGAGACCGCGGGGATAACCGTCGCCGTCCCAGCGTTCGTGGTGGTCGTCGATGAATCGGAGAACCGGACCGAGATGGGCGAGCGCCGAGAGGATTTCCATGCCGATCCGTACGTGATCCTTCACATGCCCGTACTCCTCCGGCGTCAGCTTGCCAGGCTTTTCCAGGATCGCGTCGCGCACGCCGATCTTCCCCAGGTCGTGCAGACGCGCGGCGAGTCGCACCTGCTCGACGATTGGCGTCGCGAGCCCGAGGGCCTCGGCGATCGACGCGGCCAGCTTGGCGGTCCGCTCGGCGTGCCCGCGGAGAAAGACGCTCTTGGCCTCCATCGCCTTCACGAGTGCCTCGGCGACGCCGACACTCAGCGTCCGGAGCTGCGCGGTCTGGAGCTCCACCTCTTCGCGAATGAGCCGCTCCACCCGCCGCTGCTCGATGACGAGCCGCCGCTTGTGCAGCGCCCGGCCGATCGCCTGGTCGAGCTTCGCCCAGTCGATCGGCTTCGTCAGGTAGTCGAACGCGCCCCCGGAGAGCGCTTCGGTCGCCGTGCCAGCGTCGTCCGCGCCGGTGAGCATGAGGATCGCGAGGTCAGGGTCGACCTCGAGCGCGCGACGCACGAGCTCGACCCCGGACATGCCGGGCATCTGCACGTCGCAGAGCGCCAGTGTGAACTGCGACCGCGCCAGCGCGTCGAGCGCTGCGGCCCCCGAAGCGGCAGCGTCCACCCGAAAGCCGCGCGCGCCGAGCATCCTGACGACGAGCTTCCGGACCGCGTCGTCATCGTCGACGACGAGGACTGGTACCGGCTCCGGCGCATCGGACGTCGGCGTCAGCGGCGCGAAACCGGCGGCTACGCCGCGTGCGTCCGCGGATTGGCCGCTCATTTCGACACCGGGGATCGGCCGCCGGGCGGCGGGAGGCTCGGTATGGCGACGGTCCCAGGGCCGTCTAGCACCTCGCGCACCTTGTGCGCAAGAGTCTCTGGCGTGAACGGTTTCTGAAGGAACGCCATACCTGGGTCCACGATGCCGCGGCGAAGTATGTCTTCGTCGGTGTAGCCGGACATGAAGAGCATCCGCAACCCGGGGCGCTTCGCGGCGAGGCGCTCGACGAGCATCCGGCCGTTCATCCCAGGCATGACGACGTCGGTGGCGACGAGGTCAATCCGGCCCTCGTACCCGTCGCAGAGCGACACTGCTTCCTGGCCGTCCTGGGCCTCGAGTACGGTGTATCCGCGCGCCTCGAGGATCCGCCGCGACAGTGTGCGGAGCTTCTCGTCGTCCTCGACGAGGAGGACCGTCTCCGTGCCGGTCGCCTCGTCGCTCCGCACGAATGCCGGCAGCACGACCCCGGGGTCGTGCTCGAGGCAGTGCAGGTAGACCTTGAACGTCGTGCCCTGCCCTGGCTCACTGTAGACCCAGATGTCGCCGCCCGACTGCTTGACGATCCCGTAGACGGTCGGGAGTCCCAGCCCGGTGCCCTTGCCCTTGTCCTTCGTCGTGAAGAACGGCTCGAACATGCGCGCCATCGTCTCGCGGCTCATGCCGCAGCCGGTATCACTGACGGCGACCATGACGTAGCGCCCGGCCTTCACCCCCATGTGACGGCCGGCGTAGTCCGGGCCGAGAACGACGTTCGCCGTTTCGATGGTGAGCGTGCCGCCGCTCGGCATCGCGTCGCGCGCGTTGACGGCGAGGTTGACGATCACTTGCTCGATCTGCCCGGGATCGGCGTTCACGAGATCGAGCTTTTCATCGAGCCTCGTCATGAGCTCGATGTCCTCGCCGATCAGGCGGCGAAGCATCTTCTCGAGGCCGTAAATGACCTCCGTATTCAGGTCCAGCGCTCGCGGCTGCATCACCTGCTTGCGGCTGAACGCCAGGAGCTGTCTCGTGAGCGCGCCGGCGCGTTCGGCCGCCCGCTTGATCTCCTCAACGTCGGCCCGGTTCGGGTCCGACTTGTCGAGCATCTCGAGCAGGATCGAGCTGTACCCGGCGATGACCGTCAGCAGGTTGTTGAAGTCGTGGGCGACGCCGCCGGCGAGCTGACCTACGGCCTCCATCTTCTGCGACTGGAGGAGCTGGCTCTCGAGCTGCTTGCGGGCCGTGAGGTCGACGAACGATGCAACGGCGGCGTACGGCTTCGACGCGCCGGGCGCGAAGAGCGCGCGGGAATTGATCTCGATCCAGGCCACGGTGTCGTCCGGACGGTGGACGCCCATCATGACGTTGGACTGCGGCTCGCCCGTCCGCAGCGAGATCACCACCGGGTGCTCGTCGCCCGGGAAGGGCGAGCCGTCCTCGTGGATGGTCCGCCACCGCGGGTCGTGCGAAGTGCGCCCCGCCATCTGGTCGGCGGTAAGCCCGAGGATGCGCTCGGCACTCGGGTTCGCGGCCTGAATCCCTTCTTCGGTCATCAGGACGACGCCGACTGCCAGCCCGTCGACGAGCGAGCGGTATCGCTCGCCGGAAGTCTCGAGCTCCGCAGCCATTGCCCGCGCGTCCTGGACGTGCTCCTCGAGCTCCGCGGCCTGCTCCTGAAGCTGGGTGGTCTGCAGCTCCAGCTCGACGGCCTGTTCTTCCAACCGCTGTTGCTGCGCGGCGACCGCAGATGTCTGGTCGAGGAGCTCCATCCTCAGAACCAGCAAGACGGCGATCAGCGCGAGAATCTCGAGTGCCACGAGGCGGATCGCGAAGACGCGTAGCACAGCCTCGCGCTGCACACGCTTCTCATAGAGCCGGTCTTCCGCGTCGATGAAAGTCGCGAACGCCGAGCGCGCCGCGTCGAAGAGCGGCTTGCCCGCGAGGCCGCCTGTCTCCAACGCGGCGCGGCGGCCGCCGTTGTCCGACAGCGCTAGCACCGGTGCGGCGAACTCGCGCTCCCAGCGATCGAGGGCTTCACGCGCGTTGAGCGCGCGGCGCCGCTGCACCGGATTGTCGGCGGTCAACGCAATCAGCGAATCGAGCTTGTGGGGGAGCTGAGCGCGCGCTGCGATATCCGCCTCGAGTGAGCGGCGGTCGCCGGTCAGCAGGTACCCACGAACGCTCGCGTTTCTGTCGGTCGCGAGCGTTTGCGCCTGCCGGGCGATACGTGCTACCTCACGGCTGTGACGGACCCAGCGCTCGGTACGCGTCCGTACCGTGTCCAGGACGCCGAAGGTCAGAGCGACGCCGAGGAGTGCGAGTCCCGCAACCCAGAACAGACGCCGGAGCAGCGACAGCGTCTCTTGCGGCGTAGCGGGACTCGCATCGGTCGATCTCCCGCGCCATAGCGGGCGTCCCAGTTTGATCAGTCGATGTGAGGTCATTGCGGCAGCCGCGGCGCGGGTACCGCATCAGACGCTCAGACGGATGAGCTTGTCACCGAAGCTTCAATGATTGTTAGATCACCACATACTTGCCCATGGCGTAACCCCAAGGACGAATCACGCCGCCCCGATGCTCCTCACGGAGCGGCACAGCCGACGAGATGCGTGATGGAATCCGTCGACCGATTCTACCGGGTACGCTTCGCTGATGACACCGCCCTTCGCGCATGGGCGGTTCGCGTGCTGGAATTCACGATGGCACTTCAGAGTGCGGCTCCGAGCGCATTAGATCCGCGCCCGGTCGTCTTCGTCCCGCTCATGCCGCATGGCCCCGGGCCGGTCTTCGCCTACGTGAGCGAGGCCACGCTGAGGCTCCCGTTGGGCCTTGGGCGGGATGCCCAGATCGACGGAACGGTGCTATCGCTGCGCGAGCTGCCGGAGGGGCTGATGCTCCTGTACGGCGATGAAGCCGATGCGGCGGCGTACGAGCGCCGGCTGTCGCAGTGACCCCCACTGAGCGGGCTCTCTCGCGGGCGGGCGAGGCGGTGCGCGGTGCCCTGCGCAGGCTGGTTTGGCAGCTGCTTCCGCCGCCCGAGGTGAGCACGACACGCCGGCACATGCGCGAGTTCCTCCGGCGAACAAGCCCCACGTATCCGCTCCCCGCAGAGCTGCGGCGCCGCGCTCTCGCGTTGACAAAGGATACGGAGTACGTCGTCAAACTGATTCGCGAGGAGCACAGGACGCCAGACCAGGTCGCCCTGGTCATGCTGTCCTCGACGGTCATCGGACTCCTCACGTCCGGCCACTATCACATCTACCGTGGGGTGCTCAGCGGTCACGGCCACGCGCTACGCTCGGTCTTCACCCGTTGCATGCTGGAGCTACAACAGCGCGGCTACCAAACCGAGGAGAAGACGCAGGAAGCCATGCAGCGATTGCGCGATGAGATCAAGACACTCGGGTAGCAGGGCACGCGACATCGCGACGACGCCACCTGAGCGCGCGCTACGAACAAGACCAATAACAGGCATCGCGTCGCCGGATGGTGCACGTTAAACACGCACAAGATCGAGAACACGCACGAGCGCGTTTGGGCGCGAGCAGACCCCTTCAGGCTGGCAGCGATATGTTCGTGCCCCACGACCCTTTATTTCGGGTCCGGTACAGTATCTAGAGACGTCGAGCAGACTTCTCCGCGGCCCGGCGGCCTTTTGTACTCGAGCGCCGAGCTTTCTCTCAGGTTCCTCCGACGATCGCGTGGCCATCGGGCGACTTCGTATACGGCGGGATCGACCTTCGCACGAGGCTAATCCTGATTCCGCGCGGTTGGACGCGGCTTACCGGGCTTTTCCACGTCGCTTTTGACTTCATGCTGCTCAACCACATCCCGGGCGGATCTCGGTTGGATTGGTGCTCGAGCGAATTGGTGGGAGTGCGGCGCGACATCGATCGACCACCCCGCGACTTCGTCCGCGACCGAATGCCGTTTCACGCGGTTTCAGCGCGATTGCGCCTTGACGCGGCGGCGTCGCACGGCGAGCTGGCATCGCGCACCGAGCTCGCGGCGGCCAGCCACGCTCGTCCAGTGCAGTGTCACGCCGTCCGAACGCAGCATCACGCCCATCCGACCGAGCGGCACGCCGCACCAGCGAGCTGACATCGCCGGTCGTCGCGGCAGCACTCAGCCCGGGAACCCGGGGCTCTCGCGCCGGCGGCGACGCACGGATGTGCAGCTGGCCGGCACCCCGCGTTCGGGTGCCCACACTCCCTCTCCGGGCACTGACACGCTCTTTCCAAGCGCCGGCACGTAGCGCAGAATGAACGACAGGCTCACGTGACGGTGAGCCCCGCTCGTGCCGACGCCGGCCCTGTTCCGTCAGACGCCCCTTCACGAACACGCGCCTAGCACCGACGCATCGGGAGGCTGCGAGCATGGACAACCGGCAGCAGCGAACGGTCCAGACGTTCGAGCGCATTCTCGTCTACCTGGAGCAGCACCCCGTTGAGCCGGAGCCGCCGCTCCTGGCCAGGATGAAGCAGTCGCTGACGACGTCGATCGCGCGCCTACGCGAATTGCAGCGGCAGCAGGACGCGGCCAACATCGGCGTCAGCGGCGCGGACGTGCGAAAGATGCGGCAGCGCATGCGGCGGGGGGTGCTGATGCCGCTGGTTCGGATCGCGAAGCCGCTGCTCAGATTCGCTCCGGGGACCGCGCACGTGCTGCGCGTTCCCCACGCGCGCGCCGACACGGCGACGATCGCGACGCACGCACTCGACATGGCGAAGGCCCTGACGCCGCACGCCAAGCTCCTGACGTCGGCCGGCTACTCCACGGATTTCATTGTGCAGTTCACGAAGGAGGCGCGGCGGCTCGCCGCGGTGACGACGGACGCGGACAAGGCGCGGCAGCGCCGCTCGCGCGCGACCGCCGCAATTCGTCAGGAGCTCGAGAAGGCGATGGGGACGGTGAGCGTCATCGAGGGCATCCTGATGGCTCGGGTTCCGGCGGGCGATCGCGAGGCGATGGCGTTGTGGCGCGGAGCGCGGCGAGTACAAGCGCGGGCGGGGCGGCCGCGCGCAAGAGGAAAGCGGCCAACCCAGAGTCCTCCCTCGTGAGCGGCTCATGGGGACGAAAAGCCCGCCGAAGGCGGGCTAGTTGTCATGGGCCTGCTTGGCGTTGAACCACGGACCTCACGCTCATCCGAGCGCTGGCGTCGAGGAACCTAACGATCGCGTTGATCTCCTGCGGCGTGGACGACTCGGCGACCGCGTCGAGCGAGGCCATCAGCGACCACATGACGCGGTCAAGAGGGGACGGCGAGCAGCTACAACAGAATGCACACCGGCCGACCAGCTTGCGGCGGGATTCTGTCATGCGCCGGAAAATGGTAGCTTGGGCCCCATGCATACCACCACCCCTGCGCTCGCCGCGCCCGCTGCGTTCCCGACGCTGCGCCTCGTCACGCACCCATTGGTGCAGCACAAGTTGACGGTGCTGCGCGATCGCGCGACGCCGACCAAGCATTTCAAGGAGCTCGTCGACGAGATCGCGATGCTCATGGCGTACGAGGCGACGAGTGAGCTGACGCTCGAGCCCGTGCCGGTCGACACGCCGCTCGAGCGCACGACGGGGATGCAGGTGAGCGGAAAGAAGCTGACACTCGTCCCGATCCTGCGCGCCGGGCTCGGGATGGTCGAGGGGATCGCGAGGCTCGTCCCGTCAGCGCGCGTCGGTCACATCGGACTCTACCGCGACCACGACACGCTCGAGCCGGTCGACTACTACTTCAAGGTTCCGAGCGATGCGGCCGAGCGGGACTTCTTCGTGCTCGACCCCATGCTCGCCACCGGCGGCAGCGCGGCCGCCGCGGTCGGCTCCCTCAAGCGCGCGGGGGCAACGCGGATCCGCTTTCTCTGTCTAGTCGCGGCGCCGGAGGGTGTACGCCGGTTAGCCGCCGCGCACCCGGATGTGATGGTCTATGCGGCGGCGCTCGATCGGGAGCTCAACGAGCATGGGTACATCCTGCCGGGACTGGGCGACGCCGGGGATCGGCTGTTCGGGACCAGGTGAGGGGGGAGGGGGGAGGAGGGAGCCACTAAAGCGAACGGGCCCGCGCGCTGCGCGGGCCCAATCAATTTCTCCCCCCTCGCTCCTCTTTCCTCCCTCCTGCCCTAACCGAACCACTCCCTCGGGCAGTCCCTCTGCTGCTTGGCCGCGTCTATGACCCACTGCTGTGTCTGCGGATCGACGACCTCGCTGGCTACCTTGTCGAACCACATTCGCGACACTTTCGCATCTCCAATGCGACGCCAGAGCTCCCCGACGAGGTAGGTCAACACTGCGCGCTCGTCGCGAGCCACCCCGTCGAACGACTCGAGCGACTCCTCGAACTTCCAGGCGGCCTTGCGCCGGAAGAACCGCTCGGCCTCGATGTCCCCCTCATCGACGCAGCACCAGGCCGCACGGAGCAGCAAGTCGGCAACGTGACGCGGCTCCAGCGACTGCCACTCGGCGACCTTGGCTGCGGCTTCGTACTTCTCCGAGCCTGTCAGGTTACCGCTGGCGACCGCCGGGGCCAGCTCGTTCCAGACGTGCTCCTTGAGACCGGGCGAGACGTCGACCTCTTCGGTGAAATCGCGCTCCGAGCCCGAGTACCCACAACGGTTGCACGTGTGGATCAGGTACGGCAGGGGTTGTGTCCCCGCCGCACGCTCGTGGAAGTCCGTGCGCTTGCCGCCGAATGAATTGGTGGAGACGACCGTCTGCGACCGGAAACGGTTCTCGCAGACAGGGCACCGAAGCTCGATCGCCTGTAGGGTTGTCATCGGTCCGCCTTCCCCTTTCCCGCCTCACTCCCTTGCGCCGTCGCGACCGTTCGCAAAAGGAAGAATTGTGCCACGCGTCACGGTGGCAGCATTTCTTGTGTATGCGCTCTTGTTCGCACGCCGGGGTGACCACTACTATTCGCGCCCATCAATGCCGCCGTCGCGGAGAACTCGCTACCGCTACTCGCCGCCGCCGCCCGCCGCTCGCTGTCATCAGCCCAGAGGGCACCCGCCCGCCGGTATGCTCATCAACCTGCTCCCAGATTTCTTCGCGGTTCTCGAGAGCACCGACCGGGTCGCCGCCTACCAGCGCTACTACGATGCCCACCGGCGTCTCCTGGCGGCATACTGGCACAACTACGTCATCGACCCCGAAGGGCCGCACTTCACTGACGTCGTCCAAGGGACAGTCGACGCGGCCCGCGCCGACCTGCGCGCGATGCTCGCCCGAACCGACGTCGTCGGACTCGCGCGGGCGGCCGAGGAGCGGTGCGCTCGGTTGATCGAGCCGGATGTCGACGTCGACGTGGTGCTCATGGTCGGCGTCGGCGCCGCAAATGCCGGCGAGCTAGTGGTCGGCGGACGGGCCGCCGCCTTTGTCTGCCTCGAGCACTTCACCGGGATCTCCAACCCCGATACGCAGGGGCTCGGTCTCGAACCGGAGCTGATCCCCCTCTGGCTCGCACACGAGATCACCCACGGCGTCCGCTACACCTCCCCCACCAGCCGCAGCGAGCTCCGGCAACTCATCGCCGCTGCCGACGGATACTACTCCTATTGGGAGACCGGTCGGCGAGCACCGATGCGCGAGCTCGTCGCGAACGAGGGGCTCGCGGTCCGGGTCTCACAAGCTGTCAGCCCTGGGCACTCCGCCTGGGAGTACTTCGGCTACGAAAAGCGTCAATACGCCCGCGTCCGTGAGCTGGAATCGGTCATTGCCAGAGCCATGACCGCGGACCTCGACCGCGTTGGACTTGGTCTCAGGCTCCGCTACCTCTCGGGAGGCGTGAGCGATGAAGGGCGCATGGCCGACCGCTTCGTTCTCCCGGAGCGTTGCGGGTACTTCTATGGCGCCCGGATGGTCGAGCCGGCAATCAACCAACGGGGCTTCGCCTGGGCGGTTAGGGCGAGCACGAGCGAGATCTCGGCATTGGCCGAGACGGCGGCGGCGACAGCCTGAGAAAGGTTCCCAGTTCTGGTTCCTAGTTCCGGTGAGCGCCCTTCACTTGGAATTTGGATCTGGGAACTGGGAACCTTCTTCTCGTCACTTCCCCACGCAGAACCTCGCGAACACCCGTCCCAACACCTCCTCCACCTCCACCGCGCCTACCAGCTCCTCCAGCGCGTGGACAGCTGCCCGGAGGTAGACGGCGGCGACGGGGGCGGGAAGCTGGCCGTCGCGCCGTGCGTCGCGGAACGCCGCCAGCTCGGCTCGGGCGCGCTCGATCGCGTATCGGTGGCGCTTATGGGTGAGGAGCGGAGCGTCGAGGTCCGGCGCTCGCCCATTAGTGCTCAACGTCGCCGTAATCGCTTCGACCAGCTCGGTGAGCCCGACCCCTGTCTCGGCGCTCACCCTGACGAGGGGGGAGGAAGGAGGGGGGAGGGAGGAGGAGCTTTCTCCCCTCCCCCCTCCTTCCTCCCCTCTGTCTATCTTCGTCCGCACCGCGAGCACCGGCGCGCTGGTCCATCGCGCGACCACCTCGACGGCGCGGGCCAGAGTTCGGTCATCATCGCCGCATGCGAGCACGGCGTCCGCCCGCGCGAGGTAGTCCTCGCTGACCTCGATCCCGAGCCGTTCGACCGTGTCGGCCGTCTCGCGAAGCCCGGCCGTGTCGACCAGGCGGATCGGCCAGCTCCCAGTGTCGATGACCGCTTCCAAGGCATCACGGGTCGTCCCCGGGATGTCCGTCACGATTGCCCGCCGGCGACCGAGGAGGGCGTTGAAGAGCGACGATTTTCCGACGTTCGGCGCGCCGGCGATCACCACCAGGGCGCCCTCGCGGATCAGCTCACCGGCGCGCGAAGTCGCCAGTAGGTCATCGAGCGCGGTGAGTGTCCGGTCGGTGGCCGCGGAGACTCGCTCCGGCGCGATGGGGCCGTCGTCCTCCTCCGGGAAGTCGATGTCGTAGGCGATGAGCGCCTCGAGCTCGAGCAGCGCTTCGCGGAGCGCCAAGACGCGACGCGACAGTCCGCCGTCGAGCTGATTGAGCGCGGCGCGCTGCCCGCCGCGCGAACGCGCGTCGACCAGATCGCCGATCGCCTCCGCCTGGAGGACGTCGAGCTTCCCGTTGAGCACGGCCCGCCGGGTGAACTCGCCAGGCAGCGCCTCCCGCGCGCCGGTCTCGATCAGCGCGGCCAGGACCGACGTTGGGACGACCCACCCACCGTGACACGCGATCTCGACGACGTCCTCGCCGGTAAACGACCGCGGACCCTCGTAGCGCGTGACGACTGCCTGATCGAGTCGCTCCCCACTCCGCGGCGAGTACACCTCGCAGAGCGTCGCGACTCGGAGCGCGATCGGCCAGGGACGCACGACGCGCCCGGCGATCACATCCGCACCTGCGCCACTCAACCGAACGACGGCGATCGCCCCGCGGCCAGGCGCGGTAGCTAGAGCCGCGATCGTATCGCCCGGACTAGCAAGGATCGAGGGTCGAGGTTCGAAGGTCGAGTGAGTGTCTGCCGTCAGTCCGTCACCTCCAACACCTCCCCCGGCTCGATCAGCTTCACCGCCTCCCGCTGCGGGTAATGCACAAGCTGGCGCCGCAACCGATTGACGGCGTCGAACGCGCCAGAGGTGACGTGGTCGAACGTCCCCCAGTGGTAGGGGATCAGTAGTCGTGCTTTGAGGAGCTGGAAGAGCTCGAGCGCATCCTCCGACGTGAGATGACCGCGGCGAAAGCCGGGTTTCCACCACGGCGCGTGACCGATCGGAAGCAGGGCGACGTCGAGCTGGCGACCAGTCTCGTGCAGGTGACGCTCGACGAGATGATGTGTGTCGCCAACGAGGGCGGTGTCGCCGGCAAAGAACGCACTTCGACGGCCGTCGTCCAGCAAGTACATGTTAGTCGCCGCCCGCCACCGGTCGAAGCCGTACCGGTTACCGCGGTGACGCGCCGCGGCGGCGAGGAGCGTCACCCGGCCGATCTCCGTCTCCTCATCCGGCGCGATCGGCACGGCATGACTGTAGCCGCGCTTCTGGAGCCAGCGCTGCACGGCCGGCGGTGCGTAGAGCGGGATGTCACGCGGCAACGCGTCGAGTGCCGCGAACGAGAGGTGATCCGCGTGTGCGTGCGTCAGCAGGATCGCGTCGAGCTTCGGCATCTCGTGTAGCGCGATGCCCGGCGCCTTCACGCGCGGAAGTAGCCCCGCCAGCTTCGGTTCGAAGTTCGGGTCGGTGAGCACGCGGACGCTGCCGAGCTCGAGCAGCAGCGTCGCATGGCCAACGTAGGTGACGCGCACGCCGGGGAAGGTACTGCGGACTGCGGACTGCGGACTAGAACCCTCGGACGCCCCTAGTCCGCCAGCCCGCGCAGTCCGCAGTCGCTCGCGCTCATCTCGCCTTCGCCGCCCCCGATGCCTTCGCGGGCTTCGGTGTCTTCGGCATGCTCGCCGGCGCCGTGCTTCCCGCCGCCTGCGCCCCAGTCGCCTTCACCCGCTCACGCGTCAGCAGCCACTGCTGCGGCAGCGCGACCAGGTTCTGCACACCGTAATAGAGATTCAGCCCCGACGGGAAGTTCCAGAAGAGTACCGTCATCATCGCCGGCATCATGTAGCCGATCATCTTCGTCTGCGGCGTCTGCGGCGCGCCCTTCATGCCGATCCACGACAGCAGCAGCATCGAGAGTCCCATGAGGAGCGGCGTGATGTAGTACGGGTCCTTCAGCGCGAGGTCCGGCAGCCACAGGAAGGGGACGCCGCGGAACTCGATCGTGTTCTGAAAGACGAAGTAGAGCGCGAACAGCACCGGCATTGGGAGCAGCATCGGCAGACAGCCGAGGATCGGCGCGAACGGGTTCATCCCGTGCTCTTGGTAGAGCTTCATCAGCGCCTCGCGCTGTCGCTCCGGGTCGTGACGGTACTTCTTCTGAATCTCCTGGAGCTGCGGCTGCAGGCGCTGCATCCGAATGCTGCTCCGCATCGCGCTCTGGTTGAGTGGCCAGATGAGCATTCGCACCAGGACGCCGAAGATCACGAGCACCCAGCCGTAGTTGAGCGCCGTCGTACGCTTGAGCCAGAGCAGGATGCGCATGACGATCGTCGAGAACGGCTGTACGAAGCCGTGCATCCAACCACCGTACGGGTTCACGTTCTCGAGGTCGCGGCCGAGCGCGTGCAGACGCGTGTACTTCTGGGGGCCCGCGTAGACCTGGAAGCGGAAGGTGCCGTCGTCACCGAGAGGTACAAGCGCCGTCGCTCGGCCCTCCCGCGGAAGCGCGCGCTGCGGGTGAGGCACACCGGCGAGGCGAACCCGGGCGAACGGCGTCTCGTTGCCGACACCGGTGAGCGCCGTGATGAAGTACTTGTTGCGCACCGCCACCCACGCGAACGGGCCGGCCTCAACACGCGCAGTTGCGGTGTCGAGATTGCCGAAGCCGGTACTGCGTACGTCCTCCTTGTCGCGCTTGACCGCGTACGACAGGTGGCGCAGGTCCTCCAGCGTGTCCGCCTCCTCGGTGCGGAGCGTGCGCGGCAGGTCGAGGAGGAGCGTCGCCCGCCCTGCCGGGATGCCGTCGACGCGTCCCTCCACGAGCGCGAGGTGCGTGTCGCCGCCCGGCGGGATCGTGTACGAGAGCGTGACTCTGGCCGGCGACCCGCCCGCTCCGACGGCGAGCGGCCCGCTGGCGAATGCGAGCATCGTCGCGCCGCCCGGGGCCGACGTCGCCGAGGCGCGCATCGGCAGCGTGTCGAGCGCGATCGTGTCGGCGCCGAAGGCGACGCGGTAGCGTAGAAGCTGGTCGCCGGGGCGGACGAGGTCGACGCTCCCCTGCCCGCCCGGCCGGAGCGACCGGTAATCGGCGAGCGCGACGGAGACCGGCGTCGCGCCCGGATTGATGAAACGGTACGTGCTCCCGCCGCCGCGCACGATGATCGTCTCGGCCGCCGCTGCCGGCACGGGTGGACGCGTGGTGTCGGCGCTCGCGGGCCGCGCCGCGCCCACCGTCGGTGGCGCGCTCCGTTCACCGGTCGCCGGGTGAACTCCGGTCTGCGCGCTGGCGGCGGGCGGAGCCCTGCGGCGATCGCCACCCGTTGCCGTCGCGGCCGTGTCGGAGGCCGTCGGCGCCAGCTGCGGCCTCGGCCGCGGCGTCGGGAAGACGAGGGGCGTCAGCACGACGACGAGCGCCGTGAGCAGAAGCGCGAGAAAGAGTCGCTTGTCCATTACGAGGAAGCAGGGCGGAGAGCGGAGGATTGAGGAGGTCTCCGCCTTCCCGCCTCCTCCCTCCATCCTCCACGACTACGGTACCGGGTCATATCCGCCGGGCCTAAAAGGAT
>JBHELH010000018.1:0-4563 GCA_046263215.1 Gemmatimonadaceae bacterium | reverse complement strand
TCGGTCGAGCCGTCGCGGTTCAACATGGGCGCGGCCTACGTCGCCGCCAACCGCTACCAGCTCGACGACTTCCGTCCGTACCTCTGGAAGACGGCCGACTACGGGCGCACGTGGACGCGCATCGACAACGGAATCGCCGCGACCGAGTTCACGCGCGTGCTGCGCGAGGACGAAGAGCGCCCCGGCCTGTTGTACGCGGGCACCGAGCGCGGCGTCTGGTTCTCGCTCACCGACGGGCGGACGTGGCAGCGGCTGCAGTTCAACCTGCCGCCGGTACCGATCCACGACCTCGCGGTCAAGGAAGGCGATCTGGTCGCCGGCACACATGGACGCTCGTTCTGGATCCTCGACGATCTGTCGGCACTGCGGCAGATGACCGACCCTGCGCTCGCGGGCGACGCGCACCTCTTCAAGCCGCGCGACGCGTACCGCGTCAGTTGGGGCGGTGGCCGCGGCGGCGGTGGGGGCGGGGCGCAGCAGCAGGCGTCGACGAGCACCGCGCCGCCCGGAACGGCGCCGGTGCGCCCGGTGGGGTCGAACCCGCCGAGCGGCGCGGTCATACAGTATTGGCTCCGCTCCGCCAACCAGGAGGTGACGCTCGAGTTTCTCGACGCGCAGGGGCGGCTCGTGCGCCGTTTCACGAGCCGGCTCGACTCGGCGGCCTACGCCGACTCGATTCGCCGCGAGCAGCGTCGGCGGTCGCGCGAGGACAGCCTGCGCACCGCGGGGCTGTCGCAGGACAGCATCCAGAAGCTGACGCGCGTCACACCCGACGCGCCGGCGGCGCTGACGACCGACGAGGATTCGCCGCGCACGCCGCCCGTCCCGCGCGCGCCGAACCGCGCCGGCGTGAACGCCTTCACCTGGAACATGCGTTACCCGGAGGCGTCGAGCTTCCAGGGCCTGATCATGTGGGCGGCGAGCACGCAAGGCCCGGTTGCGCCGCCCGGCGGCTATCAGGTGCGACTGCTGGTGAACGGCCGTCCGGCGGGCACGCAGACGTTCCGGCTGCTCAAGGACCCGCGCGTCCGGACGGTGACGCAGACCGACCTGGCCGAGCAGTTCGACTTCCTCATTCGCATCCGCGACCGCGTGTCCGAGGCGAACGACGCGGTGAAAACCATCCGCTACGTGCGGCAGGAGCTCTCGGATCGGCAGCGCCGGCTGTCCGGCCCGCACGCGGCGGCGGTTCGCTCGCTCGCGACGCCCTTCCTGGACGAGCTCTCGTCCGTGGAGGACTCGATCTATCAGACGCGGAATCGCAGTGGTCAGGACCCGCTCAACTACCCGATTCGGCTCAACAACAAGATCGCGGCGCTGATGGGCGTCGTCGGCGGCAGCGACAATCGCCCGACGGCTCAGTCATACGCCGTCTTCAACCAGCTGTCGGCGCAGCTCGACCGGGAGCTCGGACGGATGCGACGGGCGATGGACGGAACGCTGCCGCGGATCAACGAGCAGTTGCGGAGCGCGGGTGAGCGGGAGATCGTGCCGCGCGCGGTAGACGTGCCGGCGCAGCAACAGGTCGCGGGAGGGAGCTGAGGTGCGCGGTCCGTAGCACGCGAAGAGAGGGAGGAAGGAGGAGTGAGGGGGAGTGCGGCGGACTCTCTCCTCCCTCCTCTATTCCGCCCGAAGCGCCACCACCGGGTCGACGCGCGTCGCGCGCCGTGCGGGTACCAGGCTCGCGCCCATCGCGACGAGCGCGATCACCGCGCCGGCGCCGACGAAAGTGAGCGGGTCGGCCGGGCTCACCTCGAACAGCAGCGCCCTGAGCGCCCGCGTCGCGACGAGCGCGCCGAGGAGCCCGGCGGCCACGCCGGCGGCGGTGATCCCCATCCCGCGCCTCAGGACGAGGCGTCGTACGCGGCGCGGGTCGGCGCCGAGGGCGATGCGGATCCCCAGCTCGCGCGTGCGCTGGCGAACGGTCCACGCGAGCACGCCGTACAAGCCGGCCGCGGCGAGGACGAGCACGATCGCCGCGAAGAAGGTCAGGAGCAACGCGTTGAGTCGCGGCTGCGCCAGCGGCTTGTCGAGGAGTCGCGCCATCGGCGATGCCTTGGCGAGCACGACGTCGGGATCGATCGCCGCAATCGTGCGCCGCAACGCCGGAACGATGGCGGCGGGATCCCCTCGCGTACGCACGACGAGCATCGTCGGCGGATACGGGAACGGGATCTGCCGCAGCGGGAAGTACACCGTCGGGCGCGGCGTCGTGAACTCGCGATAGCGCGTATCCGCGACGACACCGATCACCGTCCACCACTCCGCGCCCCGCGGGCCGAGCTTGAGCCGCTTCCCGACCGCGTCGCGGCCGGGCCACAAGGCTCGTGCCGTCCCCTCACTTACGACGAGCACTCGCGCCGCTCCCTCGCGATCCGCGTCCGTGAAGAGCCGACCGCGATGGAGGGGAATGCCCATGGTCGTGAAGTAGGTCGGCGATCCGACCTCCACGTTGAGCCAGGGGTTTCCGGCCTGCGCGGCGGCGCTCTGGTCCTCGGGGACGAACAGTCCGTCCCACCCACCGGTGCCGGAGAACGGCGTCGTCAGCAGTGGCGAGGTGCTGACGACGCCCGGAAGGTGCTGCACGGCGGGCACGAGGGCGTCGTACAGCGCGATGCCGCGGCGCGCGTTGTCGTACTTGTCGGCCGGCCACCCAAGCTCCGCAACGAGCAAGCGATCGGGCGCGAACCCGACGTCGAGCCGCTGCAGCTGGAGCAGAGTGCGGGTCACGAGACCAGCCCCCGTGAGCACGAGCACCGCGAGCGCGACCTGGCCGCCGACGAGGAGGTCCTTCGTGAGGCGGGCGGATCGCGCCTCCGTTCCCCAGCGCGTGGCGCCGACGAGCGCCGCGCCGGTTCCCCGCCGCGCAACCCACAGGGCGGGCGCAAGGCCGAAGAGCACGGTCACGGCGAGCGTGATCGCCGCCGCCCAGAGCACCGCGCTGCCGACTCGCAGCTCGGCGACTCGGGGCAGCTCCGCCGGTGCGAGCGCGACGAGACCACGGATCGCCATGACCGCGAGCAGCGCGCCCAGTGCGCCCGCGACGGCGGCGAGGAGGGCACTCTCCGTCAGTAACTGGCGCACGAGCCGGCTGCGGCCGGCCCCTAGCGCCGAGCGAACGGCGACCTCGCGCATCCGCTCGACGCCCCGGATGAGCAGGAGGTTCGCGACATTGACGCACGAGACGATCAGGAGAAGTCCGACCGCGGCGGCGAGCATGCGGAGCACCGGCCGCACGTCGCCGAGAACTAGCTCGGGGAGGCTGCGTGCCACGCCGCTCGCGCCGCGCTCGATCTCCGACCGGCCGTCTTCACGGAAGAACCTCGAGAGCTCGTCACGGGCATTCTCGAGCGTGGCGCCGTCGGCGAGCCTGCCGATGACGTCGACGTCACCCGCGCTGAGGCTCGTCGGAACGATCGGTGCCCAGAACTCGGTGCCGCGTGGATACTCGAACCCCGCCGGCATCACGCCGACAATGGTGAAGCTCTTCCCGGTGATGACCGATTGCAGCGTTCGGCCGATCACCGCCGGGTCCCGCCCGAAGCGATTCTGCCATGCCGCGTGGCTGATCACGATGGCGCCCGCGGCGCCGGGCACGTCGTCCTGCGTACTGAAGGTGCGGCCGATGAATGCACGAGTGCCGAGCACACGGAAGAAGTCGCCGGAGACGGGGATGCCCCTGAGTTGAACGGGGTTCCCCCGGTCCCGCAGGAGGCGCGGCCACGCGCCGTTGTAGTCGACCGCCGCGGCGTCCGACAGCGCGCGCGACTGCGTCCGGAACGCGCGAAAGCCCTCCAACTTGAGCGGCATGTGCGCGAAGTTTCGCGCGCGGTGCTCGCCCCACATCACGACGATTCGGTCCTGATCGCGCACCGGCAGGCGCCGCAGGAGCACCGTGCTGTACACGGTCGCGATTGCCGTCGACGTACCGATTCCCGCCGCGAGAACCGACGCAGCGAGCAGAGTGAACCCCGGCCGCCGGCGAAGAGAGCGCACGGCGTACGAGACGTCCTGGCGGATGGATTCGATCATGTCCCCGAGGCCTGCTCGATCCCGCCCATCCCCATCGCGTGATATCCCTTGTCGACGTAGACCGTGGTGCCGGTGATCCCGCTCGCGAGGGGCGAGGACAGGAAGGCGGCGGTGTAGCCGACCTCGGCGGCCGTCAACGGCATCGCGATCGGTGCGTTCCGTGCGACGTATTCGACCATCCGCTCGATGATCCCGATCGCGCTCGCCGCGCGCGACGCGAGCGGGCCGGCGGAGATCGTATTCAGGCGGATGCCGAACCTGCGCCCCGCCTCGTAGGCGAGCGTCCGCGTGTCGCTCTCGAGCGCCGCCTTGGCCGACGACATGCCCCCGCCGTAGCCGGGGATCACGCGCTCGCTGGCCATGTACGTGAGCGACAGCGCGGCGCCGCCGGGGCGCATGAGCGGGCCAAGCCGCTGCACCATCCCGACGAGCGAGTACGCGCTGACACTCACCGCGGCGAGGTACCCGCTCCGGCTCGTCTCGAGCAACGGCTTCTTCACCTCGGGGCCGTTGGCGAGCGAGTGCACGACG
>JBHELH010000017.1:0-15196 GCA_046263215.1 Gemmatimonadaceae bacterium | reverse complement strand
CATGAGTGGCGGCTCGTACAGCGTGTACGTGACCGTCGAGGGGGCACGTGGCTCCGGTACGGTCACCGTCCCCGTCGCCGCCGTCGCGACCGGACAACTCGCGCTCGGCGGGGGCCTCAAGCTGCTGCTCATCGTCCTCGGCGCCGGCCTTTTCGCCGGCCTGATCACGATCGTGCATGCCGCGTTCGGCGAGAGCGTCACGGCGCCCGGCGCGCCGATGGATCCGAAGCGCCGCCGACGCGCGCGCATCATCACCGCCGCCGCGGTCCCGGTCCTCGCGCTCGCCGTGCTCGGCGGCGCGCGGTGGTGGGACGCGGAGGCGGACGCGTACCGCCGGCGCCTCTACCGCCCGCTCGATGTGCGCGCCACCGTCGTGAACCCGCCCGGCGGTCGCGCGATCGAGCTGGCGATCACCGACACCGCCTGGCTGCAACGCCGAATGACGGGCCTCATCCCGGATCATGGGAAGATCATGCACATGTTCGTGATCAGCGACGCCCACATGTTCGTGTTCGCGCACCTGCATCCGACGATGCGCGACTCGAACATGTTCTATGCTGCGCTGCCGCCACTGCCCGCCGGCAGGTATCGCGTCTACGGGGACGTCGTCCACGAGAGCGGGTTCGAGCGCACACTCGTCGCGTCGCTCGACACTCCGACCGGTGTCCGTTCGGTCGCCCGAACGCCGATCCCGTGGCTCGATGCTGACGACTCGTGGCACGTCGGCGGGGCCGCGCGTGGCGGCGCCGAGGCGGCACTCAGCGACGGCTCGCAGATGCGGTGGCTCGGCGGCGCCCAGCCACTCGTTGCGCGGCGCGAGACGACGCTGCGCTTCGAGGTGCGGGATCCCGTGGGCCAGCCGGCGTCGCTCGAGCCCTACATGGGCATGCCCGGTCACGCCGTCGTCACGCGCGACGATGGCTCGGTCTTCATTCACCTGCACCCGATGGGCACCGTGAAGGTCGCGGCGCAGCAGGCCTTCGCGTTGCGCGACCGCGGCGACACGACGGCCGGTGGGCGATTGCGTCTCACCGATACCACCACGGCGCAGCCTGCGCCTCACGCGGCTCACCTGGCTTCCGAGGTGAGCTTCCCCTACGAGTTCCCGAAGCCCGGCAGCTACCGCATCTGGGTCCAGGTGAAGCGGAACGGGCGCGTTCTGACAGGGGTGTTCGACGCGGCTGTTGGCGCGCGATGAGCAAGTCATCGCACGCACCCCTATCAGCGGCCCGCCCGCCCGCTTCGCGGGCACCCGCCGCTATCCGTGCTGCTGATAGCTGATAGCTGATAGCGTCGCCGCCGAAGGCGGCGACCGATAGCTTCTACTCATGCCCCGCCGCATGCTCGTCTTCGCCGCCCTCGCGCTCGCGGGGGCGGCGCTGTTCATCCGGCTGGGCTTCTGGCAGCTCGACCGCCTGGGGCAGCGTCGCGCGCGCAACGCACTTCTGTCGACGCGGCTCGCCGCGCCGCCCGCGCAGTGGAGCGACACGACCGCGATCCCCTATCGGCGCGTCCGACTGTCCGGCGTCCCGGACTACGATCGTGAGGTCGTCCTCGTCGGCCGCTCGCGCGGTGGCTCGCCGGGTGTGAACCTCGTCACGCCGCTCCGGCTCCGCGGCTCGGACACCGCCGTTCTCGTCAACCGCGGGTGGGTGTACTCTCCAGACGGCAGCAGGGTCGACCACGCCCGATGGCGCGAGGGTGACACGCTGACAATCGAGGGCTACGTCGAAGCGTTCACCGAGCCCGGGCCGGGCGACCTTCCGGCTCGGCAGTGGCTCGCCCGGCGACTCAGCTATCGAGCCGTCGCCGCCCGCTTCCCCTATCCCGTTGCTCCGGTCTACGTGGTCGCCGTCGACACCAGCCGCGCCGCCCGCCCCGACGCCCCAACCCGTGCGCCGCGTCCTACCCCCGACAACGGCCCGCACCTCGGCTACGCGCTGCAATGGTTCGGCTTCGCGCTTATCGCCGTCGTCGGGACGGGCATCGCCATCGCTACAGGCCGCCGTCAGGCAAAACCCGACCGTTAGGTGCCTTTTCGCCCGGTCAGGCTGTCTGGTAAGAGATCACCGCACGCCTGGCGTGACTGGTGCATGTTGCCGGGGTACGAACCAACGGTAGAGTTGGTCTGACTGCCACTATTCAGAGAGTCTCATGGCTCAGAACACTGCAGGACTCGCTAGTGAGAAAGAGGCGCGCGACGTCGCCGAATCGGCGCGCGAGAGCGAGTGGGCCGGGGCGAGCTTCGTTCGCGAGCTCTTCCTCGGACGCTTCCGTCTCGACCTGATCCATCCGCACCCCGAGATCACGAACCCGGACGAGGAGGCACGCGCCCGCCCGTTCTTCGAGAAGCTCCGCGCGTTCCTGCAGCGCGTCGACTCCGACATGATCGATCGCACCGGCGAGATCCCCGAGGAGTACGTGCAGGAGCTGCGTGACATGGGTGCGTTCGGCATCAAGGTCCCGCGCGAGTACGGCGGGCTCGGGCTGTCGTACGCCAGCTACGCAAAGGCGATGGAGATGGTGACGTCGAAGGACGGGTCGCTCACGGCCCTCCTGTCCGCCAGTCAGTCGATCGGCCTCCCGCAGCCGCTCACGCTCTTCGGCACTGAGGAGCAGAAGAAGAAGTACTTCCCGCGCATCGCCAAGGGCGCGATCACCGCGTTCGCGCTCACCGAGACGGACGCGGGGAGTGACCCGGCGAACATGGTGACGACCGCGACGCCGACGCCGGACGGCAAGCATTTCGTCATCAACGGCGAGAAGCTCTGGTGCACGAACGGCACGCGCGCGGAGCTGCTCGTCGTCATGGCGCGCACGCCGGACAAGGTCGTCGACGGGAAGCCGCGCAAGCAGATCACGGCGTTCATCGTCGAGACGAGCTGGCCGGGTGTCGAGGTCACGCATCGCTGCCGGTTCATGGGTCTCAAGGCCATCGAGAACGGCGTCATCCGCTTCCGCAACGTCAAGGTCCCGCGCGAGAACATCCTCTGGGGCGAGGGAAGGGGGCTCAAGCTCGCGCTCATCACGCTCAACACCGGGCGACTCACGCTGCCCGCGAGCTGCACCGGCGTCGGCAAGGCGATGACGCAGATGGTACGCACCTGGGCGAGCGAGCGCGTGCAGTGGGGCGTGCCGATCGGGAAGCACGAGGCCATCGCCCAGAAGATCGGCATGATGGCCTCGACGACGTTCGCGATGGAATCGGTCGCCTACCTCGCCGTGGCGCTGGCGCAGAAAAAGGGGTACGACATCCGCCTCGAGGCGGCGGCGGCGAAGATGTTCAACACGGAGGCGACCTGGAAGCTCGTCGACGAGGCGCTGCAGATCCGCGGCGGCCGCGGCTACGAGACTGCCGACTCGCTGCGTGCCCGGGGAGAGCCACCGATTCCCGTCGAGCGCGCGCTGCGCGACGCCCGCATCAACCTGATCTTCGAGGGAACCTCGGAGATCATGCGCCTCTTCATGGCGCGCGAGGCGGTCGATCACCACTTCAAGATGTCGTTCGACATCGTGAACCCGGAGTCGTCGTGGAAGAAGCGAATCGCGACCGCTCTGAGGGCTGTTCCGTTCTACGCGACGTGGTACCCGTCGCGCTGGGTCGGCACCCCGAAGACGTACGGCGAGTTCGGCCCGCTCGCCAAGCACCTGCGGTACGCGGAGCGACGCACGAGACGGCTCGGGCGCGCGATCTTCCACGCCATGGTACGCATCGGCGCGAAGCTCGAGCGGCGCCAGATGGTGCTCTTCCGCGCCGTCGACATCGGGGCCGAACTGTTCGCGATCGCCGCGACGTGCGTGCGCGCGCACATGCTCGTCCAGCGTGGCCAGAAAGAGGCGATCGCCCTCGCGGACCTGTTCTGCCGTGAGGCCCGCCGCCGCATCAAGCAGCACTTCGCGACCTTCTACGGTCCGAACGACGCCGCGATCTACCGCGTCTCCCAGCAGGTCCTACGGGGCGAGCACTCCTGGCTGGAGCAGGGGATCGTGGGGCTCCTCGATGACGCGGTCGTCGAGCGATGGGACGGCCGCGGCGCACCCGCCGAAGGCGGCCGGACCGGCGGCGGGGAGGGCGACAAGCCAAAGGCTCCGGCACCGGCGGTGGTGGGGAATTGAGGGTGGAGGGTAGAGGGCGGAGGGTAGAGGAGCTACGGAAGAAAACGGGCCCGCGCAGTGCGCGGGCCCGTTTCCGTTCCTACTCCACCCTCCACCCTCTACCCTCCACCCTTCATCACAGCACTTCCCTCGGCGCGTCCCGGTCTTCGTTCCGCGTGTCCAGCCACGACTTCAGGTCCGCGGCCACCTGGGCAGCGCGGTCGGCGTCGCGGTTGCCGTAGCCGCCGTCGCCGCCGGTGTCGGCGCCCGCGGCCGGCCTGTCTCCCATCGCCTGGCCCGCCGTGCTGATCTCGGCAACGCTCCGGTCCGCGGCGCCCGACGCCTCCTGACCTGGCTTGGCCTCGCCGATCAGCCGGTTCCAGAGCATGTAGGGCACGCGGTTCTTCGGGACGTAATAGTGTCCCGCCCGCGCGATCACGCCGGCGTTCACCTTCACTTCGCTCGGCCGCTCCTCGGCGAGGTCGATGTACGTCGCACCCTGCTCGAGCCGCGTCCCCTCGGGGAGGATCGGGATCTGCTTGAGGTCGTCGTCGGAGAAACCGGACAGCGACCTGTGGATCTCCTTGACGTCGTAGGCCGTCTGGACCTGAGCCTGTCGCTCGGCTGTGCCGACTCCGTTGACTCCGTTCTGCTCGGCTGCCTGCGCCTCTTTCGGCGCCCGCTTCCGCGCAGTCGGCGCCCGCTTCTTCCTCGCAGGCCGCTGGTCGCCAGAGCCGTTTCCGTCCTTGGGTTCCATGTCAATCCGTCCTCAAAAACTGTAAGGCCGTCGTTGTGGCTTCGCCCGCGTCCGCAAGAGATGTGCTTTGCGGCAACGGTCGCGACGCTACCCCGCCGGGTAGGCCGTATAACCCTCGTCGGCTATCGCGTCTTCCACCGCTTCGAGTGTCGTCGTCCCTCGATCGAGCCGGATCACCGCCGACCCGACCTCCACCTGCTCGACCTCGACCCCAGGCGTGTCGGCCAGCCGGTTCTTCACCGCGCGCACGCAATGCTCGCAGGTCATGCCTTCGATGGTCAGCTCGACGCGGTCCATGGCGCCAGATCGAGGTCCAAGGTTCCCAGTTCCAAGTTCCGAGGTCCCGAGTCCGGTCGCTTTCGCGCCAAGCCCCGGGATGGTCAGTCTAAACCCGGAACTCGGAACTTGGAACTCGGAACCGCCCCTCTAAAGTAGTCTGCCCCTAAGGACCAGGACCGCGACTGTGAAGTAGATCACAAGTCCGGTCACGTCGACCAGCGTCGCGACGAAGGGCGCCGACGCGCTCGCTGGGTCGAGCCCGAAACGCCGCAGCACGAACGGTAGCATCGAGCCGGCGAACGAACCGAACGTCACGACGCCGACCAGCGCGGCGCCGATCGTCAGCGCGACGAGCAGTGGGTAGCGTCCGAAGTCGTCCCAGCCCACGTAGTGCCAGACGAGCACGCGCGCCACGCCGAGGAGCCCGAGCATCGCACCGAGCATCAGCCCCGACGTGAGCTCGCGCCGCGCCACCCGCCACCAGTCGCGCAGGGTGATCTCGCCGAGCGCCATCGCGCGAATGATCAGCGACGTCGCCTGCGAGCCCGAATTGCCACCGGAGCTGATGATGAGCGGGATGAAGAGCATGAGGACCGCCGCCCGCGCGAGCTCCTCCTGGAAGTACCCGATCGCCGTCGCCGTCGCGAGCGACCCGATGAACAGGACGCTCAGCCACCCGATCCGCTTGCGCAGCATCCCGACGTAGCCGATCTGCATGTACGGCTCCTCGAGCGCCTCCATGCCGCCGAGCTTCTGCACGTCCTCCGTCTGCTCCTCCTGGATCGCGTCGATGACGTCGTCGACGGTGACGACGCCCATCATGTGGCCCGACTCGCTCACGACAGGCACGGCCATCAGATCGTAGTCGGACGTGACGCGGGCTACCTCTTCACGGTCCGCGGTCGGGAGCACCGTCCTGACGTCAGTCCACGCGACGTCGCTGATCCGCGCGCCCGTCGGCGCCGCGAGCAGCTCGCGCAGCGAGAGCACGCCGTTGAGCCGCCCCTGCGGGTCGGTGGTGTAAACGGCGTACATCGCCTCGCGACGCCCGGTGCGGGCCATCGCGCGCACGCCCTCGAGCGCGGCTTCGACGGTCGTCGTGTCGGGTACGGCGACGAACTCCGTCGTCATCAGACCGCCCGCCGACGCGGGGTCGAACCGCAGGAGCGCTTCGGTCTCGCGCCGCGCCTCGGTCGGGATCTCCTCGAGGATCTCCTCCGCGCGCTCCTCGTCCATCTCCTCGAGGAGGTCGGCGCGGTCGTCCGGCGTCATCTGCGTGACGAGGGCCGCCGCCTGCTGGGCCGACATCGCCTCGAGTACGTGCGCGCGCAGCTCCTCGTCGAGATACTCGAGGACGTCGGCCGCACGCTCCTTGGGGAGCGCCGTGAGGAACGCTACGACGCGGCCCGGCGGCAGAGCCTCGGCGACGTCGGCGAGGTCCGCCGGGTGCAGCTCCTCCGTCTCCGCCGCGACCGCGCCCGGCGCCTCCTCGAGGAGCTCGAGGATGTCCGGCACGAGCAGCGCCGCGACGGGGCGGTCTTCGGGGTTGTGCTGAGCTCGAGCCATAGGGTACGGCGGCGAGTTTCGAGTTTGGAGGTTCGAGGTTGGAGGTTCGGGGTGCGGCACTCGAAACTCGAAACTCGAAACTCCCATCTCGGAACGGTCCGCCAAGTTACCGGCTCAAGCTGTCGTCCGACAAGCGCGCGCGGGAAGAAAACGGTCCCACCGCGCACGCGTATCGAGGCCACCCCTGTCATCCCGCAGGAGCGAGCGAAGCGAGCGAGTGCGGGGCACCCGCGCGGCGGGTCGTCTACTTGCACTACCCCGTAGCCGGCGCCGTCAGCGTGGAAGTAGATCCCGACACTCGCCGCGCCTTCGGCGCGCTCGTGCGGGATGACAAGTCGGGCGCTGGCGCGCCTGCGGGATGACAGGATCGGCCCGCGCTCGCGGGCCGGCTGTTTTGAGCTCACAGCGGCGCCACGCGACGTATGGCCGTAGGCGGCGAGGCCTCCTAACTTCAAGCGGTCGTGGTGTACGCTGATGATTCCCGCTTTGATGGACTCTTTCGGTCAATGATGTCGCAGCTGTTGAACATGGGAAAAAGAGGCGAGCGAAACGCTCGCAGACTACAGCCGTTGCTCCTCGTCGCCGTCGCGGGCTGCGAGGTCGCCGAGCAGCGAGTGGCTCGCGTTAACGAGCGCTAGGATCGGCCCGGGTGAGCGAGTCCGCTCGGACGAACGTTGCCTTCGTTGGCCTCGGCGCGATCGGGCGACCGATGGCGCGCCGCGTCGCCGACGCCGGCTTCCCGCTCACCGTCTGGAATCGCACGACCGAGAAGGCTCGAGAGTTCGCGCGCGCTGCGGGCGCCCGCTGCGCTACGACGCCGGCCGAGGCGGGGCGGGGAGCAGACGTCGTGATCACGTGCCTGTCGACATCGCACGATGTCGAGTATCTCGTCGGGCAGCCGGACGGCTTGCTCGGCGGACTCCAACGTGGTGCCGTGCTCGTCGATTGTACCTCCGGCGACCCGCGGACATCGCGGCGGATCGCCGAACGTCTGGGCGAGCGCGGTGTCGCGTTCATGGACGCGCCGGTGAGCGGCGGGACGAGCGGTGCGGAGAAGGGAACGCTCACCGTCATGTGCGGCGGCGACGCGGCGGTACTCGACCGTGTTCGGCCGGTGCTCGCCACGTTCGGGCAGAAGATCGTGCACTGCGGCGCCGTCGGAACGGGCGATCTCGTCAAAGCGATGAACCAGGCGCTACTCGCGATTCACATCTGGTCGGCGGCCGAGGCGCTGGCGGCCGCTGTCAAGGGGGGCGTCTCGGCGCGCGTCGCCCTCGACATCATCAACGCGTCGAGCGGGCGATCGAACGCGTCGATGAACCTCTTCCCCGAGCGCGTCCTCACCCGCGACTTCCCTCGCACCTTCCGGCTCGCGCTCCTCGACAAGGACGTCAACATCGCCGCGGACACGGCGCGCGACGAGCAGGTTCCGGCGCCGTTCTTCGAGCTCGCGGCCGGGCTATTCAAGTCGGCGCATAAGGAGCTGGGGGAGGAGGCGGATCACGTCGAGGCGGTGAAGATCGTGGAGCAGTGGGCGAGGACGGAGATCAGATAAGAGTTCCCACTTCCTAGTTCCCAGTTCCTCGTGTCCCCACCCCCGTGTACTAGAATCCCGGAACTTGGAAGTGGGAACTTGGAACTCTACTGAGCGTGTCTGTGATCTCCTCCGTCGCTACAATCCGGTCTCATTTCCCGGCCCTCACGCGGAATCAGGGCCCCCTCGCCGTCGCCTACTTCGACGGCCCTGGCGGCACCCAGGTCCCGCGCGCCGTCGTCGACGCGATGGCCGATTACCTCTACCACCACAACGCGAACACGCACTGGAACTACCCGACAAGCGCCGAGACTGACGAGGCGATCGCCGCAGCGCGTGGCGCGCTCTCCGACTTCCTCGGCGGCGCGCCGGAGGAGATCGTGTTCGGCCTCAACATGACGACGCTGACGTTCCACCTCGCGCGCGGCCTCGGGCGGCAGTGGGGGCGCGGGGACGAGATCGTCGTCACGGAGCTCGACCACCACGCGAACGTCGCGCCCTGGCGCGCGCTCGAGCGCGAGCGCGGGGTCACGATTCGCACCGTCCGCATGCGCCTCGAGGACGGCCGGCTGGACTGGGACGATCTGGAGCGCTCGATCACCTCGCGCACGCGCCTTCTCGCCATCGGTGCCGCGTCCAACGCGCTCGGCAGCATCTCAGACGTCACGCGGGCCTGCTCGATGGCGCGCTCCGCGGGCGCGCTCAGCTTCGTCGATGCCGTGCACTACGCGCCGCACGCGCTCGTCGACGTGCGCGCCATCGGCTGCGACTTCCTCGCCTGCTCCGCTTACAAGTTCTACGGCCCGCACGTTGGCGTGCTGTGGGGCCGGCGCTCGCTGCTCGAGTCGATCGACGTTCCCAAGCTCGACCCGGCGCCCAACGAGGCGCCCGAGCGTCTCGAGACTGGCACGCAGTGTCACGAGGGCATCGTCGGCGCCGCGGCGGCCGTGGATTTCCTCGCATCGCTGGCCAACGCACGAGGCTCGCGGCGCGAGCGCCTATCCGACGTTTTCGCCGAGCTGCACCACCGCGGTAACGCGCTCACCGCGCAGCTCTGGTCAGGCCTCTCGGCAATCGACGGCGTCCGCCTCTACGGCCCCGAGCCCGCGACGCCGCGCACTCCGACGGTGAGCTTCACGCTGCGCGGCATCCCGAGCAGCTCCTCCGCCGCCGCCCTCGCCGACCGCGGCCTCTTCTGCTCCCACGGCGACTTCTACGCCGCAACCATAATAGAGCGCTACGGCCAGACCGGCGAAGGCTTCATCCGCGCCGGCGCGGCATGCTATACGACGGAGGAAGAAGTCGCGCGCGTGGTCGACGGCGTGTGCGACGTCGCGAGAAAAGGGCTTGATTGAGGGTGGAGGGTGGAGGGTAGAGGGTAGAGGCAAACCAAACGGGCCGGCAACATGTGCCGGCCCGTCGTCGTTCTCCACCCTCCACCCTCTGCCCTCTACCCTTTCACTTCCGCCGCCGACTTCTTCCGCGGCTCCAGCGTCTTCTCGATCGCCGGCATGAAGATGTCGTAGTTCGAGCCCGGGTGCCACAGCACCCAGCCGTCGTAGCCGGCGTCGTAGATCGCGCGCTTCTGCTCGCGGATGTGCGTCGCGTCGTACGGCGGCTTGCCGAGCGTGAACGCCTGGATCCACGGGCGCACGTGCTCCGGCTTCTTGATGCCGAGCTTCTCGTTGCGCACTCGCGCCGAGTCGATCGCAATCTTGAGAATCTTGTACGGCTCCGCATTCGGCCGCGGGATGCCCCACGTGCCGGGCGGGTAGTGCGACGGGTAGCACATCGGCAGCAGCACATCGGTCACCGGCGCGAGCCGCTCCCAGTGCTGGCCGATCTCGAGCGGCGCTCTGACCGTCGTCACGAAGCCGAAGACGTCCGCCGTCGACCGCACGCCGACCTTGTTCAGCCGCTCCTTCGCGACCTTCAGGAACGCCGCGAGCGCGTCGGGCTTCGACACTCCGCTCGCGCCTGGGAAGACCTGCAGCGGGAGCCTCCTGTACGGCTCGGGGAAGCGGATGTAATCCCACTGGATCTCGTCGAAGCCGAGCTTCGCCAGCTCTTCAGCGATACCAAGGTTGTACTCCCAGACCTGACGGTTGTAGGCGTTGACCCACGCGTGTCCCTTCTCGTCACGCCACGTCGAGCCGTCCGTCCTGCGGATCTGCCAGTCTGGATTGACCTGCGCCGCGACCGGGTCCTTGAACGTCACGATGCGCGCGATCGTGAAGATGTTGTGCGCGTGGAGCGTGTCGATGAGCGCCTTGACGTTCGGCACTATGCCCTTGCCGCTGCCCTGGTTGCGACGGATGGCCGAGTCGGCGGACCGGTAGTTCAGCCCGAACTCGTCCTTCATGTCGATGACGAGGGCGTTGAGCTCCGTCGTGTCCACGAATGCCATCAGCTTGCGCATCTTCGCCGGGCTCTGTGCGGCGAAGCGGTTGACGTAGAGCGCGCGGATGATCGGCGTCTCGTTCGGGTTGCGCAGCTTGGTGATGTCGCCCGGCTCCGCCACCGTGGCGACGCCGCCGGGTCCGACGATCGCCCCGCCTGCCGAGTCCGCCGTCGCCCCTGCGGGTTTGGCGGCCGTCTGGGCGCCCGCACCCCCACCGCGCTCGTCGCCGCAGGCAGCGGTGAGGGCGATCGTGAGAATCGAGATGAGCGAGCGAGTAGAAATGCGCGTAGGCATTGTGTCCAAAAGATGGGTGGAGCGTCGTAAACCAGGCGGGAGGTGAGAGGTCGGAGGGCGAGTCACTGAGGCAGGCTCCCGCCTCCCACCTCTCGTCTCCCACCTCAAGCTACGCAGTATATTTGCCACAGATGCGCCCCGCTCACCTCGGCACGAACGAACACTTCCTCCCCGTGCCCGCGACGGCCGCGCTCGCCGCACTGATCCTGCTCGCCGCAAGCGCGTGCCGGCCCGCCGGGCCGCCGCCGCCCGCGGAGTTCCTCGTCTCGGCGGGTGACTCGACGTATTGGGTCCGCACTGACACGACTGGTGTCCGGGTGCGCGGGTCACCGATTCTGCTCGCCAGGTACGGCGGCCAGTTCTACGAGGTGTACGTCACCGACGACGATCGCTCGTTCACCGACGCGATGTTCGTCGGCCAGCGCATCTACCGCCGCGACTTGGTGACCGGCGACTCGACGCTCGTCTTCGAGGACAGCATCGTCCCCGGAATGGCGCGCTCCTACGCCGCCGCGAATCCCGGCGCGCGCCGGCTCCGCCCGGACGAGGAGAGCACAGACGACCCGGGCACGTCGACGACCGCGGAGCTGACGATCCTCGACGTTCACGGCCCGTACCTGTCGTACGACTACCACGTCGACGTCGAGGGGAGCGGCGCGCCGTCGTGGCACGCGACGCGGCGTGGCGTCGTCGACCTGCGCACCGGCGCGCCGGCGACGCTCACCGCCATCTTCGGCGACGCGACCGCGGTCCGCATCGCCCGTCAGGCGCGGCTCGCATACCTCGCCGCGATTGACTCCGTCTTCCGCTCGGAGAGCGACGGCGCCCGGCTCGTCGCCGCGGCGCTCCGGAGTTACGTGTTCGACGAGGCGAGCTTCGCCATCACCGACCGCGCCGGGCAGCCGGCCGTCGCGTTCCACATCCCGGGACGGGGCACAGGCACCGCGGGCGGGCTCACGCTGCCGCTCCCACCGATCGCCGCCAGTGACGTGCGGTGGTGGCGCGACGACGTCCGCCCCAGCCTCCCGCAAGTCCGTGCCGACTCGCTCATCGAGCGCTGGCCCCACGGCGCATTCGAGGTGGCGGCCCGTTACGACACCGCCTTCGGCGGCGCTTTCGCGATGATCAGCGTCCGCGACAGCTCGCGGCGCCGCGAGTGGCCGATCGCTCGCGTCCAGGCGCCCGTGCACCACATCCACTGGCTCGACCGCCCGGCGCTCGACAGCGTCTCACGCGTTGGACTCAAGCGCGCGTTTAATGAGGCGGCGTTCTACGACGAGAATGTGAGAACCGCGAGGGTGGAGGGCAGAGGGTGGAGGGTGGAGCAGGCGTTAGCGAGGAACAACTCGGCGCCGAGGAGGAGCATCCGCTCCGCGACTCACTTCCGGCGTGTGCAGTCTCCACCCTCTACCCTCCACCCTCTGCCCTCGCGGCCGCGCTCATGACCCGCCCCACCAAGACCGTCCGCGACAGCCAGCACGAAACGTCGGAGCTGATGATGCCCCAGAACGCCAACAACCTGGGGCACGTCTTCGGCGGCGTCATCCTGTCGATGATGGACAAGGCGGCGGCGATCGCGGCGTTCCGGCATTGCCGGCAGAACGTGGTCACGGTGTCGATCGACCGCGTCGACTTCCGTGAGCCGGTCAGGGTGGGCGACCTCGTCGTCATGCGGGCGAGCGTCAATTACGTCGGGCGGACGTCGATGGAAGTCGGCGTCCGCATCGAGGCCGAAGACTTGCTGACCGGGAACCGGCGTCACACCAACTCCTGCTACCTCACGTTCGTGGCCATAGACCGGAACGGCAGGCCGATCGAGGTCCCACTCCTCCAGCCCGAGACGCCGGAAGAGCGGCGCCGCTTCGAGGCGGCCGCCGAGCGGCGCCGCCGCCGACTCGAGGAGCGTCAGCTCGAGGCCGAGGCGGAGCAGCGAGCCGCGGTCGCCGCCGGCCGGGCCAAGCCGACTGCTTCAGGAGCCCGATGAAGCATTTCACCGTCGAGCAAGCCAATCGCACGCTCCCGTTGGTTCGCCGCATCGTCGAGGACGTCGTCCGCGAGCACCGGCGCTGGCAGGAGAAGATCCTCGAGCTGGAGCTCGCGTCCACCGGGGCGGGCGTCTCCGTCAACGGCCAGCCGGCCACCCCACCGCCGCTCGACGAGCGCGCCGGGGCGCTCGAGCGCGACGCGATGGCGATCGCGCGCGACATCGAGGACTTCGAGCGCGAGCTCGAGGAGCTGGGCATCGTCCTCAAGGACCGCCGGCTCGGCCTCATCGACTTTCCAGGTGAGGTCGACGGCCGGCGCGTCTGGCTCTGCTGGCGACTCGGCGAGCCCGCCATCCAGTACTGGCACGATCTCGACGCCGGCTACGCCGGCCGCCAGCCACTCCCCGCCGCCGCCGTCAAGTGAGCAAGCGTGCCAGGCGAACCTTCAGCGCTCCCGACGGCGTCGTCTGGGGCGTCGAGATCGACCTCCCCGGCTCGAGCAACGCGATGATCATCTTCCGCCATCCCGACCGCCACACCACGCGGAAGGACCGCTACAACTGGGTGATCAGCAACGGACCCGAGGCGCGGAGCGTGACGTCGCGGCTCGACCCGAAGCGAGTTCTCGAGTCGCTGGACGACGAGGAGATCGCGGCGTTGTTCAGGCGGTCGATGAGGATATCGGCGCCGGATGGGCTGTTGCCGGCACCGGCGAGTAATAGCTGAAAAGCGGTTCCCAGTTCCCAGTTCCTAGTTCCCGGAACTTGGAACTGGGAACTGGGATCTTCTCAGTCTGCATCTGGGAATGGAACCTCGATCTCCATCCCATCCTTCCCGACGACGACATTCTCGAACACCGTCTTCGCCTCCTCCTCCAGCTCCGTCGCATCTCTCGAGTAACGCGCCGAGAAGTGCGTGAGAACCAAGCGCCTTACCCCCGCCGTCCTCGCTACCTCCGCCGCCTCGCGCGCCGTCGAATGTCCGGTCTCCATCGCGCGATCGGCCTCCTCGTCGCCGAAGGTCGCTTCGTGGACGAGCAGATCCGCCTCTGACGCCGCCGCGACGGTCGCGTCGCACGGCCGCGTGTCTCCCGTGACGACGACCTTCCGGCCCGGCCGCCGCGGCCCGACCAGCTCGCGCGGCTCGATCGTGCGGCCGTCGTCGAGCGTGACCGCGAGCCCGCGGTGGATTCGGCCCCAGAGAGGCCCTTCGGGGATCCCGAGCTCGCGCGCGCGGTCCGGGTTGAAGCGACCCTTTCGCTCGTCCTCGACAAGCGCGTAGCCGAACGACGGCGGGCCGCCGTGGTCGACGGCGAACGGCACGATGGCGTACCCCTTGCGCTCGACGCGCTGGCCAGGCTCGAGCTCCGCGATCTCGACCGGGAACGTCGGCCGGTCGGCGCCGAACGACGCCGCCGTGCGCAGCACGCGCGTGCCGCCGCGCGGTCCCCACAGCCGCAGCGGCTCCTCGCGCCCCTGGAGCGCCATCGTCCGCAGCAACCCGATGACGCCGATCAGGTGGTCGGCGTGGAAGTGCGTGAAGAAAATGTCGCCGAGCGCGAACGACACGTGGTAGCGCATCATCTGTCGCTGCGTCCCCTCGCCGCAGTCGAAGAGCATCGTCTCCCCCTCGCGCACGAGCGCCAGTGAGGCGACGTTGCGCTCGACGGTGGGTCGCGACGCGGAAGTCCCGAGCAGGCGGACGGCGAGCGACATGGCGGGAGAATTATAGCTTGGTTGCAAACACGGTGATCGACGTCACTAACGACTGCGGACTGAGGATTGCGGATGAGAAACCGTCGGGACGCTTCGCGTGCTTGCGAGGTTTGTAACCAGCGTGGGTGGTGACCTACGCACGGTCGCGCGCCCGAACAAAAACCCCAATGTCACCGCGCTGTCGCTGTCGTGTCGGCGTTGGCCACAGCGAGTGGCTCACGTCAGCAGTCAGTCCTCCATCCTCAGTCCTCAGTCGTTGGCATTCCCTCTTCCCTCGGCCCACAAGTTGCCGCAGCTTACGCACCCTACACGAAGCAAGGAGGATGAATGGCGGACCGGAAGAAGCGGCGGGAGCAATCTCGCGGTGACGAGCCGCGCGACGAGCGAGAGCAGCGTCGCGCGAGTGCGTCGTCGAGTGGGAGCGCGCACGCCGGTTCCGCCGGCGGCCGCGCCGGCACGAGACGACAGTCGCCCGAGCAGCGAGTCGCGCGCTACGAGAAGTCGCCGTTCCCGAAGCAGCAACAGCCGAAGCCCGGTGTCGAAGCGGAGATGGAGCCGCGCCCGAAGTAC
>JBHELH010000016.1:0-6668 GCA_046263215.1 Gemmatimonadaceae bacterium | reverse complement strand
GCGACGCAGACGCTCGGGCAGATGTCGGAGACGCTGTTCATGTTCGCGATGCCGTTCATCTTCGCCCGCTGGGGGGTGAAGCGGATGCTGCTCGCGGGTATGGCGGCGTGGGTCCTGCGGTACGTGCTGTTCGCCCTCGGGGCTCCCGCCGCCGTCTACTGGATGATGGTCCTCGGCATCCTGCTGCACGGCATCTGTTACGACTTCTTCTTCGTGACCGGGATGATCTACGTCGACAAGAAGTCGACGGCGGCAATCCGCGGGCAGGCGCAGGGGTTCTTCGTGTTCGTCACGTACGGCGTCGGGATGCTGATCGGGGCGCAGGTGGCCGGAAACGTCTACAACCGCTTCCTCGCCGGCGCGACCGCGCTCAGCCTCGAGCAGTGGCAGAGCTTCTGGCTGCTCCCGGCCGGCTTCGCGGCCGCGGTCCTCATCATGTTCGGTCTCACCTTCAACGACCGCGGGGCGGAGGCCAGGCGGCGTGCCGGGGTCTCGGCCGCGGCCGAGACCCCCTCGCCGGTGGGGCCGTAGCATGGCCATCCATGGCGTTTCCCGTCGCTCGTTCGTCACCGACCTCGCGAAGGCCGGCGTCGCGTTCACGATCGTTCCCCGGCACGTCCTCGGGCGTGGCTATCGCGCGCCAAGTGACACGCTGAACGTCGCCTGCGTCGGCGTCGGAGGGATGGGGCGGACTGACGTCAACGGGGTCAACATCGAGAATGTCTACGCCCTGTGCGACGTCGATTGGCGCCAGGGCGGCGACTCGATGGCCACCTACCCGAAGGCGAAGCGGTACCGCGATTACCGCGAGATGCTCGACAAGGACGGCAAGAGTATCGACGCGGTGACTGTGTCGACGCCGGATCACACCCACGCCGTGATCGCGATGGCCGCGCTCAGAGCGGGCAAGCACGTCTACTGTCAGAAGCCGCTCGCGCGCACGATCGGCGAAGTGCGCGCGCTCATGGCCGAGTCGGCGCGCCGTCCGAAGCAGGCGACGCAGATGGGGAACCAGGGGCACGCGGCAGAGGGGACGCGGCAAATCCGCGAGTGGTACGAGGCCGGCGTGCTCGGGCAGGTCCGCGAGGTGCACCTGTGGACGAATCGGCCCATCTGGCCGCAGGCGATCGATCGGCCGACGGAGATGCACGTCGCGCCGCCGAACCTGAACTGGGACCTCTGGCTCGGCCCGGCGCCAGAGCGCCCGTACCACCCGGCGTACGCGCCCTTCCGCTGGCGCGGCTGGTGGGATTTCGGCACCGGCGCGCTCGGCGACATCGCGTGTCACTCGATGGACGCCGCGTTCTGGACGCTCGGCTTCAAGTACCCGTCGCGCATCGAGGCCGAGTCGACGCCGATCTTCCCCGAGACGGCACCGCGCGCGTCGCGCATCGTCTACACCTTTCCGGCGCGCGGCAGCCGCCCGGAGGTGACCGTCGTCTGGCGCGACGGCAGTCTTCTGCCACCCCGCCCGCGCGGCGACGGCGTCTTCTCGATCCAGTGGCCGCCCTACGAGGACGGCGGACAACTCTGGATCGGCAGTAACGGTCAGCAGCTCGTCGCCGGGATGTACGGCCAGAACCCGCGCCTCCTCGACGAGAAGCGCAACGAGGAGCTCAAGGCCAGCCCGCCGCCGGTCAAGTATCCGCGCGTGAAGAGTGTCTACCAGGAATGGGTCGACGCGTGCAAAGCGGGCTCGCAACCCGGATCGTCGTTCGCCGAGCATTCAGGGCCGCTGACGGTAATGGTGCTGCTCGGAAACCTCGCCGTGAGAACGGGTCGGCCGATCGAGGTGAACCCGAACACGGGCGAGGTGCTGACCCCCGGCGTGCCGGCGGACTACATCACGCCAGTCTATAGGAAGGGCTGGACGCTGTGATGGCCTAGGAAGGAGGAGGGAGGAATGAGGAGGGAGGAAAGAGTAAGGAGACGCACTCTTTCCTCCCTCCTCCCTCCTGCTTCCTCCCTCCTCGCTATGGCCCCGGCCTTCGGTAATTCACCTGCATCCCGTCGAGCCGCCGCAGGTGAACGTCCAGTCTCCGTCGGAAATCCCCAAAATCCTTCCTCTCCCGCGGCGTCCACGCCGCCTCCGCCAACGCCGTCAACCGCGGGAACGCCATGTACTCCACGTGCCGCGGCGTCGGGATGTACTCGGTCCAGACCTGGCCCTGCGCGCCGAGCACATGCTTCGCGTACTGGGGCTCCAGCTCCGCCGGCACAGGCTCGAACGAGTACACGGTGTCGAGCGGGAGGAATCCGCCGATCGCCGGCGGCTCGCCGTCGTGGTTCTGCGACTGGTAGTAGTCGAAGTAGGTGTGCGTCGTCGGCGCCATCACGACGTCGTGCCCCGCCCGCGCCGCGGCGATTCCACCGCTGACGCCGCGCCAGGACATCACCGTCGCGCCGGGCGCGAGCCCGCCCTCGAGGATCTCGTCCCAGCCGACGAGCCGCCGGCCGCGCGCGGTGAGGTACGCGTCCATCTGCCGGATGAACCAGCTCTGGAGCTCCTCCTCGTTCTTCAGGCCCAGCTCGCGGAGGCGCGCCTGTGCGCGCGGGCTCGAGTGCCACTGCGTCTTCACCGCCTCGTCGCCGCCGACGTGGACAAACTGGCTCGGGAAGAGCTCGAGCACCTCCGCGAGGACGTCCTGCATGAACGCGATCGTGCGCGGCTCGGCGTTGAGGATGTTTTCGTTGACGCCCCAGCGCGTCCAGACCTCGAGCTGCCGGTCCGGATAGTTCCCGAGCCACGGGTACGCCGCGATCGCCGCCTGCGCGTGACCCGGCATCTCGATCTCCGGAACGACGTTGACGTAGCGCTCCGCCGCGTACGCGACGACCTCGCGGACGTCCTCCTGGGTGTAGAAGCCGCCGTGGCGCTTCCGGTCGTACGTGTTCTTCGTCGTGTCCCGATTCGGCCTGCCGACGATCGTCTCCTTCCGCCACGCACCGACTTCGGTGAGGCGCGGGTACTTCTTGATCTCGATGCGCCACCCCTGGTCCTCGGTCAGGTGCCAGTGGAAGGAGTTCATCTTGTGAAGCGCGAGGAGGTCGATGTACTTCTTCACGAACTCCTTCGGCATGAAGTGCCGGGCCACGTCGAGGTGAGCGCCTCGCCAGCGGAATCGCGGGACGTCCTCGATCTCGGCGGCCGGCATGGACCACCGCACGGACGCGACCGCTGAGCTTCGGAAGATCTCGGGTGGCAGCAGCTGGCGGATCGTCTGGATAGCGTAGAAGAGCCCGGGCGGCTCTGCCGCCTGCGCGACGACACGATGAGGTTGCACGGTCAGCAGGTAGCCCTCGCGACCGAGTCGCTGCGCGAGTGACGCATCGCGCCGGAGCTCGATACTCCCGGCCGGCGGCTGCCCGGCGGTCCGCACGTCGAGCGTGAACCCCGTCGCCGGGGCGAGGTACTCAGCGAGCCTCCGCCCGAGTGCGCCGCTTGCGTCATCCGTCCAGATCGTCGTGCGCGCGGTGACGACGAATTCGCCGTTGCCCCTCGTCAGGCGCACGGGCTGCGGAATGACGGCGACGACTTGCTGCGCCGGGGCGGTGCGTCCGGCCGCGACGTCGCCGTTCGCCTCCTCCCTCTCCCCGAGGCACTGCGCCCCCGTGAGGACCAGCAGGTGCGCGATAATGACGCCGGCGATCGCAGCCGCCGAGTGCGTGCGCTGTCTAGCCTCCATGCTCAAACCTCGACCGTGGCCCTTCCCGGTCGCCACGCACCCCGCGCCACTGCCGGCACGAACGTCTCCAACCCCTCCGGTGGGAACTCCAGCGTCCGCCCCTCCTCCGCGCTCTGGTACGCCGTCATCAGGATCTTCACGACCTCCAGCCCGTCGTCGAAGGTCAACCGCGGCTCCTCGCGCCCGAGGAACACGCGCACGAAATGCCGATCCTCGGCCTCGTACCCGTAGGCCACCGCCTCGTTCGCGACCACCGGCATCAACCCGACCTCGGCGTTCTGCTTCTCCACGAGGTCCTCACCGACGGCGCCGCGAACCTCGCGGCTGAAGAAGAGCCGGAGCCCGGTGTCGAGCGAGTTCCACGCCATCGAGTATTCCGGGCCCAGCAGCTCGGCCGATAGCCTGAGCCCCGCGCCGACGAAGCTCCACGAAGTGCTCGCTTCCCCGATCGCCGTGTGGCCGTCGTCGGTCTCGAACTGGATCGTCGTGCTCGCGAAATCCTCCGAGGGCGTCTTCGAGTAGTCGACCTCCTTGCCCATGCGCTCGGCGAGCTGCTTGACATAACTCGGGCGCGACCACTTGAGGCTCGCGATGTGCGCCGTGACGCGCACCGGCCGGACGGTCGACAGCGGCTCGCCCGGTCTGGTCAGGAGGTGGCGGACGACGAGCGCCGAATGGCACATCATGTCGTTCAGGACACCGCCGCCCTGCAGCTCGCCGCGCCAGAACCACGGCATGTGCGGCCCGCTGTGCTCCTCGGCCGCGCGCGCGAGGTACGGGCGTCCGGTCGCCGCCGCGCCGCGTCCCCAGAGCAGGTTGCGGCCGACTTCGACCTGTGGCGCGAAGACTTGGTTCTCGAGGTAGCCGAGTGGGAAGCCGAGGCGCCTCGCGAGCTCCGTCACCTTCTGCGCTTCGGCGACGTTCCGCGCGAGCGGCTTCTCGCAGGCGATGCCTTTGAGTGTGCCGCGCCCGCTCTCAACGGCGCGGACGATCTCCTCGAAGTTCTCGACCCGCGCGTGATTCGGCCCCGTCACCCAGATCGCGTCGATCGCCGGGTCGGCGACCATGTCGGTGATCGTCGCGTACGGCTTCGCCGCGCCGACGTCGAGCCGGCGCGCGTACGCAACCGCCGCCTCGGCGTTCCGGCGGTTAGGGCTCCAGACGCCGAGCACGTCGCCGTCACGCACCCCCGTCCACCCCAGCATGTGAAACTTCGCGTTGAAGCCGCTGCCGATGAAGCCGACGCCGAGTCGTGGGTTGGGCATGGTCGATGGTCCGAGGTTTGGCTTGTGGGCTTGTGGGCTTGTGGGCCGCGGCTTCGCCGCGACGACGTCAGGACGTCACACAGAGTGACGGCAGTTCCTCACAAGCTCACAAGCTATCAAGCTCACAAGCGTTCAGCCTTTCTCGTCATAGCTCACGCCGAGCTTCTTCAACGCCGGCTCCGGGCAGCCGTTCCACTGCGGAACGAACGTGTTGCCCATGTATTGGAGGTCCCGAAAGCCGATGTTGCTCGAGAAGAATCCCGCGGCCGCCATATCCCGGAAGCGGGCGAAGAAGGCGGCGCCGTGGCGCATCTCGGGCCGCGCGCGGTCGGCCCACGCAATGTCGTCGAGGATCTGGTGGCGTTGGGCGGCGCTCGCCGACGCGTACGGGACGCCGAAGCGGCGTCGACTCTCCGTGTCGAGCCACCGCAGCCCGCCGCGCCACGCGACGCGCGCCTCTCGCGGCGTCTCCTCGACCGAGAGATTGTAGTCCATGAACTCCGGCACTTTCGCGTCCGTCGCGCTCCCCGACCGCTCGTCGCGCGGAATCACGTCGTCGGCGAGCACGCGGACCGTGCGCATCTCGCGCCGCGTGAAGAACGCCTGCCGAGGCGGCGCCGGCGGCGGCTGCTTCGTGTCGCGCGCCGGTTGGTTGGGCTGCTCGTGGGTCTGGCGGGTCTGCTGCTGCTGTTGTTGCTGTTGGAGAAATGCCCCAACACCTGCGAGCGGCGCGGCGCCGAGGACGGTCAATGCTCGGCGGCGCGAGATCGAAGGGTTCCAAGTTCCAGGTTCGGAGTTCCCAGTGGGTTCTTCGGCAGTGGGAACTGGGAACTGGGAACTCGGATCTTGGATCTCCGAGCTCGGATCTCGCACCTCGTCTCTCTCGCTCATATCGCGTTACTCCGTCTCTGCTCCGCGATGTAGTCCGCCGTCCGCCACGCCAGGGCGAGGATCGTCCACGTCGGGTTCTTATCGGCCTGCGTCACGAACGGCGCGCCGTCGGTCACGAACAGGTTCCGGCAGTCGTGCGCCTGGCACCACCTGTTGAGCGCCGATGTCTTCGGGTCGTCGCCCGTGCGGACGCCGCCGAGTTCGTGAATGATGCGGCCCCCCGGCGCGATCCCGTACTCCTGCTCGCGGGTTGGCATCGGCGAGAAGACCTGACCGCCCATCTCCGCGACGAGCGCGCGGAAGGTCTCCTGCATGTGCTTGACCTGGTTCAGCTCGTGGTCGCTCCACTTCCAGTGGAAGCGGAGCACCGGGATGCCCCACTGGTCGACGACTGTCGGGTCGAGCTCGCAGTAGCAATCGGCGTTGGGGATCTGCTCCCCGCGGCCGGAAAAGCCGATCGTGCTCCCGTAGAAGCGGCGGTAATCATCCTTGAGCTTCTTGCCGTAGCCACCGGCATCGGGGTAGCGCTGGATGCCGCCCATGAAGCCGTACGACGGCTGTCCCAGCCCGCCCCACACCTCGATGTGGTAGCCGCGCGGGAAGTCGAGCTTCGAGTTGTCCAGCCACCACGGCATGTAGACGTGCCCGCCGCCGACGCCTTCCTCGTTGTGCGGCACGTGGTCCATCATCGCCGGGATGAAGCCGGCGACGTCGGTGCCGGTCGTGTCGGTGATGTACTTGCCGACGACCCCACTCGAGTTCGCGAGCCCCTGCGCGAAGCGGGACGACCGCGAGTTGAGAAGAATGCGCGCCGACTCGAGCGCGC
>JBHELH010000015.1:0-3727 GCA_046263215.1 Gemmatimonadaceae bacterium | reverse complement strand
GCGGCGTCGTGTCTTCGGCTGCGACGAAGAAGCGTCCGAGCGCCGGCCGGGCGTCGAAGAAATCGAAGAAGGTCGCGCTGACTTGACCGACGCGGAGCTCGCGCGCGGCGTCGCCGAGGCCGACAGCTACGCTCTGGTTGGCGAACGCGGCGACGTGCGAGAACGACGTCGTCCATCTCTTGAGATCGAGATACCGCGTGTACTCGTAGCCCCCCGACGTGCGCACTGTCCCGCGATCGGTCGAGCGGAGATAGACGCGATGCACGGTCGACGGGTCCTTGAGATACGGGTATGGACGGAACATCAGCCGGTCCACGACGCCGAACATCGCCGCGTTGGCGCCGACGCCCAGCCCGATGGTCAGCACGACCGCGGCCGCGAACCCGGGCGACCTCCGCAGACCGCGAAGCGCGTAGCGAGCGTCCTGTGCGAGCTGATCGACGAGCTGGGCGAGCGAGATCATCGCGGTCTCCGGTTTCGCGGTGGCGTCGGGTCGCCACGTTAGACCCGTCGAGCCGGTAAAGAGTTGGAACGCTCATCCGGTTCAGCTCATCCGCCCGGCACAGGGGCGTGAGCGCGGAGTCGAGGACACGCGCCCACGCCGCCACGCGTCCGCCCGACGAAGAAGCGCCGGGCGGGCCCTCCGTTGGGTTTGTTCACCCGGACGAGGTGGCCATCGGCGTCGTGCGTGAACAGCGCCGCCAGGTGGAGGTCCATGAGGTCACGGCCGCTACGCATCCTACGTCAATCTTCACGAAGCGATGTGCGACGCCAGCGCAGCGCTCTTGCCGATCGCCGCCCTCGGCCGCCACCAGAACAGGTGTGAAACAGGCAGTTAGCTTGGGCGTAAGGCCGCCGACCGCCAACCCTACCGCGAATATCGAGGTGTTCCTGTGACCACCCGCGCTGGCGCGAGTCCGTGACCCCTTGGCGGTGGCTGATGAGCGTCGCGCGCGCGACCGTTCTCCTGTACGCCCTCGCCGGAGCGGCGGTGCTCGGCCTGCTGGAGCGGGCGCAGGAGGGAGCGCGGGTGCGCTCGAAGATGGTGACCGGGCGCGCCGCGGCTGCCGCAGGCGACAGCGGCGCCTTCGCGATGCCCGGCCCGCCGCCGGGCGTGCGCCCGGTCGTGCCGCGCGCAGACGCCGAGTCGGCGGCGGTGGCGCTGGGGTACAGGTATGCTCCGTCGTACCGGGTGCTTGGCGCGGGTCACTACGAGGAGCGGCCCGCCGAGCGGCGCAGCGTCTGCGGGCGGTCGTACTACGTGCGATCCGTCGTCGCGCTGCCGCCGGACTCGGTCACGGCATCGTCCGTCACCAACGACATCGTGGCAACGTGGGGCCCCGCGTGGGTGGTGCCGGTGTGCGACGACGCCGGATTCGCCCGGACGACCGCGATCGTCGCGGACGCGCCGACGCGGCTGCGAGTACTGTTGGGCGACCAGCCGGGCGACGTCCCGGTGCTGGTGTACCCGCGGGACAGCTACGGTCACGTCGGGAGGGGCGACTTCCCGCACTCCCGCGACTGGGAGCGCGGCATCGCGCTGTCGCCGGAGACGGCCGTCGCGGTGGCCGTGGCGCGCCTCGCGGGGACGGGGGCGCGCGTCACCGAAGTGCCCGAGGCGTTCAAGGTCGTAGTGCGGTCACTAACCCCGCCAAAGCACTCGACCGAGCAGCAGTCGGCCATCCAGCCGCACTCCTGCCCGCGCTGGCGGCTGACGCTCGACCGGGCCGTCACGCTCCGCGGCACGGCGTCGGACCAGATCGTCCGCACCCGGACGGTGTACGTCGCACGGGGCGACAACGGGTGCGCCGGCGCCCCGGCGCTGCAGATCCCGCGGCCGGTGCAGCCGGGGACGCTGCCGTTCATGTACGGCGTGCTTCCCGGCCTCCGCCGCGACTTCGTCCTGCCGCCGGCCGATGTTCGCCCCGCCAAGGTTGCGGGCGCGGAAATCCGTTGGACGGCGCTGCGGGTTACGGAGCCGATCTGGTTCGAGGGCGCGCGACTCGCGCCGGATGGCGCTTCCTGACGTACGTTGCAACTGTCGGTGAATGACGGATGAGGAGCGAGGAACGAGGAAAGAGGAATAGCGAGTGTCTCCCTCCTCACTCCTCCCTTCTCCCTGCTCCACTGGGGAGACGGCTGCAGTTGAAGTAACCCGCCAGATGGCCCGAGCGGTGGCGCACTTAGGAGGGCTCGATTGACGCGAATGGGTGTGGTCCTCGGGTCGGCGGGACTTGTACTGTTGGGCGTCGTAGCCGGCGCGGTGCTCGAGGCCGTGCTACTCCCCTCGGTCCGCCGGGCAGGGTTCCAGCGCGAGCGCTGGGCCGAGATGCGGATCACCGCGCGGGACAGCGACCCCCGTCAGTGGCGCGAGGACTCGGCGCGGGTGGCGCAGTGGCAGGAGATCCGGATGCGCGCGTCGACGCCACGTCACCCGCGAGAAGTCCGCCGCGTCCAGGCGCTCAGCGCGTGCGTCGTGAGCTTCGAGTTCCGGGACACCACGTTGAGGGACCTTCCGTTGATGCACGTACGAGCGTGGGATCGCCGCAACCCTGGCGTCGTGGTCGCCGAGGGGTGGGCGTACCGCGAGCCGGGGTTCGACAAGGGGGACACGGCCACGGTCGTGTTGCCAAACGTGTACTGCAGGGACCTGCTTATCGGCGGCTACGGCCTCTCCGCGGTCGCGCCTCCGCACCGGCGGCGCTATGAGTTGGAGGTGCGGTGAAGCGCGGGACCGACTGACTGGTCACGTTTACCGAGTGGGCACGACGCGACTCCTCCTGCCTTCCGTCAGCGCCCACATCTTTGATCCTGCAGGCCGACTATTGCTTGTCCAGCAGCGCGAAGGCCGGGTCTGGTCTACGCCTGGCGGCGTGATCGAACCGGACGAGCTCCCGCCGATGCAATTGTACGAGAAACGTGGGAGGAGACGGGTCTTGTCGTGTCGCCACGGCGACTGCTCGCGGTCTACGGCGGCCCTGAGTTCGTGGTCCGCTATCCCAATGGCGACGAAGTTCAACACGTCGTCACGGCATTCGGGTGCGAGGTAACCGGCGGTGCGTTACGCGGACGATCCGAGGAAACTGTCGCGTCTGGCGCGCCGAGCTTCCGGGCGGCTTCGCCGGATTCTTCCCTACGGATCGGCCTGGGTCGAGACCACGGGAGCCTGGGCAACAGCGGCGCCTGGCGGTACTCCTGGCGCGGCCGCAGTAGCGCGACGCCGCGCGTCGGGCGCTCGCCCCGCGACTTGAAGCCACTGCTCGCAACAGCGACGACTAGGTCCGCTACGGCGTTCTCTCCGACGAGGCGCGGCGTCGTATGCTCGCTGACCTGGTTCGGCTGGGCGTGCCGTGCGGCCTCGTCAAAGTCGACGTCGAGGGGCGAGTGAAATGGCACCAGCAGTGAGCGTGCGAAGGCTCAGACGATGCGGCTCGCTCACGCGCCCGGTTGGTACGGCTCGCGCAGCATGCGTTCCGCGACCTCTTCTGCTGAAGAGTCGCCGACCTGCGCGCTCTTGTACCGGCCGCGCTGCGGGGGCGCCGAACTAAGGTTTGCGCGCCTGCGACGGCAGCGATTACCGTCAAACCGAGGAGTCCGACGCCGGAGAGAGCGTATGGAGATCATGGATGCACTGACCCGCGAAACGCGCCATGCACTTCGCACGCTGGCGCGCACGCCCGGGTTCTCGCTCGTCACGTTCGTGACGCTGACCCTCGGGATCGGTGCC
>JBHELH010000014.1:0-4602 GCA_046263215.1 Gemmatimonadaceae bacterium | reverse complement strand
TCCTTGTGCGACGTGCGATGAAGTGCGGTACTATCGAGCCCCGCGTCGGCGACGCGGGCGGTGTCCATATGGCAGGAGCGGTGCCATAGCACGAGGTGGCCGGTCTCGCCTCGCATGCGAGGTCGGCGCAACATGTTGCGGCGTGTGCGGCAGAGTCCGCTGCGCCCCTGCGTGACCCGACGCGGCACTTTGGTGCCGCCTTCGGAGGACACCGGCCGCAGCCTTGGCCCATGCTGGCCACCGCGCGGTCGGCGGCCGTCCACGGTATCGACGCGTTCGACGTCCTCGTCGAGGTCGACGTCGCTCTGGGGCTGCCGCAGTGGACAATTGTCGGCCTTCCGGCCGGCGCGGTGAAGGAAAGCCGCGAGCGCGTGAGTGCGGCGCTCGCGAATGCGGGACTGCCGCTGCCGCCGCGGCGCGTCACGGTGAACCTCGCGCCGGCCGACGTTCGCAAGGAAGGCACCGGGTTCGATTTGCCGGTCGCGCTCGCGGCGCTGGTCGCCTTGAGGGCTCTGCCGGCGGACGCACTCGACAGGCTCGTCGTGCTCGGAGAGCTCGGGCTCGATGGCACGATCCGCGGCGTACGCGGCGTGCTACCGGTCGCGCGGCGCATCGCGAACGATGCGGGTAAAACGACACTCGTCGTTCCGGCAGCGAATCTCGGCGAGGCAGCCCTTGTCGGTGGCGTGCGGCTCGCGACGCCGGCAACGCTCGCCGAGCTCCTTGACTGGCTGCGTACGGGCTCGCTCCCGGACCCGCGGCGGCCGAGCGTCAGCGTCGCGGCGCGCGACGAGGCCGACTTCGGCGACGTGGTCGGCCAGGAAAGCGCCAAGCGCGCGCTCGAGATCGCGGCCGCGGGAGGGCATGCGTGCCTGCTGGTCGGCCCGCCGGGCGCCGGGAAGACGATGCTGGCGCGCCGGCTGCCGTCGATCCTGCCGGCGCTGCAGGAGGATGAAGCGCTCGAGGTCACCGCGATTCACTCCGTCGCGGGCCTGCTGCCGGCCGGTGGGCCGGTGCTGGTCGGCCGTCCGTTCCGCGCGCCGCACCACTCGATCTCCGCCGCGGGGCTGGTCGGCGGTGGCAGCTCGCCGCGCCCTGGAGAAGTGAGCCTCGCCCATCACGGCGTGCTGTTCCTGGACGAGATGCTCGAGTTTCCGCGCCACGTGCTCGAGTCGCTGAGGCAGCCAATGGAGGACGGCCGCGTGGTCATCGCGCGCGCCGCCGCGAGCACGAGCTACCCGGCGCGCTTCGCGCTTGTCGGCGCGATGAACCCGTGCCCATGCGGGAACTGGGGGGAGCCGACACGAGAGTGCACTTGCTCGGCCGTCGACATCGCGCGCTACCGCGCGCGTTTGTCAGGCCCGCTCGTCGACCGGATCGACATGCACGTGACGCTCGCCCCCGTGCCGATCCGCGCGCTCGGGGACCGCGCGCCGCGTGAGCGGTCGGCCGCCGTGCGCGCGCGCGTGGAGGCGGCGCGCGAGCGGCAGCGACGCCGATACGCCAAGCAGCGCGGCGTCCGGTGCAACGCGCACGCGTCCGGGCGCGCGCTCGAGGCGAACGGGTTCGTCGAGGCGGATGCGCGCACGCTGCTGCACGACGCGGCCGAGCGCCTGCGCCTCTCGGCGCGCGGGTACCACCGGGTGCTTAAGCTGGCGCGGACGATCGCGGACCTCGCCGACAGCGACGCGGTCACCAAGACAGACGTCGCCGAGGCGCTGCGCTACCGACCACGCGGCGAGGCGCGCGAGCCGGCGGGCGCAACAGCGTGACGACGTGCTCTGCCCGTCCTTCCGCTGCGTGCGACGGTGCGCTCGTCCGCCGTGCTGGCTCTAGGCCATTCTTCCACTGGCCTCCGTGTTTGGCGAAGCTTGCTTTCGCCTGTTCCCAGAGCTCGGTGGTCATGGCATCCCCGCACACAATCGCCTCGAAGCCATCGTCGACGGCGTAATAGCCGAATATCAGCCGCTCGGTACTGATCAGCTTCCGGGAGTCGCTAGCCAGATGAATGCACGGCAGCTCTAGCAAGGCGTCTCGCGCGTCGTGCGCGTTCGTGAAGGTGTACGTCACAAAGGGATCTTTGCGCCCGGAGTTCACGCGCTCACCCATCCAGTACGCGAGCGCGGCACTCTTCGAGTCGTGTCGAGTGCCGAGGTCGTCTCGTTCCGAGAATGCGCCGCCACTTGATGGCAGCTGCAGACTGGCTGCTGGCCGAACGAACGGCAGGCCGACGAGGACCGTAGGCCGTGGACAGCCGCGCCGCATCGGGCGTTCGTCCGACGCGCGAGTCGGCCGAGCGTCAGCCAGCCGGGAGCGGGTCTCGACGCAAGAGGACCAGCGCCAGCGCCTTGCGTGAGTGCACGCGCAGCTTGGTGAAGACCCACTCCGCGTGTCGGCGCACCGTGGAGGAGCTCACGGAGAGATGACCGGCGATCTCGCGGTTCGACATCCCGCGAGCGAGGAGGAGGGCAACTTCCGCCTGGCGCCGCGTCAATCCGCGACGTTCAACGAGCTGCTCGACGGATGGGAGTTCGGGCGTCAGCCGCTCCAGGGACACCAGCACAACCTCATCCGGCCCGAGCAGTCCTGCGCCCCCGCAGGTACCCCGAAGCCGGTAACACGCGACTGAAGTTCCCACCTCGAGCGCGCCGATCGACGGCCCGGGGGCGTCCGCGCAGTCGACGCGCCGAAGGCCGAGCGAGCGGCCGAGCGCGCGCATGTCCCCGAGGATCCGCTCTCGGTCCGGGTCGCCCGCGAGAAGGTCTGCGAGCCGCGCAGTTCGTTGGAGCTCGCGGCCAGCCGTGTCGCAGACCATCACGGATTCACCGAGCGCGTCCAGGAGGTGCGCGAGAGCGACCCGCCTGGGCGCAGACAGGTCGCCGAGCCCGTGACGCCTGCGATCCTCACGCGCGAGGCTCTCCACGGCTTGGCTCAACGCTGCGCCGCCCGCGTCTTGAGTCGCGCGGCGGTGGCTGACCAGCTCGCTAACTGCAGCTCGCCCAGCATACCCGCGAATGCATCTCTCCCTCTCATCGGCCGAGCGATCGGCCCAACCCGTTGACACCCCGCCGCCTTGCCGATCCGGCTGGCGGTCCGTATCCTCTTGCGCACGCACCGAGCGTCGTGCTGATCACACGGCGCGGACTCGCTCGTCCGTTCGGCGGCCCACAGGGCTCGTGGTTGCCTCGCGATGGCCCGCCGGAGCAGCAGCCACCATCTCGGTACCGTCAGTGCACGGCGAATCCCGCGACCGCTGCACGGTGATGACGCGCCCGCCGAGGCTCGTGTCCCCCAGGGGCGGGGCGCACCGTAGTGGCCGTCGACACGCGTAGCAAGCTCCGAAGCACCCCAACGCGCATCGTGGGGTGAAATGGGTTGTTCGGTCACCGAGGGCATCGAACATGAACGACGCGGAGCTCAGGCATTCGGTCGAGGCCGCGGACCGAAGCGAGCGCCTCGAATCCTGGAAGGAGATCGCGGCGTACCTGGGGCGCGGTGTCACCACCGTGCAGCGGTGGGAGCAGCAGGAAGGCCTTCCCGTCCATCGTCTGCCGCACGCCAAGAAGGGGTCCGTCTTCGCCATTAGGTCCGAGCTCGACGACTGGCGGCGGACGCGGACGCAGCTCGGGCGGCTGCACCAGGACGCGGTCGTCGATGCGCCGCAGGGCGATCGCGCGGTGCCTGCGGGTCCTCGGCGGCCGGTCCGACTCGGTCGGCGCACCGGCGTCGTCCTCGTCGCGCTGGTCGCGCTCGCGGTCACCGGCCTCGCGGTGTCGCGCGTGCTCGGTCGGACGTCCGCCGATGCGGTCACTCCCGGCGAGTCGTCGTCGGTCGTTCCGCGTCCGCTGGCCAACGACGCGGCCGATGAGACGTGCCCGAGTCTCTCTCCGGACGGCGGTCGGGTCGTCTACCATTGGAACGGCCGCGACCCGGGACTCTACATCAAGCCGGTCGACGGGCCGCCGCGCCGATTGGCGACGGGCGAGGCCGGCCAGCTCAGTTGGTGCGGGTACGCCAAGTGGTCGCCGGCGGGAGACCTTATCGCGTTTCTCGCGAAGGGAGATGCGGACAGCAAGAACGTCTGGGTCATCTCGCCCGCCGGAGGGCGGCCCAGACTCCTGACCTCCGCGTCGGGAATCGGCCTCGCGTGGACGCCCGACGGGCAATCGCTCGCCTTCGTGGACCGGAACTCTCCCGGCGAGCCGTTCTCGATCTTCTCGATTCCGTTGCGCGGCGGCCAGCGACGCCGTTTGACGGCCCCGCCGCTCGGCACCTTCGGCGACACGCACTGCGCGTTCTCACCCGACGGCCGACGGCTGGCCGTCGTTCGGTATTGGAACCGATATCAGTCGGACCTACTTGTCATGCGGGTCGACGAGCCGGAGACCGAGCGCGTCGAGCGTCTCACGACCGGCTCCGCCGGAATGACCGGTGTCGACTGGTCGCCGGATGGTCGGGCGGTCGTGTTCGGCTCGCACCAGGGCCTGTGGAAGGTCCCGCTCACGGGCGCGCGAAGGCCCACGCGCGTCACGGCGTTCACCGGCGGCGCCGCGGATCCGTCGTTCTCGCGCGCAATTGGCCACGGCTCGTCGATTCGCCTCG
>JBHELH010000013.1:0-2997 GCA_046263215.1 Gemmatimonadaceae bacterium | reverse complement strand
GTAACTCGATATATATCGTGTTATCATGCCGCGTCGGCCCCGTCTGTCCCGCCAGACAGTGGTCCTGCTCTCGGAGTTCCTCGGTGCGCCCGCCGCGTGGCGCTACGGCTACGACCTGATGAAGGCGACCGGTCTCGGCGCCGGGACGCTCTACCCGATCCTGGTCCGCCTCACCGATTACGGGTGGCTGGCAACGCGGTGGGACACGCGCACGGAGCGCGGCCGACCGCCGCGCCATCTCTACCGCCTGACCGGCGAGGGGATTCGCGGCGCCCGAGACCTGCTCGGTCGCGCGGCCGAGCGCGAGTGGGACGTGGGCGGCTTGGCGGGGGAGGCGGGTCGGTGACGCTGACACGCCTGACCGGGCTCGTGCTCGACCGCGTCGCCGTCCACCTCCTCAGGGCGGCGGCCGCGCTGGTGCCGCCGGACCGCCGTGTGTGGGGCGAGGCGCTCGTCGCCGAGCTGGCGGCCGCGGAGAGCAGTGTCGCACGGCTCCGCTTCGCGGCCGGGGCGGCGTTGTCACTACTGCGAACGGCCGGCGCCGACGCGTTGCGCGGGCGGCTCGCCGACCCGGGCATGATCGCGGCCGCGCTCGCGCTGGGCGGCGTCAGTGCCGTGATTGACCTCCAGAGCGACAGCCGGTGGGCCCTCCGCCTCCTCTTGGGCATTGGCTGCTTCGCGCTCGGCGCGCTCAGGCCGCGGGCTGCGTGGCGGTGGGGCGTGTTGGCCGCGCTCGGCGTGCCGGCGCTCGCCGCCGTTGCCGATTACCCCGCGCCGTATACCTACGACCGCGGCGACGTCTGGTATCCGTTACCCCCGGCAGTGGCCGTCGCGGTGCTCGGCGCAACGTTCCGGCGACGCCTCCTGCCTCTCGTCATCTCCTCCATCGCGATCGCGAGCCCGAGCGCCACGGCGCCCGGCCAAGGTGCCCCGCCGCCGGGCGCTCGCCCGCTGGCGCGGGAGGACGTCGGCGCATTCGCGGATTCGGTCTTCGCCTCCTACCTCCGCCGCTACGCCGAGCCGAGCCTCGCTGTGATCGTCGTCCGCGGCGATTCCGTGATCTTCCAGCGGGGCTACGGCCATGAGGACGCGCGCTCGCGTCGTCGCGTAGATCCGGAGTCCACCGTCTTCCACGTCGCGTCCATTTCGAAGCTCGTGACGGCAACGGCCGCGATGCAGATGGTCGAGCGGGGCCGGCTCCGGCTTGACGAGGACGTGAACAACTACCTGCGCGGCAAGCGTGTGATCGAGCCGGGCGGGCCGGCGATCACGCTCCGGCACCTCCTGACCCATACGTCGGGGCTCGACGGCCCGTTCATGCGGGAGGTGGTCGCGCTCCCTGAACAGCTCGTGCCGCTCGAGAGGTACTTCGCCGCGCACCCGCCGCGGCGCGGCCGTCCACCCGGCGGGGAAGTTCGCTACTCCAACTACGCGATGGCCCTCGCCGGGCACCTCGTGGAGGTCACCTCGGGCGAACCATTCTCGGACTACGTGGAGCGCCACATCTTCGCGCCCCTCGGGATGCGGCACTCCACGCTCCGGCAGCCACCTCTGCCTCCGCTGGCGGCCCACGTGGCGACGGCGGGGTCGGGCCCCGTGCCGGACGCGCTCCTCATCTACCCCGCGGGGTCGATGGTGAGCACGGCCTCCGATATGGGGCGCTTCATGCTCGCGCACCTAAACGGCGGCAGAGTGCCCGCGCCTCTCGGCGGCGTGCGGGTCCTGGCCGACTCGACGACGCGACAGATGCACGCCCGCCAGTGGAGCGCAGACCCTAGGCTCCCCGGCGTGGCGCTCGGCTTTTTCGAGGGCGACGTCGGCGGCGAGCGCGGGCTCTTCCACACAGGCGCGCGCGTACACTTTTCGCTCCTCTACCTCCTGCCCGAGCGCCACGTCGGGATCTTTCTCGTCCACGCCATGCGCCAGGGCGGCGAGTTCCGCACGCTGCGCGCCGATTTCGTGCGAGGCTTCGTCGGGCGCTACTTCCCGCGCCCATCGCCTACGCGAGCGCAAGCGGGGCCCCAGCACCCGCAGGCGGCGGCCGGCCGCGCGGCACGATTCGCTGGGGTCTACCGGCCGATCATGCTCGCAAGTACGACGATCGAGCGAGCCGCCGGGCTCGGGATGGACACGCGCGTGAGGAGCGAGGGCGGCGGGTCGCTGTCGGTGGCGGTCCCGGGCGGCCCGCGGCTCCGGCTCGTCGAGGTCGACTCGGGGCTCTACCGCGTGCCATCAGGGCCCGACCGGGACGTGTCCGTCGCCTTCGTCGCCGCACCAGACGGTCGCGCGCGACGCATGTCGCTCGCCGGCGGCACACAGGACCCCCTGAGCTTCGACCGGCTTGCCTGGTACGAGCGGGGCGTGCTGCACGCAGTCATTCTGGGTGCCGCCTTCGCCCTGTTCCTGAGCTGTGCGATGGCCGGCCTCGTAGGCCTGGTCGCCAGGCTCGTGGGGCGACTGCGCGGCCGACCACCGCCGGTATGGCGCCTGGGCGAGCGAAGAGCCTGGCGCGCGGCGCTGTTGGCCAGCACGCTCGTGGCGCTGACGCCGATCACAATCGGGGCCGTTGTCGCGGCGCATGGCGGTGACGATACGGCCGCCAACAACTTGCGTGCTGCTCTCACGGCCGGACTTACGCTCCTCCTCGCCGGCGCCGTGTTCGGCGCGATGCTGATGCCGCTGGCTGTTCTGGCCTGGCGCCGTCGCTACTGGTCTCGCGCGCGACGGCTCTACTACACTGTCCTTGCCCTGGCTACCGCCGTCGCTATCCCGCTCCTCGGTCACTATCGCCTGCTCGGCTACTGGCTCTGATCAGCCGCTACCCCGCGGGGCTCCGGCCGCCGGATTGCGGACGACTACGACGGCAAGAAGCGCCTTCGGCGTCCGAGCCCGCGTCCGCGACTGCGCGCCAGGCCGGGGCTAGGCGCTGAACGAGGGAAGCGCGAAACGGGTACCGAAACGGGTACCGGCTGGCATAGGGATCGGAGTGCCGTCGGC
>JBHELH010000012.1:0-37866 GCA_046263215.1 Gemmatimonadaceae bacterium | reverse complement strand
CAACCCGATGATCGTCGACGGGCAGCTCCACGGCGGCATCGCGCAGGGCGTCGCGCAGGCGCTCTGGGAGCACGGCGTCTACGACGCGAGCGGCCAGCTCCTGACGGCGTCGCTCATGGAGTACGCCGTTCCGAAAGCCGATCAGCTCCCGGCGTTCGAGATCGACCGCACGGTGACGCCGTCGCCCGTCAACCCGCTGGGCGTCAAGGGCGCAGGGGAGGCGGGGACGATCGCATCGACCGCGGCCGTCGCCAACGCCGTGATGGACGCGCTCGCGCCGTTCGGCATCACCCACATCGACATCCCGCTCACGCCGGCCAAGATCTGGCACGCGGTGCGGAACGCTCGTTCGCCCGCGTCGCGAGCGCCGGCGGAGCGGGCACCCGCCGCCGCCGACGCGGGGAGGTGACTGAATGTACACCGCACCGTTCGACTACCACGCGCCGGCGAGCCTCGACGAGGTGCTGTCGCTGCTGCGCGAGCACGGGGACGACGCGAAGCTCCTCGCCGGCGGTCACAGTCTGATCCCGGTCATGAAGCTGCGCTTCGCGCAACCCAAACATCTCGTCGACCTTCGGAAGGTCCCCGGCCTCGTGGGGATCCGCGAGGAGGAAGGCGCGCTCGTCATCGGCGCGATGACGACATACGCCTCCGTGCAGGCGTCCGACCTCGTCGACCGCAGACTACCCGTCCTCGCGGAGGCGGTGCGCGTGATCGGCGACCCGTTGGTGCGCAATATGGGGACGGTCGGCGGGAGCCTCGCGCACGCCGATCCCGGAGCGGATCTGCCGGCACTCGCGCTCGCGCTGGACGCGGAGCTTCGCGTGCGCGGGAGGGGCGGCGAGCGCACCGTCAACGCCGAGGACTTCTTCGTCGGCCTCATGGAGACGGCGCTGCGACCAACCGACATCCTGACGGAGGTTCGCTTCCAGATCCCGTCCGGACGCGCGGGCGCGGCGTACGTGAAGCAGAAGCATCCCGCCTCCGGCTACGCGCTCGTCGGCGTCGCCGCTGTTGTCAGGCTCGGCGAGGGCGACCGCATCGACTGGGCGCGCGTCGCGCTGACTGGGCTCGGCGTGCAGCCGACGCGTGCCGAGCCGGTCGAGTGGGCGCTGACCGGCCAGGAGGTGAACGACGCGCTGCTCGCCGATGCCGCGCAGCACGCGGCGGACGGGATCGAAATCCGCGAGGACCTGCAAGGAACGCGCGCCTACAAGGCGAACCTCGCGGCTGTCTGCGCGCGCCGGGCGCTGGCGCGAGCGCTCGCGCGGGCGCGCGGGCGCGTCGACTAGAAGCGACTACGCCGCGCGACGGCGTCCGAACACGCGGGCGACCCAGCCGGTCAGGTTCGCCCACACTGCGCGGAAAATGAGCGGCAGCACGGCGACCGGCTTCGCGCCGGGTGCCGGACTCGTTGGTGCCGCGACGCGTGTATTGTCGGCACGAGTCGCCGGCGCCGCCTGCGGCCCCGCGGAACCGCTCGCGGACTGAGACGCGGCGGCCGCCGTGGGCGCAGCGGCCGCTGTGGCGGCCGGGGACTCGAGGCGCGCGCGAACGCAGACGACGAAATCGCGGAAGAGCTGTTTCGAGACCGCCTCGATCATTCCGCGGCCGAACTGAACGATCTTGCCCGCGACGTCGACCTCGGCTTCGACACGAACCTCGGCGCCGCCGTCCGGATGCGCTTCGACGCGGCTCGTCATGCGGAGCTTCGCGGAGCCTGCGCCCCCGGACTCGCGTCCCTCGGCGTCCATGCGGACGACGTGCTCGGCGTCGTTGACCTCGGTCAAGCGCGCGCGACCGGCGTAGCTCGCCGTGACCGGGCCGACTTTGACTTTCACCTTGCCGAGGTAAACGCGCTCGCCCTCGTCCCCCGTCAGCTCCGCGCCGGGAAGGCAGGTGACGACCTGGTGCGGGTCGACGAGATAACTCCACACACGGTCGACCGGCGCCGCGACGCGAAACGTTTCCTTGATTCCAAAGCCCACGCGGGCCTCCGGTACGGGCGGAGGAGTATCGGGGCGGCTCTAGGTGGCGTCAAGGCGGAGAGGTGGCAGGGAAGGGTGGAAGGGCGAGGGCGGAACTGCGAGGGCGTTAGCCGTTAGGCACGCGGAGTCGGCGGATCGACGAAGGGCGATGGCGCGCGGATAGTCCCTCGGCTCTCGAACCCTCCCCGCGCCGGCCCGAGAGAAGACCTTGGCTACACCCCCGGGAGGCTCCGGCCCGCCCCTTCTGTCATCCCGCAGGCCCGGAGGGCCTGTCGGGATCTACTTCCACTCTGACGGCGCGCGCCACAAAGCAGTGCAAGTAGACGACCTGCTGCGCGGGTGCCCTGCACTCGCTCGCTCCCCGCCCGCCTTCGGCGGGCACCCGGCTCCTGCGATGAGAACGCGGGGCGAGCGTGGCGTCCCGGGGGTGTAGCCAAAGCATCGTCCGGGCTCGTCGCGGCAAGGAGGCCAGAGGTCCAGAGGAGCCATCCGCGCTGATCGCCCTTCGCCCATCCGCGGCCATCCGCGTGCGCGCTCTCTTCCCGCGCTCTTCCCGCGCTCTTCCCGCAACAACGCCCTCGCCCTTCCGCTCTCCCGACGAACCAAAGTCGTAGCCCGACCGCTAACTCCCGCCCCATATTGAAGGCCTGCACCCGCGGAGCCGCATGCGAGAGGAGATTCGGAAGATTCAGGCATTGATGGAGCGGGAGGGCTACGTCACCGACCGCTCGGTCGCGACGGCCGTCTACCTCGCGAATGCCTTGCACAAGCCGCTGTTGGTGGAAGGGCATCCTGGGGTCGGGAAGACGGACATCGCCAAGGTCCTCGCGCGTGCGCTGGAGACCGACCTCGTCCGACTGCAGTGCTACGAGGGGCTCGACGCGACGACGGCGCTCTACGAGTGGAACTACCCGAAGCAGCTCTTGCACATCAAGCTCGCCGAAGGCGACCGGTCCCGGCCGATCGAGGAGCGCGAGGCGGCGATCTTCGCCGAGTCGTTCCTGCTGAAGCGCCCGTTGCTCCAGGCGATCACCTACGACGAGCGGTCGCCGGTATTGCTCGTAGACGAGGTGGATCGGAGCGATGAGGAGTTCGAGGCGTTCTTGCTCGAGGTGCTGTCCGACTTTCAGGTGACGATCCCCGAGCTTGGGACGATCCGGGCGCGCCACCAGCCGTTCGTCGTCCTGACGTCGAATCGCGCGCGCGAGCTGTCCGACGCCCTCCGCCGTCGCTGCCTCTACCTCTGGATCGACTACCCGTCGCTCGAGAAAGAGCTGCAGATCGTGCGCGGCAAAGTGCCCGGTATCAGCGAGCGGCTCGCCGCGGAGGTCGCGCGCTTCATCCAGGCCGTGCGTCAGATGAAGCCCGCGAAAGCTCCCGGTGTCGCCGAGACGCTGGACTGGGCGCGCGCGCTCGTCGCCCTCCACGCGTCGCACCTCGACGCCCAACTCGTCGCCGAGACCCTCGGTTGCTTCCTCAAGGACGAGGCGGACCTCAGCGCGTTCCGCTCGCGCGTCGACGACGGGCGCGTGCGAGAGATGGCGGGCGCGGCGTCGTGAACGTGCTCGTCGATCGCCCGTCCGATCTGGTCGGAACGGCGACCCGCTTCTGCCGCGCGTTGCGCGAGGCCGGCCTGGCGGTGACGCCCGCCGAAGCGGTCGAGGCGGCGCGCGCGCTGGGGGTCGTCGATCTGCGCGACCGCGAGGAGCTCCGCGTTGCGCTGCGCAGCGTGCTCACGACGCGGCCGGAAGACTTCCACCTCTTCGACGAGCTGTTCGAGTATTTCTGGCATTGGGACGATCCAGGGGAGCCCCGCCATGCGCCGCGCCGCCCCGGGCGGGCGCGCCCAGAGCAGCCGGCGCCGATGGCGAGGCCGAAGGCTCCGCCCTCGGTCGCGCGGTGGCTGCGGTCGGGATTCGCCGACTTGGACGAAGATCCGCTCGCCGTCGCGCGCGAGAGTGACCGCGCGCGCCTTCAGGCGAAGGACTTTGCTGCGTTCTCGCCGGACGAGCTCGACGAGATCACCCGCGAGGCAACACGACTGGCGCGGCGACTCGCGGCGCGGCCGAGCCGGCGCTGGCGGCCGGCGTCGCGCGGCCCGCGCATGCACCTGCGTCAGGTCATGCGACGGTCGCTGCGGACCGGCGGTGACGTCGTCGAGCTCACGTTTCGCGAGCGGCGACTTCGGAAGACCAAGCTTGTGTTGTTGTGCGACGTGTCGGGTTCGATGGACCTGTATTCGCGGTTCCTGCTGCAGTTTCTCTACGCGCTTCAGAACTGCTTCGCGCGTGTCGAGACCTTCGTATTCAGCACGTGCCTCAGCCGCGTGACCCACCAGCTCCGGCGGCGGCCATACGCCGCCGCCCTGCGCGGCCTCTCGCTCGGCGTCGACGACTGGTCCGGTGGAACGCGTATCGGCGAATGCCTGACGGCGTTCAGCGCCGGGTGGCCTCGGCTCGTCGACCGGCGCACCATCGTCGTCGTCCTCAGCGACGGTTGGGACGCGGGCGATCCGGCCGCGCTGGCGTCGACCCTCGCGTCGATCCGCGAGCGCGCCGGACGCGTGGTCTGGCTCAATCCTCTGCTCGGGAGCCCGACGTACCGACCGGAGACCCGCGGAATGGCGGCGGCACTCCCGCACCTCGACGTCTTCGCCCCGGTGCACAACCTCGCGAGCCTGCGCGCCCTCGCGCGGCACCTCGTCCTCTAGCCACGCCATGGACGAGAGTCTGAGTGCGCTCGATCAGCTGCGCGCCACGGAGCGGCGCGCCGCGCTCGGCACGCTCGTCGCCGCCAAGGGCACGACGCCCAAGAAGGAGGGCGCCAAGGTCTGGGTGGGCGAGGGCGGGCGGATCCACGGCTCGGTGACGATCGGCGGATGTGTCGACGCTCGCGTCGTACAAGAGGCCGAGGCTGTGCTGGCGTCCCGTGCGCCGCGTCTGATCTCGCTGTCGCTCGGCGACGAGGACGCGTGGGAGATCGGACTCACGTGCGGCGGCGCGGTCGACGTGCTCGTTGAGCCGGTGGATCTCGTCGCGGACGACGACCCCGTCGTCGCGTCATACGCGCGCGTTCGCGAGGAGGCGCGGCACGGTCGTCCCACGGTCGTCGTGGCGCGGCTCGACGGCCGACCGGGCCGGCTCGTCGTCCTCGACGGCGGGAATTCGGAAGGCTCGCTCGGCGACGCGACGCTCGACGCGGCCGCCGCGGCGCGGGCGGCGGACCTGCTGCGGCTCGGCGTTTCGCGCGTTGAATCGATCCCGGGCAGCGATGGCGACGTCTCGCTCTTCTTCGAGCACCACGGCCCGCCGGGCACGCTCGTCGTCGTCGGCGCGACCCAGGTGGCGATGACGCTCGTGACGCTGGCGCGCGAGCTCGGGTACCGAACGATCGTCATCGACGGCCGCGAGCGGCTGGCCACGCGCGAGCGCTTCCCGGTCGCGGACGAGCTACGGGTCGGCATGCCGTCCGACCTGGTAGCCGAGGTCACGGCGTCGGCGGCGACCGCCTTCGTGCTCGTCGCGCACGATTACAAGTACGAGCTGCCGGTGCTCAGACATGTGCTGCGCAGCGACGCCGGCTACGTCGGCATGCTCGGCAGCAGCCGGCGTGGCGCCGCAGTGAAGGCACTCCTCGCCGAGGAAGGATTCACTCCCGAGGAGCTGGCGCGGGTCCGCACGCCGATCGGCCTCGACATCGGCGCGCAAAGCGCGGCCGAGATCGCGCTGAGTATCCTGGCCGAAGTCGTCGCCGCGTGGCGCGGCCGCACGGCAGCGCGCGCACTTCCGTGAGGGCGTTCCTCGCGACGCGCGGCGAGCTCGACACGGCCGCGATCAACGGCGCGGTGCTCTGCCACGATCTTCGTGCACCGGACGGTGCGTTGCGTTACCGCAAGGGACGCATCCTCCGCGCGGACGACCTGCCGCACGTCGCGACGCTGCTGTGGGACGAGCTGCACCTCGTCCGCATGGAGGCCGGCGACGTACACGAGGACGAGGCGGGAGAGCGGCTGGCGCGCGCCGCGGCGGGTGCGGGCGTGCGAGTCGGCGTCGCCAGCGCCGGCCATTGGCCCCTGCACGCCGAATGGCGGGGCATCGTCGACGTCGCGACAACGCCGCTCGGTGCCGTGAACGCGGTCGAGGGGCTGTGCGTTTACACGCTCTTCTCCGGGCACGTCGTCGACAGCGGCGAGGTCGTCGCGCGCGCGAAGATCACGCCGTTCGTGATGCGCGGCGCGGCCGTCGGCGAAGCCGAATCGCTCGCGTACTCGGCCGGCGGTCTGGTCGGCGTGCGACCATTCGTCCCGATGCGCGTCGCGGCGGTCGTGCAGGAGCCGCTCGCCGCGCAGGCACTCCAGCGATTCGAGGGCGCGCTGTGCGAGAAAGTGCGCTGGTTCGGCTCGGCGCTACTCGCGCCGCGCGTCGCGGAGCCGGACGCCGGCGCGATCGCCGACGCAATCGAGGAGCAGCTCGCCGCCGGGGCGCATGTCGTTGTCGTCGCCGGCTCGAAAGCGATGGACGAGCTCGACCCCACCTTCCGCGCGCTCGATCAGCTCGGCGCGCGTCGCGAGCGACACGGCGTGCCGGCGCACCCGGGGAGCCTCTTCTGGCTCGCACGGCTTCGCGAGTCGGCGATCGTCGGCATGCCGACCTGCGGGCTGTTCTCGCAGGCGACGGTGTTCGACCTCGTGCTGCCGCGAATCCTCGCCGGAGAGCACGTCGATGCTCGCGTGCTCGCACAGCTCGGCCACGGCGGGCTGCTCACTCGCGACGCGGCTTACCGATTCCCACCCTACCGGCCCTCGCGACAGCGTGGCGCGCTCGACGCATCGGAGGAGGACCGGTAGATGGCGGCCCGGCCGGCGCCGTACGGCGCGACCATCATGGAGCACTTCCGGCGGCCGAGGAACCAGGGCCCCCTCCCGACGGCCGACGTCGCGCGCGAAGGCTCGAACCCGCTGTGCGGCGACCGGGTACGAATCGAGCTTGCGGTCCGCGAGGGCCACATCGCTGAAGCACGGTTCACCGCAAACGCGTGCGCCATCAGTGTGGCTTCCGCGTCGCTGCTGACGGAGCGGGTCCGCGGGATGCCCATCGACGCCGTCGGGGCGATCAGCGACGACGAGGCAGTCGCTGCACTCGGTGGTGAGATTCCCCAGGCGAGGCGCGCCTGCGCAGTTCTGCCTCTCGCGACGATGCGGACAGCCCTCGGGATGCTCGGAGACGACGGCCGCGGATGAGGGGGCCGGGGCGCATATGGGTGGCTCGAACACGAGCGGTCCCCGGGTGTACGCCGATGGTCCAGCCAGCGGTTGGAACGCTTCGATAAGATCTGGAACGCTTCGATAGGACCCTGTATCGATTCGTTACACCCTCGCGGCGGCCTGATCAGTCCACGTTCCAGCCCAAAGCCAAGCATACCAACGACGTACAGCGTTCGTTCACTGCCTGGTGGCGTGGCGTCAGCCCTGCCTAATCGCAGGCCGGCTTCCAGGGCGAGCGTCGTCGCATGCCGAGGAGCCGCCTGGTCTTCACCATTCCCGTTGCCTAACTCGACAATTGCGAGCTCACGATGAATGAATTTGTCCTACGGTGCCGCCGCGGCACCGCGCTCGTGCTGAGCGTCACGATCCTTTACGCGTGCGGGGGCGGCGGGGCCGCTATCCCGTCGGCGCCCGAGGGGCCGACCGGGACTGGCGGGACGCCGCCGTCGGGCACGCCCAGCACGCCTGCTCAGCCGTCGACACCGCCCCCACCCGCAGCGCCAGCGGCGCCGCCGCCGCCGTCCACTCCGGTGCCATCGGCCGCGACGATCCGGACGCCAGACCGGACGTTCTCACCGGGCACTGTGACCATCGCCGTGAATGGGACGGTTACGTGGCAAGTGGTGGAGGACCGCCACAACATTATCTTCGTTGGCGCCGCGCCACCGGGTGGAAGCCCCGGCGAGATCGAGAAGGGCGGCTCCGCGACCCGCACGTTCACGGCGCCCGGGAGCTACGACTTCGAGTGCGAGCGTCACCGCGACAAGGGTATGCGTGGTACGGTCATCGTCCAGCCGGCGGGGACGGTTCCGCCCCCGAGCGCGCCGACGCCAACGCCGCCACCGCCCAGCGGCTCGACGGCCACGGTCACGACGCCTGGCGAGACCTTCAGTCCGTCGAACGTCACGATTGCTCCCGGGGGCACCGTCACCTGGCAATTCTCAGGGGCGCGGCACAACGTCACGTTCCAGGGCACGGCGCCGACCGGCGGGAACGTTCCGGACCAGGAGCCGGGTACGTCCGCATCACGCACGTTCACCGCGGCAGGCACCTACAACTACTCATGCACGCGCCATTCGGGGATGACTGGAAGAGTGACCGTGCAATGATGGCGACGGGACGATGCACGCGCGCCGCGGCGAGGGTCGGCGCTCTGGCCGCCCTCGTCGCCGCTGCCGCGGCGCCCGCCGAAGACGCGCGGGCGCAGTCGCTTCTCGACAGGCCGCCGAACGTCTCCGGCAATTGGGTCGGCAACCCGGGGACGCTGTACTTCAACTTCGTCCACCGCTTCACGGCGAGCGACGCGCCCGAGCGGAAGGTTACGAACTTCCCGACCTTCCTGTTCGCCGCCGGACTGCCGTACCGGCTCCTCGTCGGGTTCAACTACGCCACGAACTCCGATCTCGCGGTGCAGTACCCGAACGAGTGGGAGTTTTTCGCACGTCATCACCTGCTGCGCCAGGACGACGGGGGCTTCGTGGATCTCGCCGGCCAGGTCGCGTACAACATCGCGGCCGAGGGTGTCGACGGTGAAGTGTCGGTGGGGCGGCGAGCGGGGCCGATGCGGGTTATCGGCGCGGGGCGCATCTTGGCGAATCCGTACGTCGCCGGCGAGACGCGCTTCGCGCTGGCCGGAGGCGCCACGCTGCGGGTCGCGCGATACCTCGCGCTCGCCGGTGACGTGGCGAAGGTAATGAACGAGGACGACGACGCGCCGTCGAAGCGCGTCGCGTGGAGTGCCGGCGTGCACATCGCGATCCCGTACACGCCGCACACCCTCTCGCTTCATGCGACGAACACCAACGTCGGAACGCTGCAAGGCATGTCGCGCGGCTCGGTGGAGGCGACGGGTCGTGACCTCGTACGTTACGGGTTCGAGTTCACGATTCCGCTCACGCTGAGTCGGTGGTTCGGCCGCCCTTCGACGCCGCCCGAAGTCGTCGCCGCGGCGCCGCGCGTCGACACTGTTTACGTCACGCGGACCGACACGGTTGTCCCCGCCGTTCGCGCGGAGCCGGTGCGCGCCGACACGGCGCGCGCGCAGCGGATGTTGCGCGATACCGCCGCGGCGGTAGCCCCGGCGCGACGCGACACCGCCGTGGCGGTGCCTCCGGCTGCGGGCCGGACACCCGCGCGGCGCACGCAGGCCGCGCGTCCGTCGGTGGTGAACGTCGTCATGCGCAACACCACCTTCGTCCCCGGTCGCATCCAGATCACCGCCGGCACGACGGTGGTCTGGAGAAACGATGACCAGCTCATTCACACGGTCACGGCGAACGACAAGAGCTTCGATTCCGGGTTGCTCCAGCCGGGCAAGACTTATCGCCGCACGTTCGACAAGCCGGGCCAGTATCCGTATTACTGTCTGCCGCACCCGTTCATGAGGGGCGTCGTGGTGGTCCGATGATAGCACGGCTCGAGGAAATGACTCGCTCGGCCGCCGCGCTCGTCGGGCTCTGTGCGATCGCGGCGGCCGGCTTGACGGCGTCGTGCTTCTCTGAGCGCACTACGGGCGCGACTGTGGAGTGCACTAGCACTAGCGTTCCCTGCCTCGTCAACATCCGGGACTTCGCCTTTGAGCCCGCGACGCTGCGTGTCCGCGCTGGCGCGACGGTCAGGTGGGTGAACCAGGGCCCCACTGCGCACACGAGTACGGCGGACGACGGCGCCTGGGACTCGCCAACCCTCGCTACGGGCGCGGAGTTCTCCCAGGGATTCCCCACGGCCGGCCAGTTCCCATATCATTGCGAGCCGCATCCGACGATGAGGGCGACGATCATCGTCGAGTAGCGACGGCGGCCACGCCGTGATCGCGGGGATCGTGCTCGCGGCCGGCGCATCGCGGCGCTTCGGATCGCAGAAGCTGCTCGCACCCGTCGGCGGCGTGCCGCTCGCGCGACGGACCGTCGAGGCCTTGCTCACCACGATGCTCGACGAGGTCGTCGTCGTCCTCGGCGCTGACGCGCCCGCGGTCGGCGCCTCGCTCACCGGTCTGCCGATACGAACGGTGACGAACCCCGACTACGCGGCCGGCATGAGCACATCCCTCCGCGTCGGTCTCCACGCCATACCGGCACACGCAGACGCGGCGCTGGTTGCGCTGGCCGACCAGCCCGGCGTCGGCGCCGAGATTGTCGATCCGCTTCTCCAGCGCTACCGCTCCAGTCGCGCTCTCATCGTGGCGCCCCTCTATCGAGGTGGCATTCGCGGCAACCCGGTGCTTTTCGATCGGTCGCTGTTCGCCGAGCTCCGTGTCGTCACCGGCGACGAGGGCGGCCGCTCCGTCATTGCGCGGGATCCGGGGCGCGTCGTGCCCGTAGAGCTCGACGTCGAGATGCCGGCGGATGTCGATGTGCCGGGGGACATACACGACTGCGGACTGCGGACTGCGGACTAACGGCCCCGGGACGCTTCTTACGGGCTGTAGGGTCTTAGTGCTTCCCTTGACGCCTTAGGGGACCGAGCGCATGTTACCCTAAGCTGCTTATGGGGCCACATTCGCGCCGCGAGCGCTCGCACTCCACGCCCCACACCACCACGCTCGCCATACCCGCCGACGCTTCCCGTGCACCCGACTCCCGCCTGGCGCCGATACCTCCGATTCTGGGGGCCCAACTTGACAGCGGACGTGGACGACGAGCTGCGGTTCCACGTCGAGGCTCTCACTAACGAGCTTGTCGCGGGCGGCATGACGCCGCCCGCGGCGCGCGCCGAAGCGCTCCGCAGATTCGGCGACGTCGACCGGTATCGCGCGGCGCTTAACGACGTGGGTCGGCGGCAGCAACGCGCAGCAAGATTTGACACGTTCTTCGAGACGATCGGACAAGACGTTGCGTTCGCGACTCGGACGCTCGTCCGTGCGCCGCTCTTCACAGCCGTCGCCGTCGCGTCCCTCGCCCTCGGCATCGGCGCCAACGCTGCCATCTTCTCGCTCGCCGACGCCATCCTGCTGCACCCGTTGCCCGCCGTCCGGGAACCCGAGCGTCTCGCCACGCTCGCGTCGGGACCACAGTCCTATCCCAACTACCGGGATTACGGCGACCAGAGCACGGCATGGGAGGGGCTGGCGGCATTCCGCGAACGCCCCGTGAGCCTCGGCGCGGGCACGACCGCGCACCTCGCGCGTGTTGCCATCGTCTCCGGGAACTACTTCTCCGTGCTCGGAACGCCGGCGCTGCGGGGGCGCACCATTGTGCCGGACGACGACGCGCGCGGCGCGGGGCAGAGGGTCGCGGTCATCAGCCATGGCCTTTGGCAGCGTGAGTTCGCCGGCGATGCATCGGTGCTCGGTCGGAAGCTCGAGCTCAACGGGACCGCATTCACCGTCGTCGGGGTCGCACCTGCTGGATTCCGCGGCCCGCGTGCGGTGGGCGACCCTTCAGTCTGGATTCCGATCAACGCATGGCCTTCGGTCGCGACAGGCGAGTTTCTGCAGCTGGACATCGAGAGCCGAGGCTGGGGTTGGCTCTCGGTAATCGGGCGTCTGCGACCCGGAGTTGGTCTCACCGCCGCCGACCGGGAGCTCGATGCGATCGCCGAGCGACTGCGGCGGGTGCATCGGCCGGCTAGCCCCGGGCCGGCCGACCTCGAGCTTCGGCCCGCCATCCAAACCGTCATGGGCGCCAACGCGCACGCGCCGACCGTGAGGTTCATTGCCGTGCTCGCGGCCGTGGCAGGGATCGCGCTTCTGGTCGCGTGCGCGAACGTCGCGAACCTGCAGCTCGCGCGCGCCGCGGCCCGCGCGCGAGAGATCGGCGTGCGCCTCGCGCTCGGTGCGGGGCGGGGGCGGCTGGTCCGGCAGCTCGTGACGGAGAACGTAGTACTCGCCGCGCTGGGCGGCCTCGCTGCCATCGCAGTGTCGCGGCTCATGCTCCGGTGGGCGAGCGTCGTATCGCTGCCCGGGGGCGTGTCGGTCGCCGACGTCGCCGGCAGCGTGTCGCCGCGAGTACTCGCGTTCACGTTAGCCGTCGCCTGCGTGGTCGGCGTCGCGTTCGGGCTCGCGCCGGCCCTTCAGGCATCGAACCCGGAGCTGGTGAGCGCGCTCAAGGATGCTCGGGGCGCTTCGGCGCGCTCGGGCCTCAAGCTCCGGAGCGCGCTCGTGGCGTCTCAGATCGCGCTCTGCCTGGTGCTGCTCGCAGGCGCCGGTCTCTTCCTGCGCAGCCTGCAGCGAGCGCTGAGTGTCGATCTGGGGTTCCGGCCGGCGGGCGTGGCGGTCGCCTCCTTCCACCTCGCTCTCCAACGCTACGACTCTGCGCGGGCGCAGGCGTTCTACGATCGGCTGGCCGAGCGCATGCGATCGGTCCCGGGCGTCGAAGCGGTTGGCTGGGCGACGTCGCTGCCGTTTGGCGGTGACAACGCGATCGTTGTCCGCCCGGCGGGAGTGACGTTCCCGCCCGGGGAAACGCCGGTTATCGCGGTCACGTACGTCGCCGGCGACTACTTCCGCGCGCTCAGGATCCCGATCGTGCGCGGCCGGGCGCTGGACGAGCGCGACCGCGCCGGCACGCCGGGCGTCGCCGTGATCAGCGCCGCCATGGCTGCGCGGCTCTGGAGTGGAGAGGACCCGATCGGCCGCCAGTTCAACGGGAACATCACCGTCGTCGGCGTGGCGCGCGACATTCGGTTCATGGAGCTCAGGGGCCGACCGGAACCTTACCTGTATGGGTCGCTGCCGCAGATCATCAACACACTGGGGCTCGAGCCCGTCTCGCTCGCGGTCCGCGCCTCCGGTGACCTGGACCGCATTCACGCGGCCATCCGGCGGGAGGTTCGAGCGCTCGACGAGCGCGTTCCGATAATCGACCCGCGCTCGCTCGAGGACCAGCTCGCGATGGTCCTGCTGCCGCAGCGGGTCGGCGCGATGCTCCTCGGCCTCTTTGGGGTCCTGACGCTCGTCCTCGCTGCCGTCGGCGTCTACGGGGTGCTTGCGAGCGTCGTCGGACGGCGCACGCGCGAGATCGGCATCCGCGTCGCGCTCGGCGCGCGCCCGGGGCAGGTGGTGGGAATGGTGCTCCGGCAGAGCCTGGGCGTCGTCGCGGCCGGCGTCGTGATCGGGATCGTGCTTGCGCTGAGCGCGGCGAAGGCGATCGCCAGCCTGCTCTTCGGCGTCGCGCCGGCGGACCTACCCACGTTCGCGGCGACGGCGGGCGCTCTCGTCGCGGTCGCGCTGGCGGCGAGCTATCTCCCCGCGCGCCGCGCGGCGCGCGTCAACCCGACCGAAGCACTCCGACACGAGTGAGCGCCATGCCGACGAAGGCGACACCATCGGCGCCGACGAGTCTCGAGCTGATGCAGGGCACGCTCGACCTGCTCATCCTCCGCACCCTCACGTGGGGCCCGATGCACGGCTACGCGGTGGCGCGGCAGATTCGCGAGCGGAGTCGGGAGGTCATCCTCGTCGAGGAAGGCGCACTGTATCCCGCGCTGCACCGCATGGAGCGGCGCGGGTGGATCCAGGCGGAGTGGGGTCTCTCGGAGAACAACCGGCGGGCGAAGTTCTACGAGCTGACGCCGGCAGGGCGAGAGCAGCTCCGCCGCGAGCTGGCGACGTGGACGCGCTACACCGAGGCGGTCGCGCGCGTGCTGTCGCCGGCCTGAGACGCGTGTGTTGATGGGCCGCGGCTCCGGCTTCCGTCGCTATTTCCGGCTCGACTTGCCCCGCGGGGCCCGGCTCGACGAGGACATCGCGGCCGAGCTCCGGTTCCACGTCGATTCGCGCGTCGATGAGCTGGTAGCCGCCGGCATGCGTCCCGACGTCGCGCGCGACACCGCGCTGCGCGAGTTCGGCGACGTGCACAGGATCACGCGCAGCTGCCGCGACATCGGCCGGCAGCGGGAGCGAGACATGCGAATCAAGGAGTGGCTGGACTCGGTCGCCGGCGACGTTTCGTTCGGCTGGCGCAGCCTGCGTGGCACGCCGGTATTCGCGACCGTGGCCGTGCTGACGCTGGCGCTCGGCATTGGCGCGACGAGCGCGATCTTCAGCGTCGTCAGTGCGGTGCTCCTGCGGCCGCTGCCGTTCGAGGACGCGCAGCGGATCGTGCACCTCGGCGAGCACGCCCGCACGGACCCTCAGCCCGCGACGACGACGTCGACACCGAACTACGAGGACTGGCGGCGTCTCGCGCGTAGCTTCGCGGCGATCGGCATCTACGACGGCTGGAGCCCGGTCCTGACAGGCCAGGGCGACCCGGTCCGGTTGTCGGCGTCGGACGTCTCGGCCTCGATCTTCGACGTACTGCGCATCGCCCCGGCCCTGGGGCGGCCGATCCTACCGAGCGACAACCAGCGCGGCGCGCCGCCGGTTGTGTTGCTCTCGTACGGCCTGTGGCAGGAGCGGTTCGGCGGAAGCGCGGATGTGGTCGGCCAGGCGATCACGCTCCAGGGTCGCCCGATGGTCGTCGTCGGAGTGCTCCCCGCCGGTCTCCGGCTCCCTCGTGAGCTCGACGCCCAGCTCTGGGGGAACTTCATCCCGGATACGGCGGACGGACGCGGTGGGCGAGCGAAGGACGTCATCGCGCGGCTCAAGCCGGGCGTCACGCTCGAGCAGGCTCGCGCGGAGATACGCGCGATCGCGGCGCAGCTCGAAAAGGCGTATCCGGAGCACAACGAGGGCATGACGGTGCGGATCGACCCGCTCCGCGACCTCTTCGTGGGCGACGTGCGTCAGCCGTTGCTGCTCTTGATGGCCGCGTCGGGACTCGTGCTTCTCATCGCCTGCGCCAACCTCTCCGCGCTCCTTATCGCGCGCGGCGTCGCCCGGACGCGGGAGTTCGCCGTGCGAGCGGCGCTGGGCGCTGGTGCGTGGCGCGCGATCCGCCAACTCCTCACCGAGAGCCTGCTGCTGGCGATGCTCGGTGGGGCGGCGGGGCTTGCGCTCGCTCACACGGCGACGCGGGCGCTCCTCACGCTGGCGCCGGCGAGCATTCGCGGACAGGAGGTCGGGCTCGACGGCCGCGTACTCGCGTTCACGGTGCTGCTGACCGTCGGGGCGGGGATTCTTTTCGGCATCACGCCGGCTGTGAGGACGGCGCGCGCGGATCTGCAACTGGCGCTCAAGGAGGGTGCCCGCGGCGCGCGTGGCGCGGGAATGCGGCTCCGCGCGGCGCTCGTCGTCGCCCAGCTGGCGCTCGCGGTTGCACTGCTCGCCGACGCCGGGCTCCTGTTCAAGAGCTTTGCGCGTCTCCAGCAGGTGGAGCCCGGTATTCGTCCTGATCGACTGCTCACCTTCTCGCTCGACCTCCCGAGGGCGCGGTACCCGGAGCGCCGGCAGTTGAGCGCGTTCTTCGCGCGGCTGGAGATCGAGCTTACGTCGCGCCCCGGCGTCACGGGCGTCGCGGTCGGAAGCATCCTTCCGTTCCAGGACAGCTTCGACCGCATCGGCGTCGAGGTGGAAGGCGTACCGGCGCTCAAGGGGGCGAACCAGCCGGAAGGCGATCGGTACATCGTGAACCCGCGCTACTTCGCGGCGATGGGAATCCCTCTGCGCACCGGTCGGTTGTTCACCGACCGCGACGAGCACGACACGCCACTCGTCGCGGTCGTCGACGAGGTCTTCGCGCGGCGCGTCTTTCCGCGTGGCGACATGATCGGCCGCCGCATGAAGCTGCCGGGTCGGGACTCGCTCGCGACGATCGTCGGCGTAGTCGGCCACGTGAAGCACTACGGCCTGGATCGCGAGTCCAGCGGGCAGATCTACATGTCCCACCTGCAGTACCCGTGGCGCTGGATGAATTTTGCCGTGCGTACGTCGGGCGACGCGCTGGCGTTCACGCCGACGGTGAGGCGCGTCATCGGCGCGCTCGACCGAGATCTGGCGGTGTATCGCGTCGGGACGATGGAGCAGCTGATGGCCGAGCTGTCGCAGGGGCGGCGCTTCGTTCTGATCCTGATCGGCGTCTTCGCCGCCTTGGCGATCGTGATGGCGGCGGTCGGGCTGTACGGCGTCGTCGCCTACTCGGTGACGCAGCGCCGGCAGGAGATCGGGATTCGCGTCGCGCTCGGCGCTCGCCTCGCCGACGTCACGCGGCTCGTCGTGCGGCAGGGAGCAGGGCTCACCGCGGTCGGCGTCATGCTGGGTCTCGGCGCGGCGGTGGCCGGGGGCCGGCTGGTCGCGGGTCTCCTGTTCGGCGTCAGCCCGCGCGACCCGGTGGTGTTCGGCGCCGTGGCGACGTTGCTCGCGGTGGTGGCGCTGGCGGCGAGCTATGCGCCGGCGAGACGGGCGGCGGCGGTGGATCCGGTGGAGGTGTTGAGGGGGGAATAAGTGTCCAGGCTCCGCGCGGACGCTATCGGCTATCGGTCGCGGGCTGCGCCCGCGACGCTATCAGCTGTCAGCTATCAGCTATCAGCTATCCGCTATCCGTAGTTTGGACTGGCGCAGGCCTTCGGCCTGCGCCTTTATTGCGGAATGGTTACGAGGTCGATGTGGTTGCGCGCCGTCGCACTTGCGTGGCCGCTGAGTGTCGGAGCACACACAGGCGGGGCGCAGTGGGAGGCCCAGCAGCTAGCGACCACAGCGAGCTTCCGCGGGCTGAGCGTGGTCAGCGAGCGCGTGGTGTGGGCGAGCGGCACGCGCGGCACTGTGGTGCGCACGACGGACGGCGGACGAACGTGGGCGGTCATGGCGGTCCCCGGCGCCGACTCGCTCGACTTTCGCGATGTCGAGGCGTTCGACGCCCGGCGGGCCTACGTGCTCAGCATCGGGAATGGGGCGGCCTCACGGATCTACAAGACCATAGACGGTGGCGCGACGTGGGCGCTCCAGTTCACGAACGCCGATACCGCTGCGTTCTACGACTGCTTCGGGTTCTGGAGCCCGGAGCGCGGAATGGCGGTGAGCGATCCGGTGGGCGGTCGGTTCCGTGTCATCGCGACGTCCGATGGCGGCGGCAGCTGGGTAGAGCTGCCGCCCGATCGGATTCCGCCGGCGATCGCGGGCGAGGCGGCGTTCGCGGCGAGCGGGACGTGTCTCACGGTGCGCGCGCCGGACAACGTGTGGATCGTGAGCGGCGGCGGCCGAGAGGCGCGCGTCTACCGGTCGGCTACGGGCGGGATCAACTGGCAGGTCGCTTCGACGCCGATTACGACCGGAGCCCCGGCGCGCGGGATCTTCTCGGTGGCGTTCGCGGACGCGCGGCGCGGCGTCGCGGTCGGGGGCGACTACCAGGCCGCGACCGACACCGCCGCCAACGTCGCACTGACGGATGACGGAGGCGTGACGTGGCGCCTGGCGGCGGGCCGCCCCGGGGGGTACCGCTCCAGCGTTGCGTACGTTCCGGGCTCGGGCGGGCGCGTGCTCGTCGCCGTGGGCACATCGGGATCGGAATACTCGACGGACGGCGGCGAGACCTGGACGCCGATCGACACGGCCGGCTTCAACACGGTGGCGTTCGCGCCGGGACCGAACGGTATCGGCTGGGCGGTAGGTCCGAGCGGCCGGATTGCGAAGTGGGCCGGACCGGCACCGGGCACCGAGTCGGCGCGCCGGATCAGAGTTCGCAAGGACCCGCCGTGACGCCACAGTCGAGTCATCCGTTCGCGCGACTCGAGCCCTTCAAGGACGAGGACACGTTGCACGTCGTCATCGAGACGCCGAAGGGGAGCCGCAACAAGTTCAAGTTCGATCCCGAGCGCGGGTTGTTCGAGCTGGGCAGCGTGCTCCCCGCCGGGGCGGTCTTCCCGTTCGACTTCGGCTTCGTACCGGGGACGAAGGGCGACGACGGCGACCCCGTGGACGTGCTCGTGTTGATGGACGAGCCGGCGTTCCCCGGCTGCCTGATCCGGGCGCGACTCATCGGCGTGATCGAGGCGGATCAGGTAGAGCGAGACGGCACGCGGGTCGAGAACCACCGGCTGATCGCGGTGGCAGACAACTCATGGGCGCACCACGACGTCAAGACGATCGAAGACGTCGGCGAGCGCCTCGTCGAGGAGATCGAGCACTTCTTCGTCTCCTACAACACGGCGAAGTACAAGACCTTCACGCCGCGCGGGCGGTTCGGCGCCAAACGCGCACGCCGGATCGTCGAAGACTCGATTCCGAAGAAGGCCAAGAAGTCGGCGAAGAAAGAGGAGAGCTGAGCGTGCACGCGCGCCTCGCCGAAATCGTGCGTTACACCGACGACCGCCGGGCGGACCTCGAGGCGGCGGCGCTCCGCCTACCCTACGAGCGGTGGAGCGAGCGACCGGCACCCGAGTCGTGGTCGGTCGCGCAGGTGTTCGATCACTTACACGTCTCCGAGTCTCGCACGGCGGCGCTGCTCGCGAAGCGGATCGCCCGAGCCAAAGAAGCGGGACTCGGGCCGGAGCGGTCGGAGGAGTCGCTCCTTCACTCGCTGGACTGGTTCCCGGTCGTTGACGGGCCGAAGCGCCAGGCGCCCGACTTCACAGCGCCACGGCCGGACGCCCGCGCCCCGGAGGTCCACGACGCGCTACGCGCGTCGCGCGCCGACCTCCACGCCGCGCTTCGCGAGGGCGACGGGCTCGCGCTCGGCGACGTGACGGCCACACACCCGGCGCTCGGCGTGATCAACGTTTATCAGTGGGTGCTGTTCATCGGCCAGCACGAAGCGCGGCACACGCGGCAGGTCGCGGACATCGTTCAGCGGTTGGGCTGACTTTACCAGGCCCACCCGCCGCAGGTCATGCGCGCGCGGGGCCCGGGATCCCGAAGTAGGTGTAGTGCTGAATCTGCGCTCTCAGGGCCGCCCGCGTGGTAGCGGGTCACCACGACTGGTGTACGCCGGGGGCACATAGAAGTTCAGCGTTCGCAAGGACGTCCGGCCCGAGTTCCGGATCTCGTGCGTGTCGCCGCGCTCGACGAGGAGCAGCGACCCGGCGCGCAGTGCGTAGCGCCTGTTGTTGACGATCGCCGTGCCACCCCCCGACAGGACGTAGAGCCATTGATCGGCGCCGCGGTGGCGGTTGTCCGGCCCGCCCTCGGAGTCGCCCGGCGCGATCACCATCTCCGCGGCCTGTGACCGTCGGTTGCCGATCGCCACCCGGAACCCTTCGCCGAACCGCAGGTGCTTCCGTTTCATCGTGGTCCTCCGCGTGCCGCACACGGCGCACGCGCCATGCCGCAAGCTATACTAGGTGTGGATGACGGAGCGCCCGGGCCGGAGGCAGGCTGCAGCGAAGAGCGCGCGCCGCGGCCGACGACCGCCGCGGACGCCGGACGCTCTCGAGCCGTTCCATCCGGTGGTACGCGAGTGGTTCCGCGCGACGCTCGGAGAGCCGAGCGAGCCGCAACGTCGTGGGTGGCCCGCGATTGCCGGCGGCGATCACGCCCTGATCCTCGCGCCGACCGGCACCGGTAAGACCCTCGCCGCGTTTCTGTGGGAGCTGAACGCGCTCATCAGCGAGGGGCTCGAGGCGCCGCTCGCCAACGCAATCCATCTGTTGTATATCTCGCCGCTCAAGGCGTTGAACAACGACGTCCACCGGAATCTCGAGCGGCCACTCGTGCAGCTCCGAGAGCGCTTCGAGCGCGCCGGACACGCCTTCCCCGAGATCCGCGTCGCGGTCCGCACGGGCGACACGCCTCCGTCGGCGCGCGCGCGGATGCTGCGGAAGACGCCCCACATCCTGATCACGACGCCGGAGTCGCTTCACATCATGCTGACGAGCCTCCGTGGCCGCGGCATGTTCAGCGCGCTCCGCGCGGTGGTCGTCGACGAGATCCACGCGGTGGCCGGCAGCAAGCGCGGCGCGCACCTCGCGCTGACGCTGGAGCGGCTGGAGCGGCTCTGCGAGCGCCCGCCGCAGCGGATCGGGCTCTCGGCGACGCAGAGGCCCTTGGAGGAGATAGGGCGGTTTCTGGGAGGTGTGAGCCGGGAGGTGGGAGGTCGGAGCGAGACCGATGGTCTCCGACCTCCCACCTCTCACCTCCCACCTGCATCACCGGCCTCCCGCCCCGTCACCATCATCGACTGCGGCCTCGTCAAGGCGATGGAGACGCGCGTCGTGTCGCCGGTCGAGGACCTGGGACAGGTGGGCGGGACCGTTTGGACGTCCGTTGCGCCGCTGGTGCTCCGGCACATCCGCGAGTCGCGCACGACACTCGTCTTCGTCAACAACCGCGCGCAGGCGGAGCGGATCGCCGCCCGGGTCAACGCGCTTGCCGGACAGGAGATTGCGCTGCCCTATCACGGCTCGCTGTCGCGCGAGCGGCGGCACGGCCTCGAGAACTCGCTGAAGGCCGGGGCGCTGCGGGCGCTCGTGAGTACGAGCTCGCTGGAGCTGGGGATCGACATCGGGTCGGTGGACCTCGTGCTCCAACTTCAGTCGCCGAAGCGCGTCGCCAACGGATTGCAGCGAGTGGGCCGGGCGGGACACACGCTTCAAGCGGTGAGCCGCGGCGTCTTCGTCCCGACGTTCCGCGACGACGCGCTCGAGATCCTCGCCATCGTCGGTGGGATGCGCGACGGGGACGTCGAGCCGACTCGCGTCGTTCAGAACGCGCTCGACGTGCTGGCGCAGGTGATCGTCGCCGCTGTTGCCGTCGACGACGATTGGACGAGCGCGGAGCTCTTCGACGTGGTACGCCGAGCTTACCCGTACCACTCGCTGACGCGCACGGCGTTCGACGAGGTGCTCGCGATGCTGTCGGGGAAGTACCCGTCGGACGTCGCCGCCGAGCTCGAGGCTCGGGTCACGTGGGATCGTATGACCGACCGCCTGACGGCATCCCGGGGGTCGCGGATCGTGGCCGTGACCTCCGGAGGCACGATCCCCGATCGCGGGCTGTACACGGTCACGCTTCCCGACCGCACGCGCCTCGGTGAGCTCGACGAAGAGTTCGTGTACGAGACGCGCGTCGGCGATGTCTTCCAGCTCGGCTCCAGCACGTGGCGGGTGTCGTCGATCGAGCACGATCGCGTCGTCGTGACCCCGGCGCCGGGGGCGCCGGCGCGGATGCCGTTTTGGCACGGCGAGTTCATGGCGCGCTCGGCGCACCTGGCGCCGCGCGTGGGAGCGCTGCGGCGTGAACTCGCGGCCGCCGCCACGCTCGACGCGGCTCGTGCCATCGCGGATCGCTACGGCTCCGATGAGTCGACGGTCACCGCGCTTGTCGAGTACGCGCACCAGCAGCGCGCGTCGACACAGGCGGTGCCGGACGACCGCACGCTGGTGGCGGAGCACTTTCGCGACGAGACGGGCTCCGTGCGCATCGTACTCCACGCCCCGTTCGGGGCGCGCGTGACCGCGCCGTGGGGGATGGCGCTCGCGCAGAGGGCGAGAGAGTGGCTCGCGGCGAGAGGCGCGGTCGGAGGTCCGAGGTCCGAGGCCCGGAAAAAGGCCGCCCTCGCACCTCGGACCTCCGACCTCGGACCAGCGTTCGAAGTCCAAGTGCAGACGACAGACGACGGGATCATGCTTCGCCTGCCGGACCTCGATGCTCCCGTACCGCTCGAGATCCTCCGCGGGCTGACCTACCCGGAGGCAGAGCGTCGCGTGCTGGACGAAGTCGGGTCGTCGTCGCTCTTCGGCGCGCGCTTTCGCATGAACGCGGCGCGGGCACTGCTGCTGCCACGCGGCAACCCGCGCCGCCGCATGCCGCTGTGGTTGCAGCGCCTGAAGTCACTCGACCTCCTGCAGGCGGTGCGCGAGTTCCCGTCGTTCCCGATCCTCGTCGAGACCTACCGCGACGTCCTTCAGGACGCGTTCGACATGCCGGCGCTGGCCGCGGTGCTGAGCGGTCTCAAGGAGGGGCGGATCACGATCCGCGTCGCGGAGACCGAGGTGCCGTCGCCCTTCGCGGCATCGCTCCAGTTCGGGTTCGTGATGGACTGGATGTACGCGGACGACGCTCCACGGGCGGAGCAGCGGGCGGCGCTGCTCTCCCTCGACCGCGCGCTGCTCGACGAATTGATGGGCGCCGAGGGCGCGGACGAGGAGACGCTCCGCGTGCTGGAGGCGCTCCTCGCCCGCCGCCGCGGGACGGCGCCCGGACGGCGGGCGCGCGACGCGGACGAGCTGGCGGTACTCCTCGACCGGGCAGGGGACCTCACGCTGCCGGAGCTCCGCGACCGGGTAGCGACCGGCGACGAAGGCCGGCACGGCGATCCCGTCGCCGAGCTGCTCGACGCCGGCCGCGCGATCGGGATCGACGTTCCTCGTCGCGGGCCGACCGGGCGCGCGTCGCCGGAGCGACGCATCATCCTCACCGAAACGTATGCGCGCTACGCCGCCGCGCTGGGCGTTGACGCACTCGCGCGCGTCGCGGCTGGGGTGGAGCTGGAGCCGCGGGCGGCGCACGACGTCGTGCCTGAGCCCTATCGCGCGCCGGTACTCGCGCCTGGGGCAGCTCGGCGCGAGCTCGTCGCGCGGTACGTCACGTTGAGCGGCCCGGTTTCCGTGGACGACGTACAGGCCCGCTACGACTTCGACGCCGACTGGATCGGGCGCCGACTCGACGAGTGGGCGCGCGCCGGGAAGCTCGTTCGAGGGCACTTCGGCGGCGAGCGCGGCGTCGCCCGGTACTGCTCGCGGCGGCTCCTCGAGGAGGCGCGTCGCCGCGAGCTCGCTCAAGCGCGGCGGCAGGTGCGCCCGGTCGAGCAGCACGCATTCGCCTATTTCCTCCAACGCTGGCAGCACGTCGATCCCGCCACGCGCCTCGACGCCACCGAGGGAACCGTGGCCGCGGTGCGCCAGCTCTACGGCGCCGCGCGGCCGGCGGATGCGTGGGAGCGCGACTACTTCCCGGCGCGGGTGCGTGGCCACGACCCGGACGCGCTCTCGAGGCTCTGTGCGATCGGCGAGATGGTCTGGGTGGGCGCCGGACCTGTCGACGACACGACCGGCGCCCCGCGGTTGACGTCGCTCCGCTTCGTGCGCCGCGGCGTCGCGCGCGCCTGGCTCCCGACGGCCTCCGACACGCCGCTCGGCGTGGCGGCAGGCCGCGTGCGCGACGCGCTCGCGCAGCACGGCGCGTCGTTTTTCGCGGACCTGCAGGGTGCGACTAACCTGGGTACGTACGCGCTGCGGGACGCGCTTCGCGAGCTGGTCGCTGCGGGTGTCGCGACCAACGACACGGTCGAGGCGCTGCACGACGTCGTACGCTGGCGGCCCGTCGGGTCTGCGCGCGGCCAGGCCCCGGACCCGACGCGGTGGCTGCCGGCGGACTTCGTGCCCCGTCGCCCCGTCGTGCAGCGGCGGCCGAATCTGCGCCGACTACCCAAGTGGAGGCGACCGGACAAAGAGGGCGGAGAGCGCACCTGGTCCGGTCGCTGGTCCCTTGTGCGTACGCCGGGCACGCTCGGCCCGGAGGCGGACGTCGACGTGCTTGCCGAAGAGGTCGCGCGGCAATGGCTTGACCGCTACGGCATCGTCGCCCGCGACTGGTGGCGGCGCGAGCGGCCGGCGGTGGCGTGGCGCGACATCTACCACGTGCTCAAGCGACTGGAGTTCCGCGGCGAGGTGCGGCGGGGCTATTTCGTGCGCGGGCTCGCGGGCGCCCAGTTCGCGCGCCCCGACGCGGTCGAGGAGCTGCGGGCCGCGACTGGGGCTGCCGACGGAGCCGAGGCGCCGGTCGTGGTCATCGCCGCGAGCGACCCGGCGAATCCCTACAACCTTCCACCCGCGCCGGGAGTGGCGACCGATGCCCTGACGCGTCCGCGCGGGCGCGGCGCACTGCTCGTGACGCGCGGCGGCCGCGTGCTGCTGGCGGTCGAGGGTCGTGGGCGGAGCGTCCGCGTGCGGCCCGGTCTGCCCGACGACGAGCTGACCGCCGCCGCGGCGGCACTCGCCGAGCATCTGACGCACGGCGCCCCTCGTCGACGTCAGCGCGACCTCGTCATCGAGCGGATCGACGGTGACGTTGCGACGTCGAGTCCACACGTCGAGGCATTCACGCGCGCGGGGTTTCGCCGAACGGCGCGCGAGCTGCGGTTCTACGTGCGGCTAGCGTAGCCGTCGCGGCGAGCCTGGCATGTACGACGCAATACGCGGATCAGGTGGATGTGGCCGATCTGTCGGATTGAAGCATTCAAATCATTTTGAAATGCTCATCCGACCGAGCCGCTCGATCCACCTGATCCGCGTATTCCATCATCAGAATGGCTTCCCGAAGTCGTCTCGCTGGCGACTATCCGCGCGCGGACTGACGCGCAGACTTGAGCCCAGTCGTCAGCTTCGAGCGCACCTCGCGTCGGACGAGGGCCGGAAGGCGGGGGTCATGCTCGGCCAGAAAGCGCTCGACGTCGCGCGGCGAGCGCTTCGCGAGCTCGCGCAGCGCCCACGAGAGCGCCTTGACGACCATCGGGTCGTCGTCGTCGACCGCGAGACGACAGACGGCGAGAGTGCGGGCCGCGTCTCCGCTTCCGCCGCGTGCCTTACTGTTCAGCGGGACGGTGCTCACGACGCCGGCCCGTCGCCACCATCGATCCCGGGAGCGCGCCCAGCGCGCGATCTCGCCGTCCGGAACCTGCCGCGCGCGCCACGCCGGCCCGGCCACGTAACAGGCAAATGCGTCCACGTCGCCCCAGCTGTCCATGCCGCGCCCGAGCCGCCGCAGATCCGTGGCCGTGAGTCGAGCGAGCGTCGCGCGGTGTGATGTGAGGAGCTCGTACGCGAGGAAGCGGTCGAACGGAGCGTCGCGCGCGACGAGGCGGTCCGCGAGCGAGAGGACCACCCGCGGTTCGGCGTTACGCAGCTCGCGGGAGACGGCGCGGCGGACGGCGCGAACTTCCGCCGTCGTCGGGGCGCTGAGCCGGCGCAGTCGCGCGTCGAGATCACCGAGCAGCAGCGTCGGGTCGGGCACTCTTGTCGCCATAGTCAACGCCGAATCGCCGACCAGAGCGCGACCGCGACGGCGATCGCGGCAGCGGTGAGCGTGGCGTGCCACAGGACAGCGATTGCGCACCACCCCATGAACGCCGCGACGTCGGCCCGGGTCGCGCGTGCTGGGGACGAGCTGCCGTGGAGCTGCTCGCGGAGCATTCCGACGGTCACCTCAGTGAGTCGTCCGTCCGGGAAGCCCGAATGATAGAGGTTCCGGGCGCGGCGGCCCGTCACGAATGCCGCGAACAGGCGACGGGGCGACCGCACCATTCCGACGAGGAACGCTCCGAGGTTGAGCACCCACGCCCACCCGTACGCGCCACAGCCGCCGGCGATTTCCCACGCGCCGATCTCGGCCTCACCGGTCCAGTCCGTGTCGTACTCGGTCGCGATGTGGTGGAGGTCGTGGAGCTTGGCTGCCGCGACGCGGCCCCTCGTGTTCGGGAAGGAGAAGGGAAAGGGCTTCGCCTCGACGCGTACCCAGGCCGCGCCGTACCCGCCGTCGCCGCCGAGTCCGGCGTGCTCGAAAAACGCCGCGCGCGCCGCGGCCAGCGTCGTCGAGTCGTCGTATCGCGGTTTCTCGGCCCGGACGCGCATCACCCGAGCATTTGGGAGTGCATGTGTCTCCAACTTGCATCGCCAGCCACGAAGACGGGCGACGCGAGGTCGTCGGGCTGAACAGCGGAGAGTGGAGCATGGCCTTCAGACGCGCTACGAGCAACGTCGACGCCCTCGTTGACGGGGTCCGACGACTCGCCCGTCCGCTCGAGACCGCGGACGACCTCGATCCGCTCATCGACCGCGTCGGCAGCGCGCGCTACGTGCTGCTGGGCGAGGCGACGCACGGCACGTCGGAGTTCTACACGTGGCGGACGGAGATCTCGCGGCGCCTCGTCCTCGAGAAGGGGTTCACGTTCATCGCCGTCGAGGGCGACTGGCCGGACTGCTACCGCGTGAACCGATACGTGCGCCGCTTCCCCGACTCGGGGGAGAGTGCCGAAGCGGTGCTGCACGCGTTCGAGCGGTGGCCGACCTGGATGTGGGCCAACCGTGAAGTGGTGGCGCTCGTGAGCTGGCTTCGCCGCCACAACGACCGCGTCCATCCCGAGCGGCGCGTCGGGTTCTATGGGCTCGACGTGTACTCGCTCTGGGATTCGATGCACGCGGTGGTCCAGTATCTGGAGCGGATCGACCCCGAGCTGGCGCGCCGTGCGCGGCGCGCCTACTCGTGCTTCGATCCATACCACGACGACGCGCAAGACTATGCGCGGGCGACGGCGCTCGTGCCGACGTCGTGCGAGGATGAGGCAGTAGCCGTGTTGCGCGCGCTGCGCGGACGGGCGCCCGAATACCGGCAGGACGGGCGCGAGGCGTTCTTCAACGCCGAGCAGAACGCGCTCGTAGCGCGGAACGCGGAGCTGTACTACCGGACCATGGTCCGAGGCGGACCGTCGTCGTGGAACGTCCGCGACACGCATATGGTGGAGACGCTCGAGCGTCTCATGAAACACCACGAGCCGCACGCGAAGGCGATCGTCTGGGAGCACAACACCCACGTCGGGGACGCGCGGTACACCGACATGGCGACGCACGGGATGGTGAACGTCGGCCACCTGGTGCGCGACCGCCACGACGACGAGGGTGTGGTCATCGTCGGCTTCGGCACGCACTGCGGCACGGTCGTCGCCGCCGACGAGTGGGGCGCGCCGATGGAGCGCATGCGCGTCCCGGAGGCGCGAACCGGCAGCTGGGAGGACGTCTGCCATCGCGCTGATACGGGGGACAAGCTGCTCATTTTCACGGACGATGCCGACGGCGGCGTCCCGGGGCTCGAGGGGCCCCGCGACCACCGCGCGATCGGCGTCGTCTACGACCCGCGCCACGAGAGGTGGGGCAACTACGTGCCGACGGTTGTTCCGCGGCGTTACGACACTTTCATCTACGTCGACGAATCGCAAGCGGTCGACCCGCTGCACATGCCGGTGCGCGTGGACGGGGAGGTGGCGGAGACGTTCCCGAGCGGGATGTGAAACGACTGCGGACTGCATCCGACTGCGGACTCGGACTGCGGACTCACCCCCTCGGGAGGCTTCCAGCGCTTTAGAGGCATCCCGAGGGTTCTAGTCCGCAGCGCAGTCCGCAGTCTTCTTCTTCGGGCCTTGCGGTCGGTCGACCGTAGACTCCTCTTTCCTCCCCATGCCCGACCCGCATGATCGCCTCCGGGAGCTCCACCTCGCGCGGTGGCGCATTGCGCTGGCGCTGACGTGTGCGGTGATCGTCGTCTACTTCGGGTTCATCCTGCTCATCGCCTACCGAGCGGAGCTACTCGCGACGCGTCTCGTCCCCGGACTCAGCCTCGGCATCCTGCTCGGCGCCTTGGTCATCATCGCGTCGTGGCTGCTGACCTGGTTCTACGTGCGGTGGGCGAACTCGACGTACGACACTGAGCTGGAGCGAATAAGAAAGAGCTTGTGATGCCCCAAACCGCCCAAACCACCATCGGCCAGCCGAACCCGGTCGCGATGGTGTTCTTCTTCGTCTTCATCGTCATCACGCTCGGAATCACGTACTGGGCGGCACGGCGGACGCGGACGACGGAACACTTCTACGCGGCCGGCCGCACGATCAGCGCGGGACAGAACGGCTTCGCCCTCGCCGGCGACTACATGAGTGCCGCGTCCTTCCTCGGCATCGCGGGGCTCGTGTCCACGTCCGGCTTCGACGGCTTGATCTACTCGACCGGGTGGCTCGTCGGGTGGCCGGTCGTCCTCTTCCTGATCGCCGAGCCGCTGCGGAACCTCGGCAAATACACGTTCGCCGACGTCGTCGCCGTGCGCTTGCGGCAGACGCCGGTGCGCATCGCGGCCGCGTTAGGCACGCTCGCCACCGTCACGCTCTACCTCATCGCGCAAATGGTCGGCGCCGGTGGGCTCATCCGGCTCATGTTCGGCCTGAGCTACGAGACGGCGGTCATCATCGTCGGCGCCGCAATGATCGCCTACGTGCTGTTCGGGGGGATGCTCGCGACGACGTGGGTGCAGATCGTCAAGGCCGTGTTGCTACTCAGTGGCGCGCTGCTGCTCGCCGTGCTCGCGCTGGCGCGATTCGGGATGAACCCGGCGGCGCTCTTCGCCGCCGCGGCGGCGAGGTACGGCGACGGCGTACTCGCGCCGGGCGGTCTCGTCACCAACCCCGCGGACGCGATCTCGCTCGGCATGGCGCTCATGTTCGGCACCGCGGGCCTGCCGCACATCCTGATGCGCTTCTACACCGTGCCGGATGCGCGCGCGGCGCGGAAATCCGTGTTCTACGCGACGGGACTCATCGGATTCTTCTATCTACTGACGTTCGTCCTCGGGTTCGGCGCGATGTTCTTCGTCGGGCCGGAGACGATCAGGGCAGTGGATCGCGGCGGCAACATGGCGGCGCCGCTGCTCGCCGAGTTCCTGGGCGGTACCGCGTTCCTCGGATTCATCGCCGCGGTAGCCTTCGCCACGATCTTGGCCGTCGTCGCGGGACTGACGCTCTCTGGGGCTGCGGCGCTGTCGCACGACCTCTGGGTCAACGTCGTCCACAAAGGTGCCGCCGACACCGCCGAGGAGCTGCGAGTCGCGCGCGCGGCGACGCTGCTGCTCGGCGTCCTCGCGGTCGTGCTCGGGATCACCTTCAAGGGACAGAACGTCGCGTTCATGGTCTCGCTCGCCTTCGCCATCGCGGCGAGCGGTAACTTCCCGGCGCTCGTGCTCTCGATCTTCTGGCGGCGCTGCACGACCGCCGGTGCAGTGACGAGCATGCTCCTCGGCACGCTGTCAACGCTCCTGCTGATCTACCTGTCGCCGACGATCCAGGTCGACATCCTGAACCAGTCGTCAGCGTGGTTCCCCCTCAAGAACCCGGCGCTCGTGACGATTCCACTCTCGTTCGCCGCAGGCGTCGTGGTCTCGCTGCTTACCCGGGAGCGCGCGCAGGAGCACGCGACGCACGAACGGAGGATGCACCTGGGGACGGCCGCACCGGACCGGGGGTAGGCGAGTACGCTAAGTTCCGAGATCCAAGTTCCCGGATCTCGGAACTTCCACGTCGACCTTCAACAGAGGCATCATGATGCGGACGACCATCCTCACGCTCGCGCTCTTCACAGCTGCGTCATCGGCGTGCAACGCGCAGTCCGGACAGCAGCAGCAGCAGCGGCCAGCCCAGCAGGGCGAGAATGACCCGACGCGGCGGGCCGCCGGCGGGTCGATGCCCGCCGGCTGGCAGGTCCGCCTCGATGACAAGGACGCGACGCGGTACACGGCGAACGACGTCCGCTTCGTGCCGATGGGTGGTGGGTTCCACATCACGTCCGGCCCGGCCGCGATCTACCCCGGCGCCGACCTCCCGAACGGCGAGTTCGTGCTCGAGGCGACGTTCAACCAGACGCAGGCGCCGCGTCACCCTGAGGCCTACGGCCTCTTCTTCGGCGGCCAGAACCTCGACGACTCCGACAAGCAGGAGTACGTCTACTTCCTGGTGCGCGGGAATGGGCAGTTCTTGATCAACCACCGCGCCGGCCGCGACGTGCACAAGATCTTCGACTGGACGGCGAACGCGGCGATCCGGAAGCAAAACGAGAGCGGACAGGCGAGCAACCAGCTGACCGTCCGCGTCGGCGCTGACTCGGTCCGCTTCCTCGCCAACGGCCAGCAGGTCGCGGCGATCTCGCGTCAGGTCATCTCCCGGCCAGGCGGCAAGGCGGGACTGCGCGTCAACCACAACCTCGACCTGCACGTCACCAGCTTCCGGGCCGTCCCGGGGGCGAGGCAGTAGCCTAGCCGTCCGAGCGTCGTCATAAGGGCGGCCGGCCGACCCTAGGGCAACGCGCCCTATTGCGTCGTTGGCCGGCGGCCGACAATGTGTGGCCCGCGCGTCCACGACCCCTCCGGTGGACGTACGGGCCTTTCACGTCCGGCTCATCCGCACCCAAGGACGCCCGACCCTCCACCCGGAAGCTCATGCGAATTCTCTCCGCCACCGCGCTCGCCGTCGCGTCGCTCGTCGCGATCTCTCCCCTCTCAGCGCAGAAGAAAGGCGGTATACCGAAACGTCCGAAGCTCCAGACCACCACCGACACGAACGACGCACTGGCGTACTACCGCCTCGGCGAGCAGATGCTGGATCGCGACGCACGTCTCGCCGCCGACGCGTTCTATTGGGCGACGCGGCTCAACCCCAACTCCGCCGAGGCCTTCTACGGCCTCCGCACCGCGCGCCACCTCGCCGACCCGTATCGATTCAAGCGGTACATGGAGGACGACCGCAAGACGATCGAGTCCTCCGATGTGAAGCAGATCGACTCGCTCTTGGCGCGGGCGTTCATGCTGAACCCGTTCCTGTACCGCAAGTTCGACGAGCTGATGCTGCGGACTTACATCCATCAGGCAGTCAACAGCAACTCACCGGGCAACGACCGGCCGTCCGCGACGGAGCTCGACTACGTGATTACCCAGTGGCTAAGACAGGGCGGACCGGAATCCCGGGCCTGGGTGGCGTACAGCGAGGGGCGGTTCGGCGAGGCGCTCAAGGGCTATGCCGACGCGGCCAAGAGCACCAAGCGGAAGGCCCGCCTGCGCACCGAGCGGGGGCGAATCTTCTTCCTCACCGGGAACCGGGACAGCGCGCTCGTCGAGCTGCGCCTCGCGCTCGAGGAGCTGCGGAAGCAAGACAACAAGGAGCTCGTCCGCGTCTACGACTCGAAGGCGGTGCTCGAGCACAGCGTCGCCAAGATTCACGAGGCGGGTAACGACCTCGCGGCGGCGCGCGAGGCGTACGGGCGTGCGCTCGCCGAGGACCTGGCGTTCTACCCCGCCCACTTCAACCTCGCGAACCTCGCGTTCCAGGCCGGCGACACCGCCACGGGCGTCGCCGAGATGGAGCTCGCGATCCAGATCAACGGCGACGACCCCCTCCTGCGTCTGGTGTACGGCTACGTTCTGATGGCGCAGAAGCGGTACGCCGACGCCGAGGCGCAGCTCACCAAGGCGATCGCCGTCGAGCCCTACTACGCAAACCTCTACTACGTGTTGGGGCAGGTGTACGAGGCGCAGAAGAAGCGCGCCGAGGCGATCGCCCAGTACGAGACGTACCTCGCGCGCGCGAGTCTCCATCAGCCGCAGCGCCCCGACGCGACGGAGCGTCTTGGCCGCCTGCGCATGCAGGCGAGCGGCGGCGCACAGGAATGAGCGGGCCGCGCGATGGGCCACAGGAAGTGAGACCGGGAAAACTCGCCAGACTCGCCGGGCGTATGCGGCCCGGCGCGCTGTTGGTGCTGACGACGTTCGCGCTGGCCGTGGATGCGGTGGCAGCGGTCGCCCAGCAGGCGGACGCGCGCCCAGTCCGCAAGCGCACGGTGTACGAGGACCTGCAGATGTTCAGCCAGGTCTTGAACCAGATCCGCGTCAACCACCCCGATTCGGTCGACACGCACGAGCTGCTGATGGCGGCCGTACGGGGGATGGTGCAGGCGGCGGACCCCCACTCCTACGTCATACCCGCGATCCGGCTCGAGCCGGGAAAGGAGACGGCGCTACGTGACGGGAAGCTGCATCCGGTGCCGATCGCGTTCACGTTCGTCGGCGGGGCACCGGTCGTCGTAAGTCTCGAGCCGCGCGCGCGCGCCGCGGGGCTCGACGTGCTCCCGGGTGACGAGTTGATTGCGATCGACGGCAAACCGGTCGCCGCCGAGAGCGCCGAGGAGCTCGAGATCACGCTCGCCGGCCCGCGCGGAACGCCGGTGGCCCTCACGTTCGAGCGACGGCGGCCGGACGGCTCGCTCGTACGGCTCGCGCGCGCCGTCAAGCGGGAGCGCCCTGAGCAGGAGAGCGGCGTCCCGGCGGCGTTCCTGCTGGATGCGACGACGGGGTACGTGCGCATCACGACGTTCGCCACCTCGAAGGTGGCCGACGAGCTTCACACCGCCCTCGGCGCGCTCGAGAAGGGCGGGATGCAACGCCTCATCCTGGACCTCCGCGACAACGGCGGCGGCCGCGTCGACCAGGCGGCGGACGTCGCCGGCGAGTTCCTCCCAAAGGGGGCCGTTCTTTACAGCACCGCCGGGCGAAAAGCGGAGGTCGGCGACACCGTTCGAGTGAAACGGTCCTTCTGGCGGAGCGAGCGAAGGTACCCTGTCGTCGTCCTCGTGAACGAGGGGACGGCGAGCGCGTCGGAGCTCGTCGCCGGTGCGCTCCAGGACCATGATCGCGCGCTCGTCGCCGGCCGTCCGAGCTTCGGGAAGTCTCTTTTGATGCAGGGCTTTCCGATGGCCGACGGCTCGGTCCTCGTGCTCGTCGTCGGCCACGCGATGACGCCATGCGGCCGCGTCGTACAGCGGCAGTATCGCGCGATCACGCGGCGCGAATACTACCGGCTCGCTCGCGCCGAGCGGGACACAGTCGGGCGGCCCTCGTGCAAGACGACAAACGGTCGCACCGTCTACGGCGGCGGAGGGATCTACCCGGACGTGGCGATCGCCGAGCCTCCCTCGGCGCCGGCGTGGTTGGCGCGCGTACACGAGGAAGCCGTCGTGCTAGCGTGGGTCGGTGGGTACCTCACCTCGACCGGCGCGCGCCTCACGACGCCCGACGCACTCGCCGCCGCGCCGACCCTTCCCGCGCAAGCGCTCACCGATTTCCGTGCGTTCGCGTCTCGGCAGGGGATTGCAATCCCGAGCGAACCGGATGCCGATGCGTGGCTCCAGCGCGCGCTTGTCCTCCGTGTAGCAGCCGCCAAGTGGGGCGACCCTGGCTACTACCGCGTGAGCGCCGCAGTCGACCCCGAGATCACCGCCGCGACCCGAAGCTTCGATCGGGCGCTGGCAATTCTGTTGGGCAGGTAGATACGAAGGAAGGAGGAATGAGGAGGGAGGAAGGAGGAGTGCTTGGCTCCCTCCTCCCTCCTCCCTCCTCTTACCGAAACCTGACACCGCGCGGCTTGAAGGAGCATTGCCGGGCTCGCATGATCAGGCGATGCGCGGCACGCGCGCGCGCCGGCCCCGGAGTCCCTCATGCTCCTCCCTGTCCTCCTGCTCGCCCAAACGCTCTCGGGCGTCGCCCCGACCGTTGGCGCTTCGCAACCGGTGTACGGCGGCCGTCAGGGTCAGGTGCAGGTGCGCATCCCCCGCATCGACGCGGACGCGAAGATCGACGGCCAGCTTGACGAAGCGGCGTGGACACAGGCCGCCCTACTGACGGGCTTCTCGCAGTACTCGCCGATCGACGGCATCCCGGCCGAGGACTCGACGGAGGTCCTCGTGTGGTACTCGCCGACGGCGATTCACTTCGGCGTGCGGGCCTACGAGCGGCACGGGACGGTGAATGCGACGCTCGCCGACCGTGACCGGATCGGCGGCGACGACCACGTGCAGTTCCTCGTCAGCACGTTCAACGACCGGCGGCAGGCGACGGTCTTCGGCGTCAACCCGCTCGGCGGGCAGCTCGACGGGACGCTGGTGGAGAGCAACCAGAATCGGAGCGGGGGATTCGGCAGCGTGGCGGCGGCGCGGGACGCGGCGGACCTGAGCCCCGACTTCGTTTTCCAGTCGAAGGGCCGCCTCACCGACTACGGCTACGAGGTGGAGGTCCGGGTCCCGTTCAAGAGCCTGCGCTATCAGGAGGCGTCCGAACAGAGCTGGGGGTTCAACGTCGTGCGGCGGGTCCAGCACGCGGGCGTCGAGGACACCTGGGCGCCGGCGCGGCAGGCGAGTGTGTCATTCCTCGCGCAGTCCGGTACGCTGACCGGACTGGCGGACCTGCGCCGCGGTCTCGTGCTCGACCTCAATCCGGTCGTCACGCAGCACACTGCGGGCGCCATCAGCGACGAGACCGGGCGCTGGCGGTACGATCGTGGCGACCCCGAGTTCGGCGCCAACCTGCGGTGGGGCATCACCAACAACATGACGCTGAACAGCACGATCAACCCTGACTTCTCTCAGGTCGAGTCCGACGCGCCGCAGTTCGCGTTCGACCCGCGGCAGGCGATCTTCTTCTCGGAGAAGCGCCCGTTCTTCCTCGAGGGGCAGGAGCTCTTCTCGACCCCGAACGGCCTCGTGTACACGCGGCGCATCGTCGAGCCGGTCGGCGCGGCGAAGCTCACGGGCAAGGCGGCCGGGACGAACATCGCCGTGCTCAGCGCGGTGGACGACCGAACGTTCTCGGCCACGTACGATCCCAGCGTCCCGCGCTCCGGCGACAACCCGGTCTTCAACATCGTCCGACTGCAGCGAGACATCGGCGGGCAGTCGCGGCTCGGCGCGACCGTCACCGATCGCGAGGACGGCCGGTACTTCAATCGCGTCGCCAACGTCGACGGGCGCCTCGTCTTCCGCCGCCTCTATAGCGCGTCGTTGCAAGTCGCTGGGAGCAGTACTCGCTTACGCAGGGCGAGCGGAGACACGACGATCACCGGCCCGCTTTGGGACGCGCGCGTGAACCGTAACGGGCGCCACTTCGGCTTCACCTATTCCTTCCAGGGTTTCGGTAGCGGCTTCCGCACGCAGAGCGGGTTCCTCAATCGCGCGAGCGTCGTCAACGCGGTCGCGTCGCACCGCTTCACCAAGGTCGGCCGGCGCGAGGGGCTCCTGCAGGAATTCTCCTTCAGTCCCGTCGTGAGCTTCACCTGGAACTACGACCGATTTGTCCACCAGGGCGACGCGATCGAGAAGAAGTACCACCTCAACACGAGCGCCATCTTCCGCGGCGGTTGGAACGGTGGCGCGTCGGTGCTCCTCGAGACGTTCGGGTACGACGCGCCGCACTACGCGGCACTCGGATATCGCGTCGCGCGCGGGCCGGGCGACACGGTCGCCTTCGTCGGGACGCCCCGCCTCTACAACGCCGACTACCTGATCTCGATCAACACGCCCCAGTTCAAGACCTTCTCCGGAGGCGTGTTCTATCTCTGGGGGCGCGACGAGAACTTCGCCGAGTGGTCGAACGGCGAGATCATCTGGCTCACGGTCACCGCCAACTGGCGGCCGACGGAGAAGCTGCGCGCGAACTTCAGCTACAACCAGACGACGGTCAACCGCTGGTCCGACCGCACGAACGTACTCAACAGCCGCATCCCGCGGCTCAAAGTCGAGTATCAGCTCTCGCGCGCCATCTTCCTGCGTGTGGTCGGCGACTACAACTCCTTCACGCAGGACGCGCTGCGCGACGACTCGCGGACCAACGCGCCGATCGTCATTCCGACGCCGAACGGGTTCCAGCCGGTGTACGCCTTCCGCTCGAACCGCTTCCGCGGGGACTACCTGTTCTCGTACCAGCCGAACCCCGGCACGGTCGTCTTCGTCGGCTATGGGCGCGGCTTCCAGGGCTTCGACACCACCGACCCGTCGTGGCCGCAGTTCGATCCGAACTGGCGCCCGGGCCGGCGGGCGAGCGATCTGTTACCGGTGAGCGACGCGGTGTTTGTGAAGGTGAGCTACTTGTTCAGGATGTGAGGTCGGAGGGAGGAGCGAGGAAGGAGGACGGAGTAGGAGCACTCCCACCTCCTTCCTCGCTTCTCCCTCCTCGGGTCATCTCACCCCCGGCGGAATCGTCAACGTTATCTCGTCGCCCGGAGACACGACGATCTCGAAGCTCTGCGCGGTGCGGGAGGAGCCGATCGGGTCGGCCATGAACCGAAGGGGCGTGGCGCCGAAGATGAGATTCGCGGGGAGTCTGAATCGCTGCGTCTGATTCGCGCCGACGGTGCCGAGCCGGATGCGCTGGCTCGAGCGCAGGACGTACATGTTCATGTCGAGCCAGCTCTGGTTCATGACCCGCACATACGCCGGCTCGATCGCGGCCGGCGGGCGATTCGACCTCGAGCGCGGGGCGCAGGCAGCCATGAGGGCGAGGAGCATGAGCGGCAAGGTGAGGCGCCGCGGTAATGCGCGCATGTAAAGCTCCGGGGTGAAGGAGAATCTCGTAATCGTACCGCCTGGAACAGTTTGCGTTCCGGAAGCGCGGGACGTAAGCAGCAGACGGGCCAGCGCCCGCAAGGCACGATTGCCAGGGCACCATCGACGAACAATCCCGTATAACTGCACGTGGCTCAGGGGCTTTTCCCTGACAGTTCGGCACCGTCAAACCTACCAGGCTCATGTTCATTGCATTGGCTGCTCTCGCGCTGCTGCAGCAGGGGCAAGGACAGCAACCGGCGGCGGCAACGCTCGCCGCGTCCCCAGTCGCGCGCATCGTGGTTTCCCCGTCGAATCCGGTCGTCCAAGTGGGTGATACGATCCAGCTTCGCGCTGAGGCGTTCGACGCCAGCGGTGCGCGACTCGCGCAGCCGCTTCGATTTGCGCTCGCTGGTGGCTTCAGTCACGCCGGCCTCGACACGACGACCGGCCAGGTCGTTGGCGCGACCGTCGGCAAGGTGCCGATCTCGGTTATCGCGAGTGTTCCCGGTGCAAAACCGTTCGTGCAACGCGTCGAGGTCCGCGTGGTGCCGGGGGCTGCGGCGCGCGTCGAGGTCTCGCCGCGGCCGGCGCGTCTGATCGCGGGCCAGCGCATGCACTTCACGGCCGAGTCGTTCAGCGTGGGGAACGACCGCCGCGACGAGCGGATCACTTGGCGGAGCAGCGCGCCTGGCGTCGCCCGCGTGGACAACGGTCTCCTCACCGGCGTCGCCCCGGGTCGGGCGACGATCACCGCCACCGCGGGTGCGGCGAGCCAGAGCTTCGCGGTGCAGGTCGTGCCGAACACCGTCGCATCGGTGGACATGACGCCGCGACGCATCACCGTGCGCCAGGGTGATGTCACGGCCTTCGCCGCGACGCCGCGGACGGCCGTCGGTGGCGCGATCGATGGCGTGTCGCCGACGTGGTCCTTCTCCCCGGGCCACGGCCAGGTGGACGCCAACGGCAAGTTCGTCGCATACCAGCCGGGGGAGTACGTCGTAACCGCGAGCTTCGGCTCGCGGAGCGCCGACGCCGTCGTCACCGTCGAGCCGCGCAACGTGCGTCGACCGGTGCGCGTGGTCGGCCGCCTGCCGCGCACCGCGTTCCCTACCGCCGAGATCTGGATCCACCCCAACGGCAACGTCGCCTACCTCGGCACGCACGGCGGCGGCGACCGCGTCTACACGATCGACATCACGAACCCGGCGAATCCGGTCGTCGTCGACTCGATCCAGATGAACACACGCCTCGTCAACGACGTCATGACGACGCCGGACGGGAAATACCTCGTCATGACCCGCGAGGCCGCGGCCGACCGGAAGAACGGTATCGTCATCGCCGAGATCAGCGACCCGCTTCGGCCGAAGGCGATCTCTGAGTTCACCGAGGGTGTGACGGCCGGCGTGCACTCGGCGTTCGTCTACAAGGACCCCAAGCACGGCCAACACATCTATCTGACCAACGACGGCACGGGCGAGCTGCACGTGGTCAACATCGACGACCCCCACAAGCCGAAGGAGGTCGCCCGCTGGGCACCCGCGCGGAGCCACCCATACGGCCGCTACATCCACGACATCGACGTCCGGGACGGTCTGGTGTACGCGTCGTGGTGGGACGACGGCTTGATCATCCTCGACGTCGGCAACGGCATGAAGGGCGGTACGCCGTCGAGCCCGAAGCTGGTGACGCAGTACAAGTACGATCTCGACAAGTTGTACAACGAGGTCGAGGTCGTATCGGGCGCGGGCTTCACGCGCGGCACGCACACGGCCTGGCGGCACAAGAACTACGTCTTCATCGCCGACGAGGTGTACCGCGCGAGCCCGGTCCCGGGCGCGAAGGACGCGGCGGCCAATCGCATGTACGGCACGCTGCAGGTGCTCGAGGTCTCCGACATCGAGAAGCCCAAGTCG
>JBHELH010000011.1:0-9087 GCA_046263215.1 Gemmatimonadaceae bacterium | reverse complement strand
CGCCGGCCACTTCTCGGCGTCGGCGGGCGAGTGCTTGCGGATCAGCGCGGCCGAGCGTTGCGGATCGTGATGCAGGAGCAGGTAGTCGTTGCGGCCGCCGTCCGGGTGTGGCGCGAAGACGCTCGCGTCGACGTCGAGCGCGTCGAACCCGTGGCGGTCGAGCTTCAAGTCTTTCGCGATGCGCCGCGAGAGCCAGCCCGCGTCGTGCCGGCAGGTGTCGAAGCGGAAGCCGGGAAATACTTCCTCGGTCACCGCCGTCCCGCCGACCACCTCCCGGCGCTCGAGGACGAGCACGCGTTGCCGCGCCTTCGCGAGGTACGCTGCGGCGACGAGGCCGTTGATGCCGGCGCCGATGATGACGGCGTCGTACGGCGGGCCGATCTGCGCGAACGCTATCGTCATGCCCAGTCCCGCAGGACTTCGAGCGCGGCGAGCCGCCCGGAGGCGCCCATGATGCCGCCGCCCGGGTGCGTGCCGGCCCCACATTGGTAGAGGCCCTTCACCGGCGTGCGGTAACCGGCCCATGCCGGGGCCGGCCGGAAAAAGAACAGTTGATGGAGGGCCAGTTCCCCTTGAAAGATGTTCCCCTCGCTCAACCCGGTGACGCGCTCGATGTCGGCGGGCGTGATGACCTGGCGGTGCAGGATCGCGTTGCGGATGTTCGGCGCGAAGCAGGCGAGCGTATCGATCACTGCGTCGCCGAACGCCTCCCGCTTCCGGTCGTCCCAGCCGCCGGTGATGGCGTACGGCGCGTACTGGACGAAGATCGACATCACGTGCTTGCCCGGCGGCGCCATGCCGGGATCGATCATCGACGGGATGACGATGTCCATGTACGGCTGCTTGGAGAACTCGCCGTACTTCGCGTCGTCGTACGCGCGCTCGACGTAGTCGAGGCTCGGGCTGATCGAGATCGCGCCGCGCAGGTGCGGGCCCTCACCCGGCATGCAGGTGAAGTCGGGCAGCTCGCCGAGCGCGAGGTTCACCTTCCCCGAGGAGCCGCGGAACTTGTAGCGCCGGATCGCGGCGACGAAGTCGTCCGGCAGCTCCTCCGGTTCGACGAGCTCGAGGAACGTGCGCCGCGGGTCGAGCCCGGAGACGACGACGCGGGCGCGGAGCTCGTCGCCCGTTCCGAGGACGACGCCGGTCGCGCGCCCATCCTTTACGAGCAGCCGCTCGACCGACGCTCCGGTGCGGATCGTCGCGCCGAACGAGCGCGCCGCGCTGGCGATCGCCTCGCTCACCGCGCCCGTGCCGCCTTTGGCGAATCCCCACGCGCGGAATACGCCGTCGATCTCGCCCATGTAATGGTGCAGGAGCACGTACGCGGTGCCCGGGGAGCGCGGTCCGAGGAAGGTGCCGATGATCCCGCTCGCCGACTTCGTCGCCTTGAGGACGTCGGTCTCGAACCACTCGTCGAGGAAGTCGGCCGCGCTCATCGTCATCAGCTTGTAGAGCGCGTGGAAGCGCTCGACGCCGAGTCCGCGGAAGTGTCGGCCGAAGCGCAGCAAGCCGCGCAGATCCCCCGGACTGAACGACGTCGGGTCGGGCGGGACCATGCCCAGGATCGGCTTGACTGCGTGCGCCATGTGGAACATGAGCTGGCCGAACTCGTCGTACGCGTCGGCGTCGCGCGGCGAGTGCCGGTACAGCTCGCGCCGCGTCTGATCGTGGTCGCTCCACTGCGCGAGGTAGTCGCCGTTGAGCATCGGTGTCACCGTGCTCTCGAGCGGGAGGATGTGCAGTCCGTGCCGCGCCAACTCGAGATCGCGGATGATCTCCGGGCGGAGCAAGCTGACGACGTAGGAGTAGACGGAGAACTTGAAGCCGGGGAAGACCTCCTCGGTGACGGCGGCACCGCCGACGCGCTCGCGGCGCTCGAGGACGAGCACGCGCTTGCCGGCCCGCGCGAGGTAGGCGGCGTGCACGAGGCCGTTGTGGCCGGCGCCGACGACGATCGCGTCGTACGGCGCGGCGACGAGGTCCGGTTTTGTCGCCATCAGGCGCGCTTCCGCTCGGGGTTGAAGAACGGCAGCTGCGCCACCTTCGCCGCCGCCCGCTTGCGGTGGTGTTCCACCGTCACTTCCATCGCGACCTCGGTGCCCGCCTTGGCGTAGCGCGACGTCACGTGCGCGAGCGCGATGTATTTCTTGAGGAGCGGCGACCATGAGCCGCTCGTCGCATACCCGATCTGCTTCCCGTCGACGTAGATCGGAACGCTCGTGCGCCACGCGGCTCCCGGGAGGCGCGGCGGCAGACCCACCTCGGCGTACAGCCGCTCCAGCGAGTCCCACTCGACCTCGATGCCGACGAATTGCCACGCCGGCCCGCGCGCCGCTTCCGCCGCCAGCGCGTCGCGTCCGACGAAGAACTCCTTCTCGAGGTTGATGGTCCACGCGAGGTTGATCTCGTAGGGGGACGACTTCTGGGCCTCGATCAACGCCTTGCGCGTCGAGATGTAATCGACGTCGATGAGGATCAGCCCCGCTTCGATGCGCGCCATGTCGAGCGCGAGTAGTCCCGTCGGCGTGATGCCGTACGGCGCGCCCGCGTCGATGAGCGCGTCCCAGAGCGGCAGGGCCTGCGACGCGTCGACCCAGATCTCGTACCCCAGGTCCCCCGTGTAGCCGGTGCGCGTGATCGTGACGGGGACGCCGCGCACGGTCGCCGGCGTCAGTCGGAAGTACCTGAGTCCCGACAAGTCGGTCTCCGTCGCCTTCTCGAGGATGGCGCGCGAGCTCGGGCCCTGAAGCGCGAGCGCGGCGGTCGAGTCGGACACGTCCTCGATCTTCACGTCGAGGCCGACCGCATTCTCGGTGAGCCAGCGCAGGTTCGGGTCGGCGGACGTCATGCGGAAGACGTGCTCGCCGAGCCGGGAGATGGTCCCGTCGTCCATCACCTTGCCAGCCGAGTCGCACCACGGCGTGTATGCGACCTGACGCACCTTCATCTTCGCGACGTCACGCGTGACGATGCGGTCGAGCAGTCGCGCGGCGTCCGGGCCGCTGATCATGTACTTGTGCAGCGGCGACACGTCGAGCAGCCCCGCCGAGCTGCGGATCGCGTGATACTCGCGGTCGTGCAGCAGCTCGTACGAGCTCGCCGCGATGTGCCCCGCCCAGCGTCGCCAGGCGTGGCTCGCGCAGAGCGCGGACGTCCGAGCGTGAAAGGGAGTGACCTTCAGCGGGCCGTTCGAGAGGGACATGGCGGCCTAAGACTAACCGGACTGTCGAGACAGCGGCAAGGCGAGCTGACCCGTGCGCAGGGACGCTCTATCCGGCGCGACCGGACCGGTGTATGGTGGAGGCGTTTCGACGCCACAACCCTTCAACGGAGGAGCGTCGTATGCGTGCCCGCACCCTGCTGTTGTTGACCGTTCTTCCCTTCCTCGGCGCCGCGTGCGCGAGGCCTGACGACGGCGCGGCGACGTCGGACAGCGCGGCGGGAGTCGCGGCAACGACCACCACCTCCAATATCGGCGCCGTCCGTGAAGCGATCGAGGCGTCGAATAGTCGCTATGCGGACGCGCTCAAGCGCGGCGACACTACGACCCTCGCCGGGACCTACACCGACGACGCGATCGTCATGATGGCGAACATGGAGCGGTGGCGCGGACCGGAGGGCGTACGCCGGGGCTTCGCGGGCTTCCTCAGCCAGATGGCGGTTAAGGACGCCAAGTTCACGACGGAAGACGTCATGCTCGGCGGCGACCTCGCCGTCGAGACGGGAAACTACGAGCTCACGTTCCAGCCGAAAAGCGGCGGTGAGATCAAGGACAAGGGCAAGTACGTCGGCGTCTGGAAGCGGCAATCCGATGGCTCGTGGAAGATGATCCGCGACATCGCGAACTCGGACATGCCCACGAGCGCGCCCCCAAGGCGCTGATCGGCACGACTCGGTTCGGCGCGCTCAGCCCCGCGCGCCGAACCGGATTCCCGCCCTCCGCATCCGCTCCACCGCCTCGCGCAGCACCTTCGGCTCGCCGACGAGCGAGACGCGGAAGAACCCCTCGCCGCCCGGCCCGAACGCGTTGCCCGGCGTGACGACGACACCTGACGTGTCGATCAGGTGCTGCGTCCACTCCTGCGATGTGAACCCCGCGGGCACGGGCAGCCAGACGAACATCGTCGCCCGCGGTGGCTCCGCCGGCCAGCCGAGCGAGCGGAAGCCCTCGATCAACACGTCGCGACGCTCGCGGTAGCCGGCGACGACTGGCGGGACGAGCTCGCGCGCGTTCGCGAGCGCGACCGCCGCCCCTTCCTGGATCGCCGCGGGCGTGCCGTAGCCCATGTTCGTGCGCACGGCATACAGGATGTCGATCAGCGCGCGCCCGCCGACGGCGAACCCGATCCGCGAGCCGGCCATGTTGAAGCTCTTCGAGCACGAGTGGAACTCGATGGCCACATCCATCGCACCGGGCACCTGAAACACACTCGGGGCGACGAAGTCGTCGAACGTGAGCTCGCTGTAGGCGAGGTCTGAGACGAGCGCGATGCCGTGTCGCGCGCACAGCTCGACTGCCTCCTCGAAGAACTCGAGCGGCGCGACGGCGCCGGTCGGGTTGTGCGGGTAGTTGACGATTAGGAGACGCGCGCGCCGCAACACGTCCTCGGGGATCTCGCGGAGATTCGGGAGAAAGCCGCGCTCACGCCGCAGGGGTAGGGCGTAGACCGATCCGCCGGTGAGCCCAGTCGCGCGCGCGTGAACGGGGTAGTAGATGTCGGGCACGATTGACAGGTCGTCCTCGCAGATGAGCCCAATCGTGAGCTGCGCGATCCCCTCCTTGGCCCCACTCAGGCAGAGCACCTCCGTCTGCGGATCGAGCTCGACGTCGAAGCGCGCGCGCATGAAGTCGGAGACCGCGCGGAGAAAACGCGGCGTGCCGCGGAACGGCGGGTAGCCGTGGGTCTTCGGGTCGGCGTACGCCGCCGCGATGGCGTCGGTGACCACCTTCGGGGTCGGCCGGTCGGGGTTTCCGATGCCGAGGTCGATCAGCGACGCCCCGCGCGCACGCGCCGCTGCCTTCAGCTCATCGAGCCATGCGAAGACGTACGTCGGCAGGCCGGTGAGCCGCTTCGATGGCGTGCACGCGGCCGCGCGTGCAGCCTCGCGGGCGTGGCCTGTGAGCTCGTGCGTTTGTGCGCTCGTGCGAAGCGGCTTCGTCCTTCTCGTCGCCATCTGATCCGTCGTGCTCGGTTAGCCTCTCAACCCCAAGCTGTTCAGAGTCATTTACCGTACCGCGCGTCAGCGGCCACGTTCCCCGACCGAGCTCCGCCGGAGCACGCGGCCCGCGCGAGCGTCAATGAATCGCTCTCCATCGACCTCGACCACTCCGTTTACAAGGACGAACTCGATCCCCGTCGGGTACTGGTGAGGCGCGGCGAACGTCGCGCGGTCGGCCACGCGGGCGGGATCGAAGACGACGACATCCGCGTATGCGCCGGGGCGGAGTACGCCGCGGTCGCGGAACCCCATACGCGCAGCCGGCATGCCGGTCATCTTGTGCACCGCCTGCTCCAACGTCAGCACCTTCTCGTCGCGGACATAATGACCGAGGACACGCGGGAAGGTGCCATAAGCGCGCGGGTGCGGGTGGCCGTCCCCGGGACGACTCAGGCGTCCGTCGGACGCGATCATCGTGTGCGGGTGGCGCATGATCCGGCGCACGTCACCCTCGTCGAGCACGTGGTAGATCGCGTTCGCGCCGCCCTCGAGCTCCGCCTGGACGACGAGATCGGCGCCGGTCTCCGGCGTCGGCGCGAGGCCGCGCATCACGGCCCAATCGTGAAGCGTCCTCCCCTCCAGCTCGCGCTTCCACGAGACGCGGGAGAACTGCACGCGGCGCAAGTCGCCGCCGCCGCGGTCGTTAAGGATGTTGAAGACGATTCCCTTGCGGATGCTGTCGCGGAGAACGGGATCGCGAGTGCGTCGGGCGAACGCGGTGTCGCCGCCGTCGAACGCCCACTCGGGAATCAACACGGAGATACCGGTGTGCGTCGCCGTGTATGGGTACTGGTCGATGCTGACGTCGACGCCCGCGCGGCGCGCCGAGTCGACCATGGCGAGCGTCATCACGCTCTTCCCCCACATCGGCGTTCCGACCGCCTTGTGGTGCGTGAGCACGACCGGTATGCGCGCGCGTCTGCCGATCTCGATCGCCTCGGCGACGCTCTCGATCAGGCCGAGGCCCTCTTCCCGCAAGTGCGACGTGTAGATGCCGCCCGAATCGGCAGCGACGCGCGACAGCGCGACCACCTCGTCGGTCTTCGACCACGCGCCGGGGAGGTACTTGAGCCCAGTGGACAGACCCCACGCCCCCTCGCCCATGGCGCGCGCGACCATCGCGCGCATCTGCTCCAGCTCCGTCGGCCTCGGATCACGACGCGCCATGCCCATGACCTGTCGGCGGATCGTGTTGTGCCCGGTGAGGAAGGCGACGTTGATGCCGATCCGCTGCCGCTCGCGCGCGGCGAGGTACTCGCCGAGCGGCCATGGCGAGCTTCCGTCCGGTCCGCCGACGGCCGTCGTGACGCCCTGCCGCACGGCGCTCTCCGCTTCCGGCATTTGCGGCAGCGGGTCCAGATGCGAGTGCAGGTCGATGAACCCCGGCGCGACGACGCGGCTCGTTGCGGCGATCACTCGCCGCGCGCGCTCACGCGAGAGCGGTGTTGGCGAGACGAGGGCGATCCGATCGCCGCTTATCGCGACGTCGGCGCGGAAGCGCGAGGCCCCGGTGCCGTCGATCACCGTCCCGCCGGTGATCAGGATGTCGTAGGACTCCGGGCCGGCGAGGGGGCCAGGCGTGACCGCCGGTCCGCGGGCGCAGGCGGCGAGAAGGGAAAGGAGCGCGAGGATCAGGCGGTGGCGACGGAGGGACATCGTTCGGGAGGTTGGAGTCTGCAGGTGCGGAAAGGCGACGGCGTTTCGGTCAGAGCGTTTCGGGGAAGAGCGCGCACGCGGATGGCCGCGGAGGAACCGCGATGGCCGCGGATGGCTCCGCGGACGGGCCGGGCTCCGCGCGGCCCGAGAGAAGGCCTTGGCTACACCCCCGGGGACGCCCCGGCGCGCCGTCTCTGTCATCCCGCAGGCCCGAGGGGCCGGTGGGGATCTACTTCCACTGAGGCGTGACTGGCCACGCGGCACACGTAGTAGATCCCGACACTCGCTCGCTTCGCTCGCTCCTGCGGGATGACACAGCAAGCGAGAGTGGCTTCCCGGCGGTGTAGCCGAGGCGTCGTCCCGGCTCGTTGAGGTGCGGAGTGTCGTCGAGCCGAGGGACCATCCGCGCCATCGCCCTTCGTCGATCCGCGGCCATCCGCGTGCGCGCCGTTCCGCGCTCTTCCCCGCTCTTCCCGGAAACGCCCTCGCCCTTCCGCCCGATCCTACACCCCCGCCCCCACCGCTTCCATCCGTCCGACCAACCCCTCGTAGAGTGCGCCAGCGATCGGTCCGGGTTTTCCGTCCCCGATCTCGAAGTCGTCCACGTTCACCACCGGTAGAACGTCGGTCGTCGTCCCGGTGAAGAAGAGCTCCTCCACCCACCGGAGCTCGGCCTCGGTAACCGGCTGCTCGCGCCACGGGATCCCGAGCTCGCGTGCCAGCTCCAGCACGACATCGCGCGTGACGCCGGGTAGGATCAGGTGGTTTGTCGGGTGCGTGCGCAGCTCGCCATTCAGGACCGCGAAGAGGTTCGAGTGCGTCCCCTCCATCGCGATGCCGTCGCGGACGAAGATCGCCTCGAACGCGCCGGCTTCGACCGCCGCCTGCTTGGCGAGGACGTTGGGGAGGAGCTGAACCGTCTTGATGTTGCAGCGCAGCCATCGCACGTCGGGCTGCGTGATCGCGCGGACGCCGTTGCGCCGCTCCTGCTCGAGCGACTTGAGCGGTGCGGCGTACGCGAACACCGTCGGCCGCGTGCCGGCGGGAGGGAACTGGTGCGTGCGCGGCGCGGTGCCGCGCGTCACCTGCACGTAGAAGGTCGCGTGCCCGTCGAGCAGGTCGTTCTCGCGAAGCAGCTGCTCGGCGATCGTGCGCAGCCCGTCGGCGTCCGCGCCGTCCGGCGGACCGATGCGTAGGTCGCGGAGGCCGCGCTCCAGCCGCTCGCGGTGCCGCTCCGCCTCGAAGAGCCGCCCATTGACGGCCCGCCAGACCTCGTAGACCCCGTCGCCGAAAATGAACCCGCGGTCGAGGGCGGAGAGCTGGGCGTCCTCAGAGGGGACATAAGAGCCGTTAAGATAGACGATCATGGGGGGAATATACGACTGCGGACTGCGCACTGCGGACTAGAATCCCCGGGGTGCTTCGAGCAGCGGGTTAGGGGCCTCCCGAGGGCGTGAGTCCGCAGTCCGCAGTCCGCAGTCGAACGCAGTCCTCCTAGTCTCCCGCCGCCGCCGCCGGCACCCCCATTACTTGGTGCTCCGCCGTGTGTGGCGGCTTCAGGCCCACGAGGCGCGAGAGCCGCGACCGCCACGAGTCCATGATCTCGTAGACCGTCGGGATCACGAGCAGCGTCAGTACGGTCGACGTGATGACACCGCCGATGACCGCGATGCCCATCGGCGCGCGGAACTGCGAGCCTTCGCCGCGACCCAGCGCCACCGGAATCATGCCGGCGATGAGCGCGAACGTCGTCATCAGGATCGGTCGAAGACGGATCGCGCCGGCTTCGATCAGCGCCTCGCGCAGCGGGAGCCCCTGCTCCTCGCGAGACCACTTCGCGAAGTCGATGAGCAGGATCGCGTTCTTCGCCACGATGCCGGCGAGCAGGATGATGCCGATCATGCTCATGATGTTGAGCGTATTCCCGGTCAGCGCGAGCGCGATCATCACGCCGATCATCGACAGCGGCACCGAAACGAGGATCGCCAGCGGGTCCATGAACGACCCGAACTGCACGACAAGGATCAGGTACATCAGCATCACGGCCGTGAACAGCGCGATGAGGATGTTGCCGAAGACCTCGGCCTGACTCTCGACCTCGCCGCCCTGCGTCACGCGGATGCTCGGCGGGAAATTGAGTGAGTCGATCTTCGCATTGATGCCCGCCGTCACCTGACTGAGCGGCACGCCCGCCGTGTTCGCCTCGAC
>JBHELH010000010.1:0-3170 GCA_046263215.1 Gemmatimonadaceae bacterium | reverse complement strand
GTGTTCGCCCGGCTGACCGGCCCCGACGCGCTTGCCGTGTGGCTACCGCGGGACGGGATGACCGGCCGGTCGAGCACTTCGATAAGCGCCCCGGCGGGTCCTGCCGACTGGTCCTGACTCCGCGGACGCGTCGGCCGCGCGCGGGACGTCCGCCGCCGACTCCGACGTGGTTGACGCGCGGTTCGTCGAAATCGTCCCGGAGGAAGGGGTCACTGCCGCTTTGCGCGGAGGGTGTCGCATAAACCGGCTGCTTGTGACGGGTTTTCGTCCGGCCTGATCGGGACCATTGAGTCGTCCCCGAGGCGAGGTGAGCAGTGGCCCAGAACTTCCTTCCGTGCGATCGCGATCAGGAGCTGCTGTTGCCGCCGAGCCTCAGAGAGTGGTTGCCTGAGGACCACCTCGCGTGGTTCGTGCTCGACTCGGTAGCGACGCTCGATCTAGATGAGTTCTATGGCGCCTATCGCGCTGACGGCTGGGGTGCCGCGGCGCACGATCCGCAGATGATGGTTGCGCTGCTGCTCTACGCCTACTCGGTCGGCGTGCGCTCGGCGCGCGGGATCGAGCGCCACTGCTCAGAGGACGTCGCCTTCCGCGTCATCACCGCAAACCAGATCCCCGACCACGCGACGATCGCGCGCTTTCGCGCCCGCCACGAGCAGGCGATCTCAGAGCTCTTCTCGGGCGTGCTCTCGCTGTGCGCCCGTGCCGGGCTCGTCAAGGTCGGGATCGTTGCGATCGACGGCACGAAGATCGCGGCGGCCGCGACCCATCACGCGAACCGCAGCTACGAGCAGATCGCGAAGGAGATCGTCGAGGAGGCGGGCCGGATCGACCGAGCCGAGGACGAGCTCTACGGCGAGGCACGCGGCGACGAGCTGCCGGAGGGCCTGCGCACGGCAGGCGATCGACGCAAGTGGCTGCGCGAGGCAAAGCAGGCGCTCGAGGCAGAGCGCGCCGCCGAGGCGAAGAAGGTCCCGCGGAAGCGGACCGAGCGGCTTTCGGAGTGCAAGGCGCGCCTCGAGCAGGATTGGCGGCTCGAGCGCCGCGTCGTCGCTGAACACGCGGCCTGGCACGCGCGCGGGATCGCCTCAGACGGTTCGCGGCGGATGGTCGGCGCACGCGCGAACATCAAGCCCTATCCGCTACCCGAGAAACCCGCGGGGAAGATCAACGTGACCGATCCCGACTCGCGCAACCTAAAGACGACGCGCGGCTGGGTGCAGGGCTACAACGCCCAGGCAGCTGTCACGCCCGAGCAGATCGTGGTCGCCGCCGAGATCTCGACCGAGTCGCTCGACACCGCAAACCTCGAGCCGATGGTCGAGAACGCGCGCGACGAGCTGAAGTCCGCGGGCGTCAGCGCGAAGCCCGGAGTCGTCTTGGCCGACGCCGGCTACTGGAGAAACGACGCGATCGAGGCGATCGTCAGCGAGGGGATCCAGACGCTGATCGCCCCCGACGCGGACAGCCGCAAAGAACCGCGGCCGGGTCGTCGCGGCGGCCTCTATGACTTCACCCGCAGGGTGCTCGCGACCGACTGGGGCAAGGAGCTCTACCTGAGACGACAGGGCACCGTCGAGCCCGTCTTCGGGCAGGTCAAGTCAAACCGCCGCGCGAACCGCTTCTTACGTCGCGGCAGATCGGCCGTCAGGTCGGAATGGCGGCTCCTGACGGCGACGCACAACCTGCTGAAGCTCCACCAGCACCAACTCTCGCCCGCCTGACGGCGAGGTGGCCTGGCCGCCGCCGCTATAGCTCAACCGATGAACATCCGCGCGGCGAACATCACCGCGGAGCGGGCGCAGCGCGCACCGTCCGCAATCAACGGTCTGTGCGACACCCTCGCGCGTGAAGCGGCAGCAGGGCATGCCGCCGTGCGTGTCGCAACGGGCGGGTACCCCCGGCCACGGATAAGCGCTCGTGGTACGAAGCCAAGCGCTACGACTTGCCCACGGCATGGCTCGGAACGATGCGGACGCGTGCGAGTACACGCCGCAACCGGGCGGCCGGGCGCGCGCACATCGCGGGGGCTACACGCGCTGCCAGTTCGCGCTGTCGTTCGGCGGAGGAACGCCCCTCGCCGAGGCACGTCCGTGCCTGACGGCGTACAGGGACCCGCGGAAGTTCACCCTGTCTCCACTCCGGTATGTCAACGATCGGTCCCACTCTTCGTCGAGCGGCGAGGGCTCCGGGCTGGACGTGGGCGCGGGCGCCGGAGTGGACCGGCCAAGTAGCCGTAGCCCGAGCTCTGCGGACGCGACTCCGAAAAGATCGTGTAGGCGACTGTCCCGAACAGGAGAACCCAGGGCGTGAACAGGGCGAACACGCGGGAGTAGATCTCGATCTTGTCGAGGTCCGGAGGAGCGCTGCTCTTGGCGACCGCCGCGGCCGCCGCGCTGACGGGAATGTTCCCGATCAGCACACCCAGTAAGGACTGGGCCGGCTGGCGGCCATTGCTGCTCCTCGTCTGCCTTCGAGCGCCCTGCAAGACGGGTGTGGCAAGGAGGCGTGTCGGTCCCGGCTTCCTGCTCTCAAGCTAGCCGCGCGCACCTATGATGACCAGTTTCCGCTCACCCCACCGGCGTCTCAACTCATGTCCCCGCCCCAAGATCGCGCCACGAGGGCGCGTGGCCCGTCGGCGCCGTCGTAGCGGACGAGCTCGAGGAAGTGCGTAGCGCTCATAGGCGTCTTCTCCTCCGGCCGAGGGCTCCATCGAGGCCGTCTCGCACCCGGGACGAGGAGGGGACAAGCGCCGCTGCGCGGCCCCTACCGCCCTTCCGGGTGTCGCCGGAGGACCCCAGGCGAACATGGCGTGCGGGGCGGCCACCGCTGGCTGCGCGGAGCCCCCCGGGCTAACCGCTATGAGCTCGCAGCTGAGGCGCGCGTCGGGCCCGCTCGCGACCAAGCCGTCCCGACGTACGTCTCCGCGTCGGAGGGTTCGTGAACAGTGCGCGCCACGCGAGGGCGGTGTTGAAGGGGAAGGGCCCCAGCTCGCCGAGACGAAGACAACCCGCCGTCGGGCTCGAGCCGCGCGCCGATCTCCTCGGCCTGCGTGGTCTTCCCCGACCCGTCGAGCCCGGTCACGCTCGATCAGCTGGGCCATGTGTCGGCTCCGATGAAGCGCTTGGGCGCCTCGTAGAAGATGTTCTGGAGGTGCCCTCCGGACGCCG
>JBHELH010000009.1:0-4617 GCA_046263215.1 Gemmatimonadaceae bacterium | reverse complement strand
GTCGAGGCAGTACGCACCGTCGCGCGCGGTGAGGTCTACGTACGGCCGGAAGCGGCTCGCGTTCTCGCGCGCGACGTCAGGCGCAAGGACGAGCACGCGTCGGAGCGCGCCCGCTTCGAGAGATTGACGGCACGGGAGCGGGACGTCCTGCGGCTGACGGCCGAGGGTTACACGGCTCCGCAAATCGGCGAGCGGCTGTTCATCAGCCCGAAGACTGTGGATACGTACAAACAGCGGATCAACGAGAAGCTCGGGCTGGCGCACAGGTCGGATTACGTGAAGCTGGCGCTGCGGCTCGGGCTGTTGGGTGCGGAGCGACCGTAGGTGCTAGGGGATAGGACCCCCGCTCCCCGTCTGCCTGAGCTCGACCGATCCATTGACCGTCTTGAGCTCGATCGGGCGACCTCCTTCGCCGAGCATTCCGCGAACCTCGCGCGACGACATCGCTCCTCGTACGGCGAGCGGGAAGTCCGTCGTGATCTTCCCGTTGACTGTCACGAGGTGTACGTCAGCGTCGACTGACGGCGGCAACTCGGCCCTCACGGACCCGTTGACCGTCTCGAGACGCACCGCCGCGTCCTTGGCCAGCGACGCCGCGCGCGCGCGGATGCTCCCGTTGACCGTGGTCAGCGCGAGGGCGCCTCCCATCGTCGAGGCGCGGATGTCGCCGTTGACCGTCTCCGCCTTCACGTCGCCGCCCGCTTCCGTCACGACGACGCGGCCATTCACCGTCGACGCGTCTACCCGTACGCCGGACGGCAGCATGATCTCGAACGACGCGCTCATGTCGGTGCGGCGGCGGAAGAGGCTGAACATCGCGAGCAATCGCGGCGGCCGCGGCCCGTAGCGCTCGTCGCCGCACCGCCCGCCGTGCCGGACCCAGATCGCGCACAGGTGGACGTCGTCACCGCTGCGCGTGACGACGAAGCGAACGTCGCGCTCGCGGCCGCGATGCCAGCGCTTGATGCCCTGCACGTGCGCGCGACGCTCGGCAGTGCCGCGCACAGTCACGTTGCCGTTCATCGTCCGAACGTGGACCGTGCTGCCTGGGGCGAGCTCGTCGCCCCAGCTGAAGGCGTTGGGGCGCTCGCGTGCGTCGCGGCGGCACGCGCCAACTGCAAGCGCGGCGCCCGCGAGGAGCGCCGCGCCGGCCAAGCGACGGATCTGCATGCGCACCGGCCTCCGAGAGAGACTCGCGGACCCTACGTCCACGGCGCGCCGGTGTTTCGGCGGTCAGCCGCCGCGCTTCCGGAGCTCGACGTTGCCGTTGACCGTGGTGAGCTTGATCCGGCGACCGCCGTTCCCGAACCGCGTGCGCAGATGACGCGGGTTGAGCCGCCCCTGGATCGTGATCGGGAAGTTGATCTCGAAGCGGCCGTTGACCGTGCTCATCTCGACGTCGGCGTCCGTCAGGTTGCCGTCGAACTCCACGTGAATACTACCGTTGACGGTCGAGTAGTTCAGGTCCTCGGTCCCGGTCAGACGGCCCATGCGCGCGAGGACGCTTCCGTTGACCGTGGACGCCTCGACCGGCCCGCCCGTTGACGTCGCCTCGACGCTGCCGTTGACCGTGCCCACCTTGACCTCGGACGTCGCGCCCTCGACGGTCACCGAACCGTTGACGGAGCCCGCCCCGATCTTCACCCCGCGCGGCACACGCACGCGGAACTCGACGTTCACGTCGTTGTCGCGCCGGTTGGACCCGGACCTGCTGCGATGGCGGTACCCGCTCTCGTCGCAGTACGAGTCCTCGCTCCACAGCGCGCAGATGACGACGTCCTGCTCGCCCGGCCCGTACTTCTTGACCTCGATCCGCACGTCCGCGGGGTCGCCGCGGCGCCAGGTCTTGACGGCAGTCACCTGCACCTGATCACCGGTCGTCGGCTCGACCCGGATCTCGCCGTTGAGGTTCCGGACGTAGATCCACCGCCCGGGGGGAACGCGACCGGACCAGTTGAATGCGTCGCGCTCGCGAGAGGGCTCTTGGGCGAGGGCGGGAGTCGTGAGCGCAGCAAGCGCCGCGATAGCGAAAACCAATCTCTGCGTCATTGTTTGTCCTGTAGGGTTCCCAGTTCCGAGATCCGAGTTCCAACTGAAAAGGCGTTCTCGGGGAACTGGGAACTTGGAACTGGGAACTCGTCTGCCCTACCGCGCCCTGAGCCTCACATCTCCACTCACCGTCGTCAGCACCAAGTCCCTCCCCCCCCGCCCAATCCGCCCATTGAGATTGCGCCGACTCATCCCGCCCTGGAGCGTGAGCTGGAAGTCGCTCTCGAGCTCCCCGCTGACGGTCCTCAGGGTCACGTCCGCGTCAAGCGAGCGCGGGAGCTGTAGCGAGACGTTGCCGCTGACCGATGTAAAGCGCAAGGCGCCACCGCCCGTGAGAGCGTCGATCTGAACCTCGACGTCTCCACTCACCGACGCGGCGGTGACCGACGGCACCCGCAGGCGCTCGAGGTTGACGTCGCCGCTCACGGAGCGGGCGCGCACCTCGTCGCCGGCGCCGTTCACTTCGACGTCACCACTCACCGAGTTGGCGGAGAGCTTGAGCCGGCGCGGCAGGCGCACCTGAAAGTCGATGCTGCCGCGGCGGCGCCGGCCGTCGCGGTGCGACTCGATGTGCGATCCCCGATCGTCGCACCACGATTCCTCCCCCCACAGCGCGCAGATCGTCACCCCGTCGTGTCCCTCGTGCACGTCGACCCGGACGTCGTCCTCGTCGTAACCGCCGCCGCCGCGGCGGATCCCGACGACCTCGACCCCGTCACCGTCGGTCGCGGTGACGGTCACGTCGCCGCTGATATTGTGGATGCGTACCCACTGCCCGGCGGGTAGCGTCTTCGACCAGCGGAAGTCACGGGCGCCGCGCTCCTGCGCGAGGGCGCTCGAAGGCGCGGCGACGCCGGCTACTGCGCACACGATGAGTGTCAGCAGCACGCGACCGAGCACAGTTCGGATGGAGCCCGTCGTCGCAGTTGCCGGCAGCCCGGTGCTCGCAGTCGTCGCAATGCTCATCACCGCTCTCCCTCGCCGCCGCCAGGTCCTCTGGGCGGGCTGCCCCGATTCCTGATGTTGATGTCGCCGCTGAAGCTCTCCGCGGTGATGCGCCCGCCGCCGCCGCTGCCGAGCTTGAACGTGAACCGCCTGCCGTGCGTCCCCTCTTCCCCCTGCCCGGTAGGCTCGAGGACCATCGGAAAGTCGCTTTCGACGCCGCCGCTGAACGTCGCCACCGTGAGCCGCGCGCCCACGTTCGCCGGCAGCGTCAGGTCGACGTCACCGGAGTGCGTCTGGAGCTCATAACGGCCCGCCGCGTCGATCGTGCCGTCGAAGGTGATGTCGCCGCTCGTCGAGTTGAGGCGCACGAGCTTCGACCGCGCGTCGCGCACGGCGATCTCGCCACTCACCGTCTTCACCTCGACCTCGCCCGTCACGCCTCTAACGCGGATGTCGCCGTTCAGCGCGTTGATGCGGAGGTCGCCCGCGACCGCCGTCGCCTCGACGTCGCCGGAGAAGGCGGTGATCTCGACGCGCGACGCCTCCTCGACGACAATGTCGCCGCGCTGCGTGCGAGCCTCAACCTCGCCGCGCGAGCCGCCGATTCGGATGTCGCCCGACGTGCTGTTCGCGCGGACGCGCGCGCCGACCGGGACGGTCACCTCGAAGCGCGTATCCCCCGAGCGGCTCGCCCCGGAACGGAGGCCGAGGCTGACGAGCGACGACGACGCGTCGAGCCGCAGCGCGCTCCGCTCGCTCGTCGCGCGGATGCGCACCTGGTCACGATTCCACCCGCTGACGATGATGTCCCCGCCGTGGGCCTGCAGCTCGACGGTGCCGGTGCGCGAGAACGCGATCGTCGTGTCGATTCGCGATTCGTACTCCTCGCGCCCGCGTTGCCCCGCGGCCGGCGGCGCCGCGGCGGCGAGGAGCGCCCCGGCGATCACATATCTGGAAAGGCGTGGTCGCCTGATCATTGCCGTATGCCCTTCACGAGCGCGGTCAGGAGCGCGCAGGCAGCAGCGCGGCCGCCCGCAGCAGCTCGACCTTCTGCTCGAGCACGTTGCTGAGTTGTTCGTTCAGGAAGGCGCTCGCGGGGTCACGGGCCAACGCGGCCCGGCTCTCTCGGATCGCCTGATCGATGATGTTCAGGTTGCGCTCGAGCACTCCGACCGTGGCAGTGTCGAGCTGCGCCCGCCGCTCGTCGACGATGCGCCACAGGCGCGCGATCTCGCGGCCGTAGACGTTCTCGAGGGCGGCGGCGACGGGGGTAGGATCCGAAACAACGCTGGCTGGTACGCGGTCGGGGCCCGGTACGCGGCCCGTAGTGCGTGGTGCGCGATCACCCGAGGGATCCCTCGGATCAACCAGGGCGACACGCGTCCCGATACTATCCTCTCGCCGCGCCGAATCGAACGCCGCGGCCACCATCTTCTGCGGATCGAGCGCCGCGCTGTCGACGGGCTGTGCCGCGATCTGGGTGTCCGACAGAAGGGCCTCGCGCGTCGCAAAGTACGTCACGCCAGCCGTGATGACGACGAGCGCCGCCGCGGCGGCCGCCGGACGGAGCCACACCGGAACACGCGTCACCTGACGCAGCCCGCCGCGCGCCACGGCCCGCCC
>JBHELH010000008.1:0-4557 GCA_046263215.1 Gemmatimonadaceae bacterium | reverse complement strand
GGGTGGACGACGATGCGCCCGATGTGCTCGGTCTTCTCGAGCCCCATGAGTCGCCACGTGCGCCCGCCGTCGGTCGACTTGTAGATCCCGCCGCCGGGCGAGATGGAGTTGCGCGAGTCTTCCTCGCCGGTGCCGGCCCAGACCTGGTTCGTGTCGGACGGCGCGATGGCGAGATCGCCCATGGAGATGACGCGCTCGTTGTCGAAGACGGGGCGGAAGGTGATGCCGGCGTTGGTGGTCTTCCAGATGCCTCCGGTCGCCGCGGCGAAGTAGAAGGTCTTCGACGGAGACGGGATACCTTCGACGTCGGTGATGCGGCCCGCCATGTTCGCGGGCCCGATCGGGCGCCATCGGAAGCTGCCGAGCGTGATCGAGTCGAGGAGCTGCGCACCGTTCTGTGCGCGTGCGCTGGTCGCGCCACCGGCCGACAGGCCGACGACGGCGGCGGCGAGGTACAGTGCCCGTGGTCTCATGGTCGGCATCACCGCGTGTGGTTGGACAAATGTCGCGCACTTCGCGCGCGACGCTATGAGCTATCGGTGCGGGCTACGCCCGCACGCTATCAGCTATCAGTAGCAGGGGACGGCGGCCCGCGGGCCGCTGGTATGATAAGGAGCGTTACGAGTGGCGGGAGGAGCCGCATATCAAGTGCCGTCAAAGCCGCGCCCGCGCGCAGCGCGGCCGGGTAGTCCGTGCTAGCTGCTGGCTCGTAGCTGAGAGCCTGGCGAGCAGCGCACACTTATTGCCGCCACCCCTTGCATGCGCCGGCGCCTCATTTCGCTGATCGACCAGATTCCCGGCCCGCTGTTCGTGGCGGGTGCGGTCGTCGTTCTCGGGCTGTTCCAGGGGGTGCGGCTATTCGCGCAGCTGCGGCGGAATCCGGGTGCGATGGAGTTGTCGCGCATCCTGTTCACGGCGGGATTCGTCGTGCTCGTCATCTTCGCGGTGCGGCGGCGGCAGACGGACGTCTGGGTGACCGCGGCGCAGGTGCTCGCCGCGATCGTGGGGTCGAACCTGCTCGGGGTCGTCCTCGTGTGGCCGTTCCTGCCGAGCGGGCTGCCGGTGTCCTTGGCGTCGACGGCGTGGACCGGGCTGGCGAACGGGGTGGCGGGAGCGTTCTTGGGCCTGCCGCTTGGGGCTGCGGGTTTATGGCTCTCACGCCGCTGGGGCACGGAGTCCGGTGTCACGGAGCGACGGGCGCGGGCTGGATCGACGCGCGCCGTCCGGGCCGAAGCGCAGCTGGCAGCCGAACAGTCGCCGGTAGTAGAACAGTCACCGACGGCGATTAGCGAGCTCGACGTTACGCGCGATAACCCGGAGGAGTCTGGACGGTAAGGAGCGAGGCGCTCCGACCAACGTTCTCCGGGAGGCTCCATGTCCGTGTTTCGCGCGATCCACCTGCTGCTGCCCCTGGCCGCCGCCGCATTTGCGACGGACGCGCAGGCCCAAGGCAAAGGCAAGGGCAAGCACGACGAGCAGGAACGTGTCATCGTTGTCCAGCAGGGGCACGCCAAGCCGCACAAGGGCAGGAAGCTCCACACGAGTGACGAAGCCGTGGAGGTCACGCGGGTCGTGCTGCGCGAGCAGGGCTACGACCTTGTGCGCGTCGAGCGACGGGGCGATGTGCGAGTCGTCTATTATCGGCGCGGGAACATGGGCCGTGGCCGCGGCAAAGGTCCGATCATGTACATGGTCGTGCGGCCATCCCCGGACCGTATCATCATCGAGCGGGCGCCGAGCCCATTGAGGGTGCAGATCAACGTGAGATTGGGGTACTAGCGGCGCGCAGCGCGCGCCGCGGCTATCGGCTATCAGCTATCGGTGCGGGCTACGCCCGCACGCTATCAGCTATCAGCTATCAGTAGTTTGGACTGCCCGGCCCGCGAATGCGGGCCGGGCTTGTGTTTGGTGGTTGTGTCGCACAGGCTCAGCGCAATGGCAGCCGACGCAGACACGGCGGGCGTTGTCGCGCCGCCGCCGCTCATCTACCTCGCCGCGATCGTCGCGGGTGCCGTGCTGGAGCGGGTGTGGCGGTGGAGGATCCCCACGGCGCGGTGGGGCGCGGTGCTTGGCGCACTGCTAATCGGCGCTGCGATCGTGCTCCTCGCGTGGGCGGTGCGCGAGTTCGCCCGCACGCAAACGTCGCCGAAACCCCACGAGCCGACGACGGCGATCGTCACGTCAGGACCGTTCGGGTTCACGCGGAATCCGATCTACATCGCGTTCACGCTCGTGCAGCTGGGCGTCGGGCTATGGGCGGCAAGCGGCTGGATACTCGCGATGGTCATCCCCGCGCTGATAGTCATCCGCTACGGCGTGGTCGCGCGCGAGGAGCGGTATCTGGAGCGGAAGTTTGGAGAGGACTACGCCAGCTACCGCCGTACCGTCCGCCGGTGGGTGTAGTTGCGCGAAGCACGCGCTCACGGCACAATCGTCATCGGAACCGGATTCCGGAGGTGGACCGTTTTCGTCTCGCTGCGCGCGTGGATCACGCGCCAGAACCAATTCTCGTCGCGGGGCTGGCCGCCGTGTTCCATGATGTACTGGGCGACCTCCGCGGCGTCGACGGGGTCCATGCGCAGACAGCCGTGTGACGCCGCCGTGCCGAGGCTGCCGACGTACGGCGTGCCGTGGATGAAGTAGTCGGGTGGGCGGAAGAAGATCTTCACGAGGCGCATCGGGTTCCTCGGATCCTCCGGCGCCTTCGGCCGCTCGCGGCGAGCCCACTTCTCGTCGGGTGGGATCCAGGCGGGATTCCACACGATCTTTCTGATGAGGAAGCTGCCGGTGGGCGTCGGGTGCTGAGGAAGCCCGACGGCGACCTTGAACGTGAGCACGACTTCATCGTTCTCCTCGACGTAGAGCTCACGCTTCGAGAGGTCGGCGGTCAGGCGGAGCGATGGCGCCGCGGCTGCGGCCGCCGTCGCGGACCCACCGGCGTCGAACCGCGCAGCGGTGAGGGTGCCGAGGAGTCCGGCGATTAGGAAGACGATCGTAAGACTGCGTCGACCAAGCAAGTGCATTGATGTGCTCGCTGTATTGGCGGGTCTGGTGAGGTAAACAGGAGTAGCAAGCAGCGGACCGCTCAGCGGTCCGCTGCTGCTATCAGCTATCAGTACTTCAGCTATCAGCTATCAGTACTTCAGCTATCAGCTATCAGTACTAGGGACTGCCCCGCCATCGCTGTGCGGCGGGGCTTCGACTGTACTGAATACGAGACTCCTCCCGCAACGCGGAACGCCGTGCACCCTATGAGTGGCCCTCAGGGCCGCCCTGCGTGCTACTGATAGCGGAGAGCGGAGAGCGTGCGGGCGTAGCCCGCACCGATAGCTGATAGGGTCGCCGCCGAAGGCGGCGACTGATAGATCATAGCTCGCGGGCGTCGCCCGCACCGACAGGAGGTAACATGAGACGCGTCGTCTGGTCGGTTGGCGTGCTGCTGCGTTGGACGTGCGTTGCCCTCGTCGCCGGCGGCGTTCGCGTCGGGGTGGTCGATGCACAGGAATCGATCGCGCGGCGGGGAAAGGAGCCCGGGACAGCAGAGTCGCCCGTGGAGCGGACGCTGTTCGCCCTCGAGGAGGACTGGACGCGCGCGCTCGTGCGCCGCGACGGGACGACGTTCGACCGACTGCTCGCGCCGCGGTTCGTCTACACGGAGAACGACCAGGTGATGACGAAGGAGGAGCTGATCCGGTCGGTCGTTGCCGGATCGGACACCGTGGAGTCGGCGGGCAACGAGGACATGCGCGCGTACGTCTACGGCAATACGGCCGTCGTCACCGGCTGGCTCGTCGTGCGCGGGCGCGGACCGAGTGGCGCCTTCAACCGCCGCTTCCGCTATACCGACACGTGGCTCTACCGCGACGGGCGGTGGAGGGTGATCGCGGCGCACGATTACCTCGTGCCGGAGAGACGATGAAGGCCCACCGAAGGACTGCGGACTGCGGACTGCGGACTACCTCCCTCGGGACGCTCCTGGTCCGCAGTCCGCAGTCCGCAGTCGCGCGCGCGGTCTTCACGCTCCTCCTCGCCGGCGCATGCCAACGCGCCGAATCGCCCCAGCCTGACACGAGCGCCACGCGCGCCCCTGTCGTCTCCGGCGCTCGCGTCGCGTTCGCGCGCACGACCTCGCAGAGCGAGTGGCACATGCCGGGTGGCGACTACTCGAACTCGCGCTACAGCGAGCTCGCGGAGATCACCACCGAGAACGCGGGGCGGCTGCGCGTCGCGTGGACGTTCTCGACTGGCGTCCTGCGGGGGCACGAGGGGCAGCCGCTCGTCGTCGACAACACGATGTACCTCGTGACGCCGTACCCGAACGTCTCGTACGCTCTCGACCTCGCGACGCCGGGCTATCCGCTGAAGTGGAAGTTCCGCCCCGAGAACGCGCAGGCTGCGGTCGGCCTCGCGTGCTGCGACGTCGTCAACCGGGGTGCCGCGTACGCGGACGGCAAGATCTTCTACAACCTGCTCGACGGACACACGGTCGCCGTCGACGTGCGGTCGGGGAATCAGGTTTGGCGGACACGGATGGGCGACCTGCAGCGCGGCGAGACG
>JBHELH010000007.1:0-18765 GCA_046263215.1 Gemmatimonadaceae bacterium | reverse complement strand
CATCCTCGCCGATATGCACGAGGTGCTTCACGCGTATCGCAACCGTCTGCGGGGTGACCCGCGAACGCCCGCGCGGCACTGTAGCGACGCGGAGCTCGACGACCATGCGTCGAGCTTCCTCGCCGACATCGCCCAGGCCCTCGTCGCACTCGAGCAATCCGGCGGCGAGCCCTCGGACCTCATTCGCGACGGATCGGAGATTCAGCGCGTCATCGCCGTGCTACACGGCGCGCAGCGCTACCGGCTCGGCTGGACGGAAGACATAATGCGTCGCGACTTCCTGATCCTGCGCGAGGAGATCTAGCGAGCCGTCCTCCGCGGGCTCACCCTCCAGGAGCGTCCCGCCCACACTCGTGCCGTGCAGGCACTGGGCGGGTTCATCCAGGAGGCGGAGCGCACGAGCATTCGGGGGCTCCGACAAGCTGCGTCCGGAGCGATCGCGGTAACGGCGCGCGCCGGTCGGCGCGACGAGCCGTTCTGAGATGCCGTCACGTCCATGAAATCTCCTCGTCATCTCGACGGAAACAACGTCAACGGCGGTCGCGGCGCTGGCTGCTCCAGCGTCACGCTCTTTACGGTGGTCCCGTTCATCGTATAGCTCAAGAAGAACCCGGCGGGGACGTTCGGTCCCACGAGCTTGAAGCGTGTCGGCGTGACCGGCACCATTGTGTAGGCCGGCTGGCCGGGGACCGTCAGACGAAGGCGGCCGCCGACATCCTCGACGGTGATCGCGACCGGCGGCGCTGCGGACTGGAAGTTCCCGAGGTACTTCCGCAGCTCGGCCGCAGCGAGCGTCACGCCGGCCGTGGTGTCGGCCATCTCGGGGCGGCGCTTGAACGCGGTCGGCGCGCCGCCGAGGTCCATCACCGCCTCCTCCGCCTTGCCGCTCGCGCCGAGGCGGAAGCTGACGAATGTTTTCCCGAGATTGCGCGCTCGCCACGTCGCGCGGAAAGTATCGAAGTGCCAGTGCTCCAAGTCCGCCACGAAAGCTGGACCCCGGGTGAGCATCAGCTTGCCGCCTTCGTCACGAACGTGCGCCTCCCCGTACATGCTGTCGACATAGGTGCCGGCGTACTGCGCGAGCGGCAGCGAGGGCTTCGTTCCGCTGACCCGTTGCGCCTCGAGCCGCTTCTGGGCCTCGCGCCCTTGCTGCACCAGCCCCTCGTACGCCTTGCGGCGGTCGGCGCTCCAGTCCTTCGGCGGCGCTTTGAGGTGCAGGTCGAACGTCTTGTACATGAGCACCGACGGCAGCGCCGACCCGTTCATGTTCGTGAGGATCACCATGCCGAAGTTGTCCTCGGGGATCATCGTCACGAGCGCGCTCATGCCGTCGATGTTGCCACCGTGTTGCACGACCTTTTTGCCGCGGTAGTCCTGGAGGAACCACCCGAGCCCGTACTCGAAGAAGTTGACACCGGGGAAGAGCATGCGGAACGCCGCGTCTTGCCGGATGATCGTGTGCGGCGAGTGCATCTCCTCGACCTGGGCGGAGCTGATCAGCTGCCGGCCGTTGTACTTACCTTTGCCGAGCTGGAGGCGCACCCACTGCGCCATGTCGACGACGTTGGAGTTGATCGACCCGGCCGGTGCGATGTTGTCGATGTTCCGCCACGGGATGATGCGCACCGTATCGTCGATCTCGGCGTGCGGCGACGCGACGTCACGCTGTGACGCGAGCGCGCGGGTCGTCGTATTGCTGCTCGTCATGCCGAGCGGCTGGAAGATTCGCTGCCTAACGAAGTCGTCCCACATCGCGTTGGCGACGCGGGCGATCACCTGCCCGGCCGCCAGGTACATGAGGTTCTGGTAGCCGAACGTCGACCGGAAGCTCCACGTCGGCTGGAGGAACCGCACGCGGCGGAGGATCTCGTCGCGGTCGAGCTCTGAGCCGTACCAGAGCAGGTCGCCGCGCGAGAGGCCGCTCCGGTGGCTGAGAAGGTCGCGGATCGACAACTCGCGCGTCGCATACGGGTCGTAGAGTTGCAGGTTCGGCAGATGCTTCGTCGCCGCGTCGTCCCACCGCAGTTTCCCTTCGTCGACGAGCATCGCGATCGACGCCGCAGTGAACGCCTTCGACGACGAGCCGATGGCGAAGAGCGTCCGCTCGGTAACGGGATCGCTCTTCCCGAGCTCTCGCGCGCCATAGCCTTTCGCGTAGATGATCGAGTCGTTGCGGACGATCGCGATCCCTACGCCCGGCACCTTCCAAGTCGCGAGTGCGGCGTTGACGTACGCGTCGTAACCCGGATACGGTTCGCGCTGTTGGGCGGCGACTGACCCGGCACCGATCGGGGCAGCGGCAGCGAGGAGGACGAGTGTCTTCAGCTGGTTCATGGCAGGTGACTACGAGATGTTGGGATCGTTGGCGGGACCGCCTCGAGCGCGTGCCCTAAGGCCGTAACGGCTCCACGACGGGGATCGTTACTCCGGACGCCTGCCCGGGCGAGCGATACACGCGCATCGTCGCCGGACGGAAGTCCGATTCCTTCGCTTCGAAGATGTTCGGCACGAACGTTTGCGGGTTCCGATCGATGAGTGGGAACCAGGTGCTCTGCACCTGGACCATGATCTTGTGCCCGCGCTTGAACCGGTAATTCTGGTCGTGCAGGCTGAAGCGGTACGGCGTGACCTGGTTCGGCACGATCGCGCTGGGCCGCTCGAAGCTGTTGCGGAAGCGTCCGCGGAAGACCTCGTTCGCAACCATCAGCTGATAGCCGCCCATCTTCGGGTCCGACGGCCAATTCTGCGGGTAGACGTCGATCAACTTCACGATCCAGTCGGCGTCGGTGCCCGTCGTCGCGGCAAAGAGCTCGGCCATCACTTCGCCGGCGATCGTGACGTCCGCGGTGAGTGGCTCCGTCTCCCAGCTTAAGACGTCGGGGCGGTTGTGGACGAAGCGCTGGTCCTCGGTGAGCCACGCGCCCCACCCGGAGCCACGCGGGTCGTACGTCGCCTCGATGGGGCGCTGACGATATGGAACCGGGCGCGCTGGATCTGACACGTACTGGTCGAACGGCAGCCCGAGGCCCGCAGCCGGCGTGTCAAATGACAGCCGCCCGTTTGCATGAAAGTGCAGCTTCCTGCGCACAACCCCGCTGCGTGGTGGCCAGCTGTCCCAGGTTCGCCATTCGTTGGCGCCGGGCTCGAAGGTGATCGCTTCCGGTTGCTTGCCGTCGCAGCGGCTCTTCAGGTAGCAGCGAAAGAACGGCGCCTGGATGCGTTCGCGGAAATACAATGACGTCGGACCGCCGAAGTCGGCGTTGCCGAGCTTGGTCCCCTCGGGGCGGTTCCAGCCGCCGTGGTTCCACGGGCCGGCGACGAAGAAGTTCAGGTTGTCACGGTCCTGCTTCTCGAGCGCGCGGTAGATCGTGATCGGGCCGTAGAAGTCCTCCTGGTCCCACCAGCCGGCGACGTTGAGCGTCGGCACGGTGACCGGCTTGTTGAGGTAGTTGAGGATCGTCTGCCGCTGCCAGAAGCGGTCGTAGTTCGGGTGGGCGACGTAATCGTTCCACGTCGGGATCTTCCCGCGCAGGTACTTGGCGTTGACGTTCGACAGGGGGCCGAGCTTCAGGTACCACTCGTAGGTGTCGTAGGTGTCGAACTCGAAGACCGCCTGCTCCTTGCTCGTCTCCATCCGCGCGGCGTACTCGAAGCCGTAGCTCAGGCGGAAGGCGCCGTTGTGGTGGAAGTCGTCGCCCATCCACATGTCCGACGGCGACGCCTGCGGCGACGCGGCCTTGAACGCTGGGTGCGGGTCGAGGAGCGCCATCGCCGTCGTCCACCCGTCGTAGGAGACGCCGAAGATGCCGACGCGACCGTTGTTGTTCGGTACGTGCTTGACGAGCCAGTCGATCGTGTCGTAAGCGTCGCTCGCCTCGTCAACTGCCCTGAGGGCACCCGCGCGCGGATCGTCCGGGATACGTGGCGGCCGCATCATGACGAATTGGCCCTCTGACTTGTAGCGCCCGCGGATGTCCTGGAAGACGAAGATGTAGCCGTCCTCGTGCAGCTCCTTGTACGGCGAGTTGACGGCGCGGATGCGTCCGGGGCCGACGCCGTACGGCGTCCGGAGGAGCATGATCGGGAGCGGCTCGCGCGCGTTCTTCGGGACGAAGATCTCGGTGTTGAGCCGCACGCCGTCGCGCATCGCGATCATGACGTTCGTGCGGACATAGGTCGTTTCGGCGCCGGGCTGCGGTGCCTGCGCCGAGACGGGCGCGGCGAGGATGAGGAAGACGAGGGCAGAGGCGCGCACGGCGGCGCGAGCGCAAACGGCAGTCTGCATCGGCATTGGTCGCGGTCGGCGTGAGGTCGCTGTTAGGTCGGCGGCAGCCCGCGTCGGCTCCGAGGCGTGCTGGCGCTGTGCGCCCGCCGTACCGCTCGGCCCGGGGCCACGCCGCCCACCAGTCGCTCGTTGCGCACGACAAACGTGCCGTTCACCAGCACGTGCACGATCCCGCGCGAGTATTGCGCCGGGTTCTCGAACGTCGCGAGGTCGATCACGCGCGCGGGATCGAAGACTGTGAGGTCCGCGTCAGCACCGGCTTGGACGCGGCCTTTCCGTCGCATGGCGCGGTCAACGACCTCGAGCCGCTGTGCTGGCAGAAGCGTCATCTTCCGAACCGCGTCCATCAGCGAAAGGACCTTCCGTTCACGCACGAAGCGGCCGAGCACGCGGGCATGAGTTCCGGCGCCTCGAGGATGGCCTACCGGCTTGCCGTCGACGATCGTGAACCCGCCATCGCTCGCGACGATCACACGTGGGTCGCGATAAGCCTGGTCGGCCGCAGCCTCAGGAATCATGAAGATGACCGCGAGTCCGCCCAGCTGGCGGTATTTCGCGAACGTCTCAGCCGTGAGCCGCTCACCAGTCGCCGGCCAGAGAATGTCACTGTAGGTGATTCCCAGCCGCTGTTCGAAGCCGGGATCAAAGATCGCGCTCTGGAGAAAGGTCGCCCCGGCAGTGTAGGGGTACGCCTCCGTGGTGACGTCCATCCCCGATTCGCGTGCGCCGTTGATGAGATCGAGCAGGAGCGGCGTCGCGCCAAGCCCCATGCTTGTCACGTGCACCACGTGCAGCGCCGCACCCGTGGCCGCGGCGTCGGCGATGACCTCCTGCAGGCCGGCAACACCGCCCGCAGACTCGGCGAGGCCGGCCGAACGGAGGTGAGCAAACACCGGCACGTCCTGCCGCGCCGCCACGGAGAAGGCACGAAGGATCTCCTCACGCGTGGCGGCGGGCGTATAGTTGATCCCCATTCCGATGCCGAGCGCGCCTTCGCGGATCCCCGTCGCCAGGCGGCGCTCGAGCTCGGAGAGCCGAGCGCGCTCTATCGGCTCGCGCACCGACCGTCCCGCGCTCGCCAGCACCTCCGCCCCCTCGGCAGTCGAGTCACCATCGAGCATGGCTCGCCTGGCGCCCGGATGTCCCACCGAGGTCCCGAAGTTGATGAGCGACCTTCCGTCACGCTTGGCGTACCATGGCGCGACGGGATAGGTCCCGATCTCCAGTTCGAGGGCCGTGGTGACACCGTCACGCGCAAGAAACTCGTAGTTCACGGAGTCCTGCCCATGCGCGTGCAGGTCGATGAATCCCGGCGCGACGACGAGTCCTCGGATGTCGATTGTGTCTCGCGCCGCTGGGATCGTCGTCGCTGACGCGACGAGGCTGATCCGCCCGCGGCGGATTCCGATATTCCGCACCGCGTCGAGCCCCGTCTCCGGGTCGAGCACACGACCGCCGACGAGGACGATATCCAGACGCGCGGGGCCCTGACCAGAGACGGTCGACGCTGAAACCGCCAGCGTCGTGACGGCAACCAGCCTGTGGAGCACAGCGGATAGTCGGGTCACTCGGAGTCTCAGCGGCGTGAAAAGAGAAATTCCTCGATCTTGCCATCGGGCGTCCGATACATCAGTCCCTGCGCGGCCGTTGCCCCTACGTTGAATTGAATGGAGGCCACCTGCATCCCGCCGCGTTCGCGGACGCCCGACACTTGAACATTGGCGACGGCGCCGAGGGCGTTCAGCGCTCGCTGCGCGGCGGCGACCTTGGCGGGCGTGAGATACGCGTCGAAGTCCGCCGAGATCGTCGAGCGATCGACTCGACCCTGCTCCAGCTCGGACAGGAACTTCTTTGCCGCATCGAGCGCCGACAGCCCGCGGACGACGGGTACGTCGGCGGTCGGCAGCAGCTTCGCGAGCAGGTCCTGGTGCAGCGCGCCGATCGGCGAGAAGTCGCTGTTCGACAGGATCACGAGCGCCGACCGTGTGCTCGGCACGATCGTGTTCTGCGCCACGAAGCCGCTCACGGCGCCGCCGTGCGAGAACGTCACCGCCTGCCCGCGGTCGTTCACGCCTTCGCCACATCCGTAGCCGCTGGATCGACCGTCGGTCAGGCGTCGAGGCGTGGTAAGCGTGCGGTACGAGGCAGGCGAGAGAAGCGTCTGATTGAGGATGCTCAGGTCCCACGTGAGCAGGTCAGTCGGCGTCGACCAGATCCCACCGGCGGCGCCGGCCCAACCCGCGCCCTCGGGCTCGGCCGCAATCGGCGGGGCGAAGCCGAACGACGTATACCCACGCGCCATGTCGGCCGCGTTCCACGCCGGCTCGTATGCCGTCCGTGTGAGTCTCAGAGGAGTGAAGATGTGCCTCGCGAGGAACGATCCGAACGCCTCACCGCTCACCTTCTCGACTACGCGGCCCATGATGAGGTAGCCCGTATTGCTGTACGAGTAGCGCGACCGGGGCTCGAAATCGAGCGGGCGCGTGGCGTAGCGCATGATGATCGTGTCCGCCGGCACCGCTTGGGCCATTTCGCGGGTGACGTAATCGAGTGGGTAGTAATCGCGGTAGCCGGCCAGGTGTCCGCCGAGGTCGAGGAGCGTGATGTCCCGGGCGCGTGTGAGCTGAGGGAAATACTTCGCGACCGGATCGCTGAGCCGCAGCTTTCCCCGCTGTTCGAGGATCAGGAGGGCGCTGCAGGTGAATTGCTTGGTGACCGACCCGATGGGGAACATCGTGCGTGCAGTCACGGGCTGCCTGGTCTCGAGATCCGCCGCTCCGTAACCGCGTGCGAACACGATCCTGCCGTTCTGCATGATTCCGACGGAGACGCCGATGATGTGCTTGTCGGCGACGTGCCTTCGGATGATGCTATCGACCTGGATCGTGTCGACTGGCGCGGGTTGCTGGGATCGCGCCGGCTGCCAGCTTGCTGTGGCCATGAGCGCGGCGACTGGGAGGACAGGGACCCTCATGGCGTGTCCTTCTTTCCCGGCCCGTACAGCACCTTCCCCGGCCTCGCCCCGGTGTGCCGCCCTCTGTCGATCGTGACCACGCCGTTCACGATCACCCACTCGATCCCCGCTGGAAACTGCATCGGGCGCTCGTAGGTCGCCCGGTCGTCGAGCGCCTCCAGGTCGAAGATCGTCACGTCCGCCCAGTGGCCCTCCTTGATCGTACCGCGGTTCGCAAGGCGCATCCGCGTCGCGGGCCAGGACGTCATCTTGCGCACAGCCTCCTCCAGCGACAGCGTGCGCCGGTCCTTCACGTAGCGGGCGATTACCCGCGCGTGATTCCCGAAGCTGCGCGGGTGTGGAAGGCCCGTCGCGTCGGTCGTGCCGAGCTCCAACACCGCGCCGGCGTCGCTGCCGATGCTCGTCCACGAGAAGCGGAGCGCGGTCTCGATGTCCTGCTCGCTCATCATGTGGTAGATCGCCATCACGCGCCCGCTTCCCTGCGCGACGAGATCCCACGCGACGTCGGCCGGGTCGCGGCCCAATTCGCGCCCGATCTGCGCGATGTTCTTGTTCTGATGACGGGCATTCGCGGGGTTGCGGGCGTTCACGAGCACGACGCGCTCCCAGCCGCCGGCTGCTTCGACGATATTCCACCAGCCCGGTGAGCCCGCCTCGAGCTCGCGCTTGAGGCGCTCGCGCACCGCCGGCCGCGCAAGGCGAGCCAGGAGCGAGTCGCGGCCCCCTTCGTGGGCCCAGCTCGGGATCGTCGCCTCGAGCCCCGTGCCGCCGGCCGTGTAGACGTACATGTCAGCCGCCACGTCCACGCCGCGCGCACGGGCCGCTTCCACGACGCGGCGCACCGAATCCATCAGGATGCCCCACCCCGGGCGGTACGCGACTTTGAGGTGGAAGATCTCCACCGGCAGCCCGCCCCGCTCGCCGACCTCGATCGCCTCGCGCACCGCCTGCACAACCTCCTTTCCCTCGCCGCGAATGTGGCTGGCGTACGTGCCGCCGTGCTGCGCCGCGGCTTTCGCCACCTCCACCAGCTCGTCAGTCGTCGCGTAGCTGCTCGGCGGGTAGATGAGCGCCGTGGTCATCCCCATGGCGCCTTGACGCATCGCGGTGTCCATGATCGCGCGCATCCGCTCGCGCTCCGACGCCGTCGGCGCGCGCGCCGACATCCCGAGCACCGCCACGCGCGCCTGCGTCTGACTGAAGTACGTGCCAAAGTTGATGCTGATCCCTTGCCGCTCCATCCCCGCGAAGTACTCGCCAATCCGCGACGCGGGGACCGGTGTCCCGCCCTCGCCGCCGATCGCCGTCGTCACGCCCATGCGCAGCTTGTTCTCGGCGAGCCCGTTGCGCGGGAGGATGGAGCCCGACTGGTCCATCATGTCGATCCATCCCGGCGAGACGTACTTGCCGCGGGCGTCGATCTCCGTCCGCCCCTGCCCGTCGATCTTGCCGATCCGCGCGAAGCGCCCGCCGCTGATCGCGACGTCGGCGAGGATCCAGGGATTGCCGGCGCCGTCGAGGACGCGGCCATTCCGGATTACCAGGTCGTAGTCGCGGTCCGCGCGAGTCGATACCGTCGTCGGGGCAGGCGCAGGGACCGCCGGCGGCGTCGTGGCTGCGCTGCCCGAAGCGCAGCCAACGACCGTCCATGCCAGGAGCAGTGCGCGCCCGGCGCACCGCGGCCCGCGCACCAGCTTCACACCGCCGACCGCCCCCCGCGTCTCACTTTTCGTCATCATCTCTCCGCCCCGTCACTCTTCGTGCGTAGGGCGCGCGCGGAGAATGATCTCGCGCAGCTGAGTTTCCCGAAGATCTACAAGTTCGGGTTGTTGATGCGCTCGATATCGGGCAGCGGTAGGCAGCGAAGATCCGCATACGTCCCACCCTTGCCGGGATAGGCCGTCCCCGCCGGCGGATCGAGCGGCAAGTTGAACCGGTTGATATCCCAGAAATGATGTCCTTCGAGGAACAATTCTTTGGACCGCTCGGAGATCAGGAACGCCTGGACGCTTGCGGGGTCGGTGGGCCCGCTATAAGGCGGCAGCCCCACGCCGCTTCGTCCGCGCAGCGCGTCGAGCACGGCGATGGCGGCCCCGGTATTTCCGGCGGCGAGCTCGGCTTCGGCAACAATGAGCTGGGCTTCCGCGTACCTCGCCAGCGGAATAGGGCTATTCAGGGCGGTGTACTTGTTGGCGAACCACACCGTGTTCACCGCATCAGCGCCGCGTAGTCCGGAATTCGTGACGCTCACCCGAGGATCGTTCAGGTTTCGATAGTTGGGCGCCACGCCGTAGAGCAGCGACAACCGGTTCCGCTGAACGATGTTGTTCTGCGAGAATACGGCGGCGCTGTTGTAGGGCATGTTGTACACGAACGTCGGCGGGACCTGCTCGGCATCGGCCTTCGCCTCCGCGTACTTGGTGAGGTTCACCGGCTGACCCGGCAACCGCGCGAGGTTGAGCCTCGCTCGGGCGCGCCCCAGCTGCGCCGCGGTGGCGATCGCCGTTTGATTGGACTGCTGTCCCTGAGCGATCTCATCGCTGATCCGCGCTTCCGCCTCCGTGAAGAAATCTCTGGGCTCCATCTGCGGACCCAGGTCGATCGCGGCCGCGCAGAATCCCTCACCGAGAAGGATGCGACTATAGCCCGCCAGGAGGTTCGCTTGGGCGAGGAGTGCCACCCGATTCGCCACCTGCTGATCAGTGAAGTTCTCCAGCTTCCTGGCCGCGTCATCCGCCGCGTACCGCGCCGTTTGGAGGGGGGTGTAAACCCCAAAGATCTGAAAGGCCGTACACGGCGACTCGCCGTAGGCCTGGCCCAACGATCCCGTCCAACCGCGTCGGTCCCAGTCCCATGCGGCCGCCGCCAATTGCGTGTCTTCCATCTCATCGGTGAGCAGCGCGGTGCCGTTGATATACGCCTGGAGAGCGCACCCGAAAGCAGCGCGGGCGCCGTCAACCAGGAGTTTGGCCGCCTCGGGCGTGTTCAGGTTCTCCTCGAGCACGCGGCTCGGCGCCTGCACCTCGAGCAGTCGCTCGCACGCGGCGAGGCCGCCGAGTGGCAGCAGCAAGACGCCGCCACGGACCAACACCCTCCGAATCCACCGGAACGAGGTACGCATGATCGTCTCCTTCCGTGTCCGACGGCTCAGAAGGTGATGTTGAGAGTTGCTTGGAACGACGCCAGCTGCGGCGTGTTGTCCTGTTCCAGCCGCGTGAAGAGGTTGCTCACGAAGTACGCCTCCGGATCGAGTCCGGTCCACTTGGTCCAGGTGTGGAGATTCCGCGCCGACAGCGTGAGGGTCGCTTCCCGACCGCGCAACCAGCGGGCGTGGTGTCGCGGGAAGCTGTAGCTGGCTGACAGCTCGCGCAGCTTGGTGAAGCTCGCGTCGTTGATCACCCAGCTCTGCGCGACGTTATTGCTCTGCATCTCCGCGATGGTCAGTATGTCGTAGTTCTGTGGATTGAAGTTCATGTCGCAGCGCAGCAGTACTTGGCAGAGTGCTCGCAGGTTGTTGTCGAAGTGCCGGTTGCCGAGCTTGAAATCCACCAGCCCGTACAACCGGAGGCGGCCCCGCACCGTGACGGTGCTGCTGAACGACCCCTCCCAGCGCGGATCCCAAACTCCCAAGTACACTCCGCCCGCCGCTGGCGACGTGCACGGGAGGCCGGTCTTGCCGTCCGGCCCGCCGGCGCAGAGCACATTGATCGCTCGCTTGGTGACGGGATCGTACTGGGCGCTGATCACCTTCTTCCGGAAGATCGCGTCGACCGGGAACCCGACCTTGGGCCCGAAGGTGCCGAGGCTGTCCACGCCCCCCAGGTCGAGCACTTCATTGCTGTTGTGCGAGAAGCTGAGGCTCGATTCGACAGCCAGGTTCGGCCGCTGGACCGGAGTCGCGCTGAGCTTTGCCTCCAACCCCACGTTCCTGATCGCGCCCGCGTTGATGAACTGGAGACCTGGGAAGCCAGTCGAGGGCGCCAGCGACTTCTGGAGGATGGCATCCCGAGTCTTGGCATGGTAGAAGGTGAAGTCAGCCCCGAGGCGGTCGTTTAGAAGACCGGCGTCGAATCCGAGTTCGATCTCCGTACTGCGCTCCGGCCTGAGCGACGGATTGCCGACGAACTGCGGAATGACCGCGGGCCCGCCGTCCCCGCCCGTGACTGCTTGGTAGCTGCGGAGCGCCGCGAAGTCATCAGGCTGCTGGCCGGACTGACCGTATGCCGCGCGAAGCCTGAGCGCGTTGATCCTGCCCGTCGCGCGCTCGGTGACCACGTACGAGGCGCCCAGTTTCGGATACGTAACGAAGTCGAAGTCCTTGCCGAAGGCGCTGTTGTTGTCCACCCGAATCGCGCCGGTCAGGAACAACCTGTCCTTCCAGGAGATCTGCTGCTGAGCAAACACCCCGACCGTCGTGTTCTCGACGAAGTCATCGAACCCGCGATTGATCGCGGTGGCGGCGATCGTCTCCAGACCCGGAGCTGGAAACTGCTCGCCGGTTGCGGACACCAATTCGCGCCGCTTTCTGTAGAATTGCGCTCCGACGGTCGACGTCGAGCCGACGATGTCCGTGAGTCGGAACGTGGCGTTCGCGTTGTAGTCGAGGGTGGTATACGCAACCGCCCGCCGTTGGTGGAACTTGAAGCCCAGGGCCGCGACGCCCGGATTGAACTGGACCCACTCGGGCTTGAGAAAGCGATTGAGCTGCTCGCTGCCTTCGTCGGTTTGGTCCAGGCCCGCAGTCAGCCGGTGGCTTAACCACGCGGTCGGCCGGTTGTTCCACGTCATGCTCACCGTAAAGCGGTTGATCGTCTGGCTGGGCTGGCGGAACCCCCACTGATACTCGGGCGGCCCAAAGAGAAAGCCGCGGTTCGGGTGGGGGCTGCCGTCGGTCCGCGGCTCCGTCAGCGCCGGATCACCGAAAATCGTCGAGAACCAGATCCCTCCGGCGCCCGCTTCGAAGGCTTGATTCAGCTTGCTTTTCACGACGGCGAGCGTCGTCTGCAAGTCCCACTTGTCGTTGGGCGTGAGGCTCAGGTTCAGGTTCATGGTGAAGCGGCGCTGATCGTTGGTGGGCTCGATGCCTTCGTCGCGGTCGAACGTCGCGCCGCTGAAGTACCGAACCGCATTCGTGCCGCCGCTCACGTTGATCCCGTACCCCATCATGTAGCCGTTGGTGAAGAGCGGCCGATCGACCAGCCCCGCCTTGAACAGGCTGTCCTCCTGCCGCACCGGATTCCACGCCTTGAGCGGACAACTCGTGCGCTGATTCGCGGGGGTACCCGGCGGACAGACGTGGTTGACCGGCTGGCGAATTCGGCCCTCCGGGTCCATGAACCACTGGGTTCCCTGACGGATCGACACCGCTACCCTGGGAGCGTCTCCCGTTCTTCCCTTCTTCGTGATTATCTGGATCACCCCGTTGGCCGCCTCGGTGCCGTAGAGCGTGGAGGCTGCCGGACCTTTGATGATCTCGATGGATTCGATGTTGTCAGGGTCGAAGTCATTCAGGCGGCTCACCACGCCCGATCCGAAGGCCTGCACCACGATGCCGGTCGCCACTTCGTTGTTGATCCGCACGCCGTCGACATAGAGCAGCGGCTGATCACTGAGCGAGAAGCTGTTCGTGCCGCGAATGCGGATCCGTGGGCCGGCCCCGACCTGACCGGTGCCGGGAACCACGACTACGCCGGGTGCGCGACCGTTGATGAGGTTCGAGACGTCTGGCGCCGGCGCAATCGCCTGCACGTCAGCGGCCTGCACCGTCGACACCAGATTGCCCAAGGTTCGCTTCTCGACGCTGCCAGCGGTTCCGGTCACGATAACTTCGGCCAGATTCACCGCCTGGACTTGAAGCTCCACCCGAACGTCGGTACGTCCGACGGCTACCGTCCGATTGACGGGCCGGTGTCCGATCATCGTCACGTTGAGCCTGACTGAATCGCCGGTGAGCCCGGCGAGTCGGAAACGACCCTGGGCGTTCGTGCGGACGGTGATGGCCTGGCCCAGGACAGCCACCCGAGCGCCTTCGAACGGCCGGCCCGTTCGGGCATCCACAACTACGCCAGCTACTTCCTGCGCAACTGCTGGCGCGGTGAGCGCGAGCAGGAAGCCCGCCGCGACGCCAAACTGTTTCGCTAACCGCATAACCCAACTCCGAAGAAAGGGAGCAACTGGGACGCGTCAGGGGCGCGTCCGTTGACCGGAATGCTGGGGAAACCGCGTTGCACCGGGACCCGATATTCGATAACTCCAACGAGAACGCTCATGCTGATCCGTTACCCCGCTCGCCGGCAATCTCGATGAAGCGCGCGAAGCGCGCGGTAGCGTTGAGCCAGTTGGCCTCTGCGGCGCGCTGCGCCGCGTCGGCGTCGCCGCCGGCGATGGCCTCGATGATGGCGTCGTGCTCGCCGGCCGAGACGGGAAGCTGGTCGAACAGAGCGTGCGCGGTGTACATGAGGACGTACCGGTCGGCCTGGGGCTTGATCGTGTCGTACAACATGCGAACCCGCGGTCCGGCGCCGCGGGTGACGTAGAGATCGTGGAATTGTCCGTCGAGGCGGTGGAAGTCCATCGGCGTGCCGCGCGAGCTTGCTCTCAGGTCGCGGTTGATGCGCCTCAGCTCCGCCGTCAACTCTCGGCGCTCACGCGCGGTCAGGCCGGCCGCGTTCCGGGCGGCGATCCCCTCGAGAGCGCCGATCAGTGCCAGCAGCTCCGTGACATCCGGAAGCGTGAGCGGAGCGACCCGGCTGCGCGAGTACGTGCCGATAGGCGAGGAGATCACGAGCCCGGCGTGCTGGAGGCGCTGGAGGGCGACGCGCAGATGGGCGCGCCTGACGCCGAGCATGGCAGCGACCTCGGTCTCGATGATCGGGGCGCCGGGTGCTAGCCGGCCGGCCACGATGAGCCCGCGCAGGCGATCGTGAGCGTCGTCGATCAAGTCGCCGCGCGGGATCGCTCCGGCGCGTTGACGCTGGGACGTGCGCTTGGGTCGAGCAGCAGGCACGCGAGCTCGGGGAGGCGGGACGCAGGACGGTGAATGGGTACAATGTTGTGACAAAACTGGGCGCGCAAGGGCGCCTGGCTGTCCGCGACCCCCGTGACCCTTCTCGCTTTCGGGCGGTTTCCGCAACCAGATTCTCCTTCTGCTTGCCTAACCATTGACAGGGAAACATGAAATCCATCGCGCTTCTTCTACTCGCATCGACCGCCTTCGCACAGCAACCCGATGCCGCGCTCGGCCGTCTCGAGCGCGAGATCGCGAGGCTCGCGCCTCTCTCCGGTGGCCAGGTGGGGGTCGCCGCCGTGCACCTCGAATCGGGCCGCGCCGTCTACCTGAATCGCGGCGAACGCTTTCCCATGGCGAGCAGCTACAAGGTGCCGATCGCCTACCAGTTGATGACGCGGGTCGATCGTGGCGAGGTGAGACTCGATTCGATGATTACCCTCAAGCCAGGCGACCTCCATCCCGGCAGCGGCACACTCACCGAGCTGCTCGACGATCCCGGGGTCATTCTCTCTGTGCGCAATCTGCTGGAGCTGATGCTGTTGATCAGCGACAATACGGCGACGGACATCATGCTCCGCACGGCTGGCGGCGCGCAGGCCGTCACGCAGCGCCTGCGGACTATCGGCGTCGACGGCATCAGTGTGGACCGGGCGACCCTGAACCTGATCGCCGATTGGGCGGGTTGGCGCCTGCCGTCTGGCAGTGATGACTGGCGCGCGGCAGCCCGACCGACCAAGGCCGGCGCCGACTCGGCGGCTCGCGCGTTCGATCGGGATGCGCGTGACACCGCGACGCCGGAGGCCATGGCGCTCCTGCTCCAGAAGATCTGGCGCAGCGACGGGCTCAGCTCCCAGAGCAGTGCATTGTTGGTCGACATAATGACGCGGAGCACTACCGGCGCCGAACGGCTCAAGGGCCTGCTCCCCCCGAAAACGGCGGTCGCGCACAAGACAGGCACCATCGGAGGCACCACCAACGACGTCGGCATCATCACCTTGCCCGAAGACGCGGGCCACGTCATCGCGGTCGTCTTCGTCAAGGAGTCGACGCTACCGGTCGAAACGCGCGAGCGAGCGATCGCTCAGATCGCGCGCAGCATTTACGACTACTTCCTGTTCATGAGATAGCGCTGCTCAGCGCAGTGCGTAGCGCGGGTATGTTCCTTTCGCTCGCTCCGCAATCGTGAGCTCGAGGGCGACCGTTCGGATCGGATCGGCGCGATCGGTCACCGCGAGCACATCGCCATCCGGACCGATCACCCAGCCGCCGCCGCCGAAGTCGGGCCCGTTCTCCGGGCTGGAGCGGTTCGACGAGAGCGAGTAGGCGCCGGCGACGATCGCCGCGACTCGCCCGCCGGCCAGCCACTTGTCGACCGATGTCCTGCTCGTTGCGCGCGGGGTCGCGATGATGTGCACGCCGCGACGCCCATACCGCTGAGCGTGCCCCATGGACCAGAGCTCGGTGCAGATCTGGAATCCCAGGCGAGCCCCGGCCACGTCATCGGGCTCGAAGGTGCCGTCGCCGGCCTCGTACCAGCTCGATTCCCAGAATCCCTCCTCGCACGGGAGGAATGCCTTGACGTGCATGCCTCGGTAGCCGCTCGCGCTCCAGGCGAACGCTTCGTTGAGACGACGCCCGCTCTGCTCCACCGGCCTCGTGCCGAGGACCGTAGCTGGGGACAAGTCTCGAAGTCGCGTGAGCCACCGCTCATGCGCGTCGACCGCGCGCCGCCACGCGGCGGCGTCGAACGCGGGCGCACTCGCGAACCAAGGGGAGAACGGCATTTCCGGGAGGAGCACGACGTCGCTCCGTTCTCGGCGAACGTGATCGACGAGGTGCTCCCAGTCACGCTCGAACGACGGGACGTCGTCGTGCATCTCGCACACGGTCGCACGCATGCGTTGCACCCCCATGAAGCCAGTCCGGTGGAGCTGCGAACTGCGAGCGACGAACTACGAACTAGAACTGAGTCACGCTTCCTGACACCACTACCTCGCTCGACTGCGCGCGGAGCTCGGCGGCGTCCGCCGCACGCCGGCAGGGCAACGCGAACGCGAACACGCTGCCTTTGTCGGGGAACTCGGCCCAGACGCGGCCGCCGAGCGATTGAACCGTCTCGCGGACGATGCTCAGACCAAGGCCGGTGCCTTCGGCATCGGTGGCGGTTGCGTTGGCCGCTCTGAAGAAGCGCTCGAAGAGGCGTGCGCGCTCCGGCTCCGGCACGCCGATCCCGTTGTCGCGCACCTCGACCACGACCTCGCGCACCGAGTCGGCGTCTCTGCACACGATGCGGCCACTCACCTCGACCCATCGATCGGCTGCCGCCGGATCAGCGTACTTGATGGCGTTGGCGATCAGGTTCGTGAGCGCCAGCTCGACGGCCGCGGCGTTGACCTCGACGGCCGGCAGGTCCCCGGTGATCCGGATCGTGACGCGCTTCGAGCGCGCCATCTCGCGCAGTTGCCGCGTCGCTTCGGCCGCCGCGCGCGGCAGCAGCACGTGTCGCTGCTGGCGCGTGTCACCCCCACCGAGCCGGGTCAGCTCCAGAAGGTTGTCGAGCACGATGCGCATGCTGTCGACGTTCCGCACGACGACGCCGACGAGCGTCGCCCGCTCCGCCTCCGATAGCGTGGGCAGGTCCAGGAGCTGACCGGCGCCCACGGCGGCGCCGATCCGGTTGCGGAGCTCGTGCGTCAGCGCGCGGTTGAACGCACGCAGTCGCTCCTCGCGCTCGTGGATCCGTGCCCCCATGAGCTGGAGGTAGTGGGTGATCGTCGCCTGCTGCGCGAGCGACACGCCCTGGAAGAGCCGCTGCGAGCAGATGAGCAGCTCCTCGGGCGTCGGGGTAACGTCCAGCGTGCGTGCCTCGCGCGCGAGGAAGCTGTACAGGATGGCGCCGAGGATCTCGTACTCCTTGAGGATCTCGTACTCGCCGAACCCTTGCGTGTGGCGGAGCGCCCCAAGCTCCCGCGCCCTGGCGACAACCGGCGTCTCGGCGGAGATGACGTCGCCCGGGTTCTCGACGTAGTCCGCGATCCCCAGGACGAGGAGCGGCATGTGGTCGAGCAGGTCGTCGGTCGGGAAGACGGAGTTGGCGTCGAGCGCCACGCGGTCGACGATCCGCTCGAGCCACCTACCGGTCAGCTCCGTCCGCGCCCCGCGGAGGCGCGCAGCCAACGGGGCCGCGAGTGGGCAGTAAGCCGTCACGTCCATTGACCTCTCCTGGATTCCTGTCGCGCAGTCCCGAGCAAAACCTGGAGCTGCAGCGCCCGGCCAAGGTGAGGCTCGCGCGTAGTCCGCGCAACGGTCGAGTTGTATCGGGAGCCCGCGCCGGGTCCGCTAGAGAAGGCCCGTCTCAGCAGGCTCGGCGCTCACTCACGCGGGACCGAGATGGGCCTGCTAGCGGACGACCACTCTGCGAGCCCTCGCAGCAGTTCGGTGATCTCGCCACGGTGGCTCGTCGGGACGAGTGATAGATCGCGCCCCTGGGGCGCTACGACCGGGTGAACTCGGTGACTAGTGGCCCACACGTCGCGAAACGCGCACAGCAGGTCATACTTGGATATCACTTCCGTGCCCGGCTGTTCAATCCGCGGGGGCGAGCCTCCGGCAAGCCAACGCGTGATCAGTTCCTCCGCAATCCGGGCCCACTCCAGCGTCGTGATGCCGTTCCAGAAGTGGTTGGTGTCCCCGGGTACCGGCGCGTCGCTCGGTTGGGCCAGAAACCAGGCGAGGAGTCCGCGCCTGCCGATCGGGTCTGGGCCCACCATCGAGCAGCGAACCACCACGGCGTTCGGCCTCTCGGCAACGCCCTCAGCTGCGCGCTTGCTCGCTCCGTAGGCGTCCTTCGCGTCCGGCTCCTCGTCCACACGGTAGCCGCCCCGCGTTCCGGCGAATACGCCGTCCGAACTGGCGTGGATCAACAGCTGGTCCGGCCGCAGGCGCGCCGCAAGCTGGAGGGGAAACCGCGCGTTGCTCCGCTCCAGGTCTCCCGGCTCGGCGCCGCGCTGCGGGACGCGGCCGAGGCAGTTGAGCACGCACCGGGCGTCGGAAGCGCAAATGGCCTCGATCAGCGCGTCGCGAGGCGCGCCGGTGTAGCGCGCGTCGCTGGTGCGCACGGCGTGGCCCTGCTCGGCGAAGTAGCGCGCGACGACGTGGCCGAGCATCCCCCGGTGTCCGGCCACGAATACCGGGGGGCATGGCGGAGACATCGGCCGCTAAGTGAAAAACTCGACTTGCCCCATCCGGTCGAGCAAGGCACCGATCTCCGTGGCCCCAGTCACGCGCCGAGTGTTCGCGGAGGTGTACTCGTAGCCCACCTCGTAGCCGACGTCCAGCACGACCCCGCAGTATTCAGGGAGTATCGTGAAGTACTGGTCCGTCTCCACCGCGCGGCGGATCTCGTACTCATTGACCAGCACCTCGTCGATTTTCTCGCCCGGGCGGATCCCCACCTCCCGGACGGGGACCTCCTTCCCGTTCCGGTATTTGGTGATC
>JBHELH010000006.1:0-18002 GCA_046263215.1 Gemmatimonadaceae bacterium | reverse complement strand
GACGCGCGGGCGATGTTCACCAACACGCCGCCGAACGGCGCGTTCCGCGGCTTCGGCGCGCCGCAGACGCAGTTCGCGAGCGAGGTCCACATCCAGCGTGTCGCCGAGGCGCTGGGGATGGACCCCGTGAAGCTCCGCGAGAAGAACGCGCTGCGGGCGGGGGACAGGACGGCAACCGGACAGGTGCTGCGCGACGACTGCAGCGCGCTCCAGGTGCTGCGCGAGGCGGTGAAGCGGTCGGGCTACCGGCGCAAGTGCAAGCGGTACAAGGGCACGAAGCGTGGGATCGGTCTCGCGCTCTTCTATCACGGGTCGGGATTCACGGGGAGCGGGGAGCTCAAGCTCAACTCGGAGGCGGCGCTCGAGCTGACGGAAGCCGGGCGGGTGCGCATCCTCGTCTCGAGCACGGAGATCGGGCAGGGGACGCGGACGATGCATGCGCAGATCGTCGCCGACGCGCTGGGGATCCCATACGAGGACGTCGAAGTGCCGTTTCCCGACACGTCGGTGACGCCGGATAGCGGGCCCACGGTCGCGTCGCGGACGTGCATGATCGTCGGGCGAATCCTCGAGCGGTGCGCGGAAGAGATGCGGGAGAAGCTCGGTCGGCTCACGCCGGGGGAGTACGTCGCGCGACACGGGCCACTGCGGGTGAGCAAGCGGCACAAGATGCCGGAGTGGATCCGGTGGGACGAAGAGCATTACCGGGGCGACGCGTACGCGACGTTCGCGTGGGCGTGCGACGTCGCCGAAGTCGAGCTGGACCCCGACACGTACGAGGTGCGGCCGCTGCAAGTCACGGCGGTGCAGGAGATCGGGAAGGCGATCCATCCGGCGCTCGCGCGCGGGCAGATCGAGGGCGGAACGGGGCAGGGCCTGGGGTTCGCGCTCATCGAGCAGGTCGTGATGCGTGACGGGGCGATGGCGAACGCGCAGCTCACGAACTACACGATCCCGACGACGCTCGACACGCCGGCGATGGACGTCACGATCCTCGAGAACCCCTACGGCGACGGGCCGTTCGGCGCGAAGGGACTCGGCGAGCTGCCGATCGACGGTCCGGCGCCGGCCGTCGTGAACGCGATCCGGTCGCTGGGCATCGACGTGCGCGAGGTCCCGGCTACGCCCGAGGTCGTGATGCTCGCGGCCCGCGGGGCGCGGCGCGAGGTCGAGCGGCTGGCCGACTTGCTCGCCTACAGCGGCCACGCCGACCCCGTCGATCCGGACGCGGCGACGCCGGTGCGCGCGGGCAACGAGACGCAGGGCCGGCCGGACACGGCGATCGCCGCGAAAATGGGCGCGGGTGGGTAGAAGCGACTGCGGACTGCGGACTGCGCACTAACCGGATGCGGCTGACCCTGAACGGTCGGGAGACCACTGTCACAGCCCACCCGATGGCGCGGCTGCTCGACGTTCTGCGCGAGGACCTCGAGCTCACGGGGACGAAGGAAGGGTGTGGGGAAGGGGAATGCGGCGCGTGCACGGTGCTCGTGGACGAAGAGCCAGTCTGCTCGTGCCTCGTCCCGCTGGCGCAGGTCGAAGGCTGCAGGGTCACGACCATAGAAGCACTCGGCGATGACCATCCCCTGCAACACGCGTTCATGGACGAAGTGGGCGCGCAGTGCGGGATCTGCACACCAGGGATGATCGTCGCCGCGCTGCCGCTGCTCGACGCGCACGGACGCGGGACGTCGCTCTCGCTCGAGGCCATCAAGACCGCGCTGGCGGGGAATCTCTGCCGGTGCACCGGCTACGAGGCGATTTATCGGGCGATACTCAAGGCGGCGACTCGCTAGATGCGCCGCCTCCCTCCTCCCCAATGAGAACTGCCGTCTCGACGCTCGAGCTCCGCACAGCGCGGTCGCTCGCCGAGGCGTTGCGCATGATGGCGGACGAGGAGGCGCTCATCCCTCTCGCCGGGGCGACGGACCTGTACGTGTCGCTCAACTTCGGCACGCTTCCGGGAACGCGCTTTCTCGACCTCTGGCGGCTGGCGCCGCTGCGGAAGATCGAGAAGGGAGCGGACGGTATGCTGTCGATCGGGGCGCTGGCGACGTACACGCAGATCATCAGGTCGCGCCACGTCCGGGCGCAGGTGCCGATGCTCGTCGAGGCGGCGCGTCAGATCGGGGGCGTGCAGATCCAGAACCGGGGGACGATCGGCGGGAACATCGCCAACGCGTCGCCGGCGGGCGACTCGTTACCCGTGCTCGCCGTGTTGGACGCGGTGGTCGTGCTGCGGCGTGTGGCCGGCGAGCGTCGAGTGCCGTTCGGCGAGTTCTACACGGGGTATCGTGCGAGCGTGCGCCGGCCGGACGAGCTGATCGTCGCCGTGGAGATCCCGCGCGTCGACGGAAAGCAGTGGTTCCGGAAGGTCGGCACGCGGGCCGCGCAGGCGATCTCGAAGGTCGTGATGGCCGCGGTGCGCGCCGAGCGGCCGCGGATCGCGCTCGGGAGTGTGGGCCCGACCGTCGTCCGTGCGCCGCGGACCGAGGAAGCGCTCGCCGGTGGCGCGTCGGTCGACGATGCGGCGCGAATCCTCGAGGAGGAGATCCGCCCGATCGACGACGTGCGATCGACCGCGGACTACCGGCGGACGGTGGCGGGGAATCTCGTGCGGCGGTTTTGGGCCGACACACGGTGACCAGGGCAGGCACGGCGTGGTCGTGGGGGTCCTTCCGAGGAGCTACTGCCATACAGCACAGCCCCAGGCGGCGCCCGTGCGGGATGACATGACACTCTTCGTCATCCGTGGGCGCCGCGTCGTGACGCCGGATGGCCCACGGCCGACCGCGATCCACGTCGAGGACGGGCGGATCGTCCGGGTGGCGGAGTACGCGGACGTGCCGCGCGGCGCGGAGATCGTCGAGGCGGGAGAGCTACTCGTGCTGGCCGGTCTCGTGGACACGCACGTTCACGTCAACGAGCCTGGGCGGACGGAGTGGGAAGGGTTCGAGACGGCGACGCGCGCGGCGGCGGCGGGCGGCGTGACGACGCTTCTCGACATGCCGCTCAACAGCATCCCGGCGACGACGACCGCGGCGGCGCTGGATACGAAGCAGAAAGCCGCGAGTGGCCGGACGTGGGTCGACGTTGGGTTCATCGGCGGAGTCGTTCCGGGGAACACAGACGAGCTCCGCGACCTGGCCGCCGCAGGGGTGCTGGCGTTCAAGTGCTTCCTCGTGCCGTCCGGCGTCGAGGAGTTCGAGCACGTCGGAGAGCGGGAGCTGCACGAGGCGATGCCGATCCTCGCGTCGCTCGGTTTGCCGCTTATGGTCCACGCGGAGCTGCCGGGTCCCATCGAGAACGTGTACCCCTCGCTCGGCGGACTCGACCCGCGTCGATACGCAACCTACCTCGCATCGCGTCCGCCCGCGGCGGAGCGAGAGGCCGTCGCGCTGATGGCTAAGCTCTGCGAATCGACGGGCGCTCGGACGCACATCGTGCACGTATCGTCCGCCGAATCGCTGCCGATCCTGCGCGACGCTCGCGATCGCGGCCTGCCGATGAGCGCCGAGACGTGTCCGCACTATCTGGCGATCAACGCCGAGGAGATTCCAGACGGGGCGACGGAGTTCAAGTGTGCGCCGCCGATCCGCGATCGGGGGAACCGCGCCGCGCTGTGGGACGCGCTCGTGCGCGGGGACCTGGATATGGTCGTCTCCGACCACTCGCCCTGCCCGCCCCCGATGAAGCGGCGCGAGTCCGGCGACTTCTTCGCTGCGTGGGGCGGGATCGCGTCGCTCCAACTCGGCGCCTCGGTCGTCTGGCGCGAGATGCGCGAGCGCGGATTGCCGATCGGCTGTCTCGCACGCTGGATGGGCGAAGCGCCGGCGCGGTTGGCAGGGCTCGAGGGGCGCAAGGGTCGAATCGCGCCCGGGTTCGACGCGGACCTCGTGCTCTGGGATCCCGATGCCGAGCGAATCGTCGAGTCGAACGTGCTGCTTCACAGGCACAAGATCACGCCGTATCTCGGCTGGCGGCTGCCTGGTGTCGTGGAGGCGACGTACGTGCGCGGGGAGTTGGCGTACGATCGACGCGACGGGCCTGCTTCAATACCGCCGGGGCGGCTCGTCGACAGACCTTCCCGTTTTCGTTAGTGTTCACGCGCCGTGCACCCGATGGAATTCACCGAGCTGATCGACCTCGCCGCCGAGCGCGTGGGGGGTGCCGTCCTCCTCGCGAATGACGAGTTCTTCGCGCCGAAGGAGAACCTGCTCAAGGCGTCGGCGCCTGAGTGGCGGGAGGGAGTCTACACCGAGCGCGGGAAGTGGATGGACGGTTGGGAGACGCGGCGCCGCCGCGCGCCGGGCTACGATTGGTGCATCGTGCGACTTGGCATTCCCGGCCTCGTGCGCGGCGTCGTCGTCGACACGAGCTTCTTTCGCGGCAACTTCCCGGAATCGTGCTCGATCGACGCGTGCGCCGTCGACGGAACGCCCGACCCGACGCGGCTCATCGACGACACGCTCGGCGCCGCGTGGGTGGAGGTCGTCCCGCGGTCGCCGCTCCAGGGCGACGCGAAGAACTCGTTTGCGGTGCGCCACGACTCGCGCGTCACTCACCTCCGGCTCAACATCTTTCCCGACGGCGGCGTCGCGCGCCTGCGGGTGTATGGCGAAGGATGCCTCGACCGGCGGACGATGGACGCTGCGTCCGAGGTCGATCTGGCGGCGGCCGAGAACGGCGGGCTCGTCCCCGTGTGCAGCGACATGTTCTTCGGGCACCGACACAACCTCATCATGCCGGGCCGGTCGACGCACATGGGCGACGGGTGGGAAACGAAGCGCCGGCGCGGCGAAGGGCACGACTGGACGATCGTGCGGCTGGCGGCGCGGGGCACGCTGCACCGCGTCGAGGTGGACACGGACCACTTCAAGGGGAACGCGCCGGCGAGCTGCATGATCGAGACGTGCGACGCTGACGGCGCGACCGCCGACGCGCTCGTCGATCCGGCGCGCGAGTGGCGCGTCCTGCTGCCGCAGACGCCGCTCCAGCCGCACGCGCGGCACAAGTTCGTCGAGCTCGCGCACTGGGCGCCGGCGACGCACGCGCGGCTGAGCATCTATCCGGACGGCGGCGTCGCGCGACTGCGGCTCTTCGGGAGGACGGGATGACGGTCGCCCAATTGGACGCACTTCCCGCGCGCGAGGCCGAGGAGCTACTCAAAAGCTGTTGCGGCTCGCGCCGCTGGGTTCATGGCATGCTGGGCCGGCGTCCGTTCGGCGACGTCGCGAGCGTGGTCCGGGCGGCCGAGGAAGTGTGGTGGTCGCTTGGGCCGGAGGACTGGCGGCAGGCGTTCGCGCATCACCCGCGGATCGGCGAGCGCGAGGCCGCGGCGGAGCAGGGGCCGCGCGCGCGCGCTTGGTCGGCGGGCGAGCGGCGCGACGTTGACAGCGCAGAGCCCGACGTGCGTGCCGCGCTCGCCGCGGGCAACCGCGACTACGAGCGCCGGTTCGGGCACATCTACTTAGTATCGGCGGCCGGGAAGACCGCGGAGGAGCTGCTCGCGTTGCTCCGCGCGCGACTCTCGAACGACGCCGACACCGAGCTTCGCGTCGCGGCGAGCGAACAGGCGAAGATCACGCGCCTCCGCTTGCTCGAGCTTGTTGGCGCTACTGACGCGGACCTCGCGCGCTCCTCCACCCTCCACCCTCCACCGTCCACCCTGCCTCAATGATCTCGACCCATGTCCTCGATACCGCGACCGGCCGGCCCGCGGTCGGCGTTGGCGTCATCCTCGAGCGGCAAGGAGCGGGCGGTGAGCTGAAGCAGGTGTCGCGCGCGCGAACGGACGCGGACGGCCGCGTGCGCGAGCTGATCCCGGGCGCGAGCGATCTCGAGGCGGGCACGTATCGCTTGACGTTCGAGACTGGAGCGTACTTCGAGACGCTCGAGGCGGAGGGCTTTTATCCGCGGGTGTCGGTGCTGTTCACGGTGCGGGACCCAGGGCAGCACTACCACGTGCCGCTCCTCCTCAGCGCGTACGGTTACTCGACGTACCGCGGGAGCTAGCGGCCCGGCCTCCCGCCGTAGAGATTGCCGCGTCTCGCCGACTCGCGCCGTGTGCCGGCCGCGAAGGGAGGACGGATGTGAAGGTCGTCACGATCGGAGGGGGGCCAGCCGGGCTGTACTTCGCCCTGCTCATGAAGCGAGCCGACCCCGCCCACAGCGTCACGGTCCTCGAGCGCAACGGGCCCGACGACGCGTTCGGCTGGGGCGTGGTGTTCTCGGACCGGACGCTGGACAACTTCCGCAGCGCCGACGCGCCGAGTTACGAGGAGATCACCCGCAACTTCGCGCACTGGGACGACATCGACGTTCACGTCAAGGGGCGGACGATCACTTCGGGCGGCCACGGCTTCAGCGGCATCGCGCGGCGGACGCTGCTCGCGATCCTGCAGCGACGCGCCGTCGCGCTCGGCGTCGACCTCCGGTTCCACTGCGAGGTTCGCGACGACGCCGACCTGCCAGGGCTCGGGCTCGGGGACGCCGATGTGATCGTCGCCGCCGACGGCGTGAACAGCGCGATCCGCCGCAAGTACGCGGATTCCTTCGGTCCCGATCTCGACGTGCGCTCCGCACGCTACGTTTGGCTCGGCACGACGCGTCTCTTCGACGCGTTCACGTTCATCTTCGTCGAGACGCGCCACGGCGTCTACCAGGCCCACGCCTACCGCTTCGACGACCGCCACTCGGCGTTCATCGTCGAGTGTGACGAGCGGTCCTGGTGCGCCGCCGGGTTCGACCGGCTGAGCGTTCGGGAGACGGTGGCTGCGTGCGAGCGACTGTTCGAGCCCTGGCTCGTCGGCCATCCGCTGCTCGACAACACGCCACCGCATCTCCGCGACGCACCGTGGCTGCGATTCACGCGCGTCACCAATCGGCGCTGGCACCACGGCAATATCGTCCTCGTCGGCGACGCGGCACATACGGCGCACTTCTCGATCGGCTCCGGGACGAAGCTGGCGATGGAGGACGCGATCGCGCTCGCGCGGATCCTCGGCGAGAATCGCCGACCCCGCGCCGACCTCGCGGCGGCGTTTCAGGCGTACGAGGACGAGCGGCGCACCGAGGCCCTCCGTCTTCAGAACGCCGCGCGCAACTCCATGGAGTGGTTCGAGAACGTCCGGCGGTACATGTCCCTCGAGCCGGAGCAGTTCGCGTACAGCCTGCTCACGCGGAGCCAGCGGGTGAGTCACGAGAGCCTGAGGTTGCGCGATCGGGAATACCTTACCGGTGTCGAACGCTGGTTCGCGGCGAGAGCGAGTGCGGACTGCTGCCCTCCCATGTTCACCCCGTTCACCCTCCGGTCGCTGACGGTTCAGAACCGCGTCGTCGTGTCGCCGATGGACATGTACAGCGCGGAGGACGGGACGCCGAACGACTTTCATCTCGTGCACCTCGGCGCGCGCGCGCTCGGCGGGGCTGGGCTCGTGATGACTGAGATGACGTGCGTTTCTCCGGAGGCGCGCATCTCCCTCGGGTGCACCGGCATGTACGTCGACGAGCACGTGGGGGCGTGGCGGCGCATCACCGAGATGGTGCACCGCTGGACGAGCGCGAAGATCTGTCTGCAGCTCGGCCACTCGGGCGCCCGCGGCTCGACGAAGCTGATGTGGGAGGGAAACGACGTCCCGCTCGAGGCCCGCGGGTGGGCGGTCATTGGCCCGTCGCCGTTCGCCTACCGCGACGGCATGCAGGTCCCGCGTGAGATGACCCGTGCTGACCTTGAGCGCGTGCGCGACGACTTCGTGCGCGCCACGCGGATGGCGATCGAAGCCGGCTTCGACATGCTGGAGCTGCACTGCGCGCACGGCTACCTGCTCTCGAGCTTCATCACGCCGCTCAGCAATCGGCGGCGCGACGAGTACGGTGGCTCGCTCGAGAATCGTCTCCGGTTCCCGCTCGAGGTGTTCACCGCGATGCGTGGCGTCTGGCCGTCGGACCGACCGATGTCGGTGCGCATCTCGGCCACGGATTGGGTCGAGGGCGGCGTCGATGGTCCGCAGGCAGTGGAGATCGCCCGCGCGTTCCACACCGCCGGCGCGGACGTCATTCACGTCTCCGCCGGACAGACGTCGCCGCTGGCGAAGCCGGTATACGGGCGGATGTTTCAGACGCCGCTCAGCGACCGGATCCGCAACGAGGCCGGAATCCCCACCATCGCGGTCGGGAACATTACGGACGCCGACCAGGTGAACTCGATCATCGCCGCCGGCCGCGCCGACCTGTGTGCGCTCGCGCGCCCGCACCTGTCCGACCCGAACTGGACGTTGCACGCGGCCGCGCAGCTCGGCTACGCGCAGCAGCCGTGGCCGGTGCAATACCTGACGGGGAAGGAGCAGCTCGAGCGGACCCTCCGCCGCCAGCGCGAGCTCGAGCTGCTCGGGACGAGTACCGTGTGAGTCGCGCCGCACGGAAGGCCTCGCGGGCGGCGGACGAGCCGTATCTGCACGGGCGGCATGCCGTCGTCACTGGCGGCGGGCGGGGAATCGGCGCGGCGATCGCGATCGAGCTCGCCCGACTCGGCGCGCGGCTCACGCTGATGGGACGCGACGTCGTCGCGCTCAGTCGCCAAGCCAAGGCGGTGAGCCGCGACTTCGCGACGGAGGCGACCGCGGTGTCGTGCGACGTCAGCGACGCCGCCGCGGTGACGGAGGCCTTCGCGACGGCGCGTGACAGGCTCGGCGACGCGTACATCCTCGTCAACAACGCCGGCCAGGCCGAGAGCGCGCCGTTCACGGAGACCTCGCCGGAGCTGTGGGACCGGATGCTCGCCGTGAACCTCACGGGTGCGTACCTCTGCACTCGCGAGGTGCTGCCGGCAATGCTCGCCGCCTCGGACGGCCGCATCGTCAACGTTGCCTCGACGGCCGGCCTGCGCGGGTACTCGCGCATGGCTGCCTATTGCGCCGCGAAGCACGGTCTCATCGGCCTGACGCGTGCCCTCGCCGCCGAGACGGCGAAGCGGAGTGTCACGGTCAACGCCGTCTGTCCCGGGTACACGGATACGGACATGGCGGCGCGGGGCGTTGCCAATCTCGTCGCCGCGCGTGGGATCACGCCGGAAGAAGCGCTCCAGATGCTCACGCGAGCGAATCCGATTGGCCGGTTGACCCGGCCGGTGGAGGTCGCGAGCGCCGTCGGCTGGCTTTGCTCCCCCGACGCGGCGGCGATGACCGGCCAGTCGATCGCCGTCGCGGGCGGGGAGGTCATGTGACCGTCCTGCTTCAATGGTCGCCGTGAACGAGACACGGGAGGTCCCGGGTTGACGATCGCCATCGATGCGGCCGAAATCAGGCCGCGCCACTTCCGCTGGCAACTGGAGGACCGCGTCGCCACCGTGACCCTCGACCGTCCGGCGAAGAAGAACCCACTGACGTTCGAGATGTACGACGAGCTGCGCGACACCTTCCGGCGACTGCGGCACGTTCCGGACGTGCGCGCCGTGGTGGTGACGGGGGCGGGCGACAACTTCTGCTCGGGTGGCGACGTCGACGAGATCATCGGCCCGCTCGTCCGGTTCAAGGAAGCGGGGCGGATGGACGAGATCCTCGCGTTCACCCGCATGACCGGGGACCTCGTCAGGACCATGCGCGCCTGCCCGCAGCCGATCGTCGCCGCGGTGGACGGCGTCTGCGCCGGCGCCGGCGCGATCATCGCGATGGCGTCCGACCTGCGGCTCGGCACGGAGCGAAGCAAGGTCGCGTTTCTCTTCGTCCGCGTCGGCCTCTCCGGCGCGGACATGGGCGCCTGCGCGATGCTGCCGCGGATCATCGGGCACGGGCGCGCGAGTGAGCTGCTGTATACCGGACGGTTCATGTCCGGCGCGGAGGCGGAGCGCTGGGGATTCTACAACCGGCTGGTGGCCCCTGACGCGTTGCTGGTCGAAGCGGTTTCCCTCGCCAGCTCGCTCGCCCACGGCCCGAGCTTCGCGCACGGGATGACGAAGATGGCGCTCCACCAGGAGTGGAGCATGGGGCTCGACGAGGCGATCGAGGCCGAGGCGCAGACGCAGGCCATCTGCATGCAGACGGACGACTTCGCGCGCGCGTATCGGGCGTTTGTGAAGAAGGAGAAGCCAGTGTTCGAAGGCAACTGATGCAGGGTGGAGGGTTGAGGGTGGAGGGTAGAGCGATCGCCGAGGCCGATCGCACGTTCCTCGACTGGCCGTTCTTCGATGAGGAGCATCGGACGCTCGCCTGCGAGTTGGAAGAGTGGACCGCGACCGAGCTGGCGGACGAGACTCGAAACTCGAACTTCGAAACGCGCACCTCGACTGACGCCGCGTGCAAAGCCGTCGTCCGTCGGCTCGGCGATGGCGGGTGGTTGCGGTACGCCGTGCCCGCGCCGTACGGCGGAGCGCTCGCGCGGCTGGACGTGCGGTCGCTGTGCATCGTGCGCGACACGCTGGCGCGGGTCTCGGGACTGGCCGACTTCGTGTTCGCGATGCAGGGGCTGGGGTCCGGACCGGTCGCCCTCTTCGGCTCCGACGCGCAGAAGCGGCGCTATCTGCCGCTCGTAGCCGCTGGGGAGCGGATCGCGGCGTTCGCGTTGTCCGAGCCGGACGCGGGCTCCGACGTCACCGCGATGCGGACGGCGGCGCGCCGCGACGGCGGCGACTGGGTGCTCGACGGCACCAAGACGTGGATCTCCAACGCCGGGATCGCCGACCAGTACGTCGTCTTCTGCCGGACGCCCGAGGAGGGAGAGCGCACGTTCGGCGCGTTCGTTGTCGAAGCGGATGCGCCGGGTTTCGCGGTGAGCGAGCGGATCGACACGATCGCGCCGCACCCGCTCGGCACGCTCACGCTCGACGGCTGCCGGGTGCCGGCGGACGCGCTCGTCGGCCCGCCCGGGAAGGGCTTGCGCGTCGCGCTCGGCACGCTCGACGTTTTCCGCTCGACGGTGGGCGCGGCGGCGCTCGGCTTTGCGCGCCGAGCGCTCGCGGAAGCGGTCGCCCACGCTCGGCGGCGAGAGGCGTTCGGCAAGCCGCTCGCCGACTTCCAGCTCACGCAAGCGAAGATCGCCGACATGGCGGTCGCCGTCGACGCCAGCGCACTGCTCGTCTACCGCGCGGCGTGGACGCGGGACCGGCGCGCCGAGCGCGTGACGCGCGAGGCGGCGATGGCCAAGCTCTACGCGACCGAGGCGGCGCAGCGGGTGATCGACGACGCCGTGCAGCTCTTCGGGGGGCGCGGCGTGGTGTCCGGCGCGCCGGTCGAGCGGCTGTATCGTGAGATCCGCGCGCTCCGCATCTACGAGGGAACGAGCGAGATTCAGCGGTTGGTCATTGCCGGAACACTGCTCTCGAAGAAAACCGAGCCATGAGCTCAATGTCCGCCACGGCCGCCGAGCCGTCGGGACACGTAGACACGTTCTGCCGCGATTCGCTCCCGCCACGGGAGCTCTGGCCGGAGATGCGCTACGACCGGATCCCGGAGCTCGCGTACCCGGCGCGGCTCAACTGCGCCGTGGAGCTGCTCGACAAGATGGCCGCGACAACCGACGCGGAGCGGACAGCATTTCTCTGGCGCGGAGGGCGGTGGACTTATGGCCAGCTCCTCGAGGAAGCGAACCGGGTCGCCCATGTCCTCGTCGACGATCTCGGCCTCGTGCCCGGGAACCGGGTGCTGCTGCGTGGCTTCAACGGCCCGGGGATGGTCGCGTGTTGGTTCGCCATTCTCAAGGCCGGAGGCGTCGTGGTGTGCACGATGCCGCTCCTCCGTACGCGCGAGCTGACGTTCGTCGCCGATAAGGCGCGGATCTCCCTCGCGCTGACCGATGCGCGGATCGCCGGGGATTGCGAGCGGGCAATGGAGATGATGGGAAGCGGTGGCCGGCGCGAGGGCGGGCGCGTCGCCTGTTTCGGTGCCGACGCGCCCGGCTCATTGGATCGACTCGCGCGCGGGAAGCCGACGGACTTCCGCAACCGCGACACTGCGGCGGATGACGTCGCGTTGATCGCGTTCACGTCCGGGACGACGGGTGAAGGGAAGGGGACGATGCACGTGCACCGCGACGTCATGGCGGTGACCGACTGCTTCCCGCGATACGTGCTGAGGCCGGACGCGGACGACGTCTTCTGCGGATCGCCGCCGTTCGCGTTCACGTACGGGCTGGGTGGCCTCGTGCTCTTTCCGATGCGCGTCGGCGCCTCGGCCGCGCTCCTCGAGCAAGGCGCGCCGCCGCAGCTCCTTCAGGGGATCGAAGAGTTCCGCGCGACGATCAGCTTCACCGCGCCGACGGCGTACCGCGCGATGTGCGGGATGCTCGCCGGGCGGGACATCTCGAGCCTCCGCAAGTGTGTGTCCGCCGGCGAGACGCTTCCGCGCGCGACCTTCGACGCGTGGCAGAAGGCGACGGGGATCAAGATCATTGACGGGATCGGCGCAACGGAGATGTTGCACATCTTCATCAGCGCCGCGGGAGATGACATCCGCCCGGGCGCGACCGGGCGCACCGTCCCCGGCTACGAGGCACGCGTGGTCGACGAGGCGGGCAGCGTCGTGCCGCCGGGGACGATCGGGCGCCTCGCCGTCCGTGGCCCGACCGGCTGCCGCTATTTGGACAACGAGGAGCGGCAGCGCGCGTATGTCCAGAACGGGTGGAATCTCACCGGCGACTCGTACCTCATGGACGCTGACGGCTACTTCTGGTATCAGGCGCGCACCGACGACATGATCGTCTCGGCGGGCTACAACATCTCGGGGCCGGAGGTGGAGAACGTGCTGCTGCTCCACCCGCACGTTCAGGAGTGCGCGGTCGTAGGGCTCCCCGATGAGGACCGCGGGCAGGTCGTGACGGCGTTCGTCGTCCCGAAGGCTGGCGTGGCGCCGAGCGATGCGCTGACGCGCGAGCTCCAGGACTTCGTGAAGGCGGAGATCGCGCCGTACAAGTATCCGCGTCGTGTGGAGTTCGTCGACGCGCTGCCGCGCACGACGACGGGGAAGCTGCAGCGGTACCGGTTGCGGGAACCGGAGCGAGGGTAGCGGGTGGAGGGCGGAGGGTCGAGGAAGGGGCCGCAGCCCGACGAGATCCACCCTGAGGGGTGGGCGAAGCCGGTCGGCTATGCGAACGGTATGTCCGCCTCGGGACGCATTGTCGTAACGGCCGGACAGGTAGGCTGGGACCCGACGACGGGTACTTTTGTGAGCGACGACTTCGCGGAGCAGGCGGCGCAGGCGCTGCGGAACGTCGTCGAAGTGCTGCGTGCCGGTGGGGCTCGGCCGGAGCATCTCGTGCGGCTGACGTGGTACATCACGAGCCGCGACGAGTACGCGGCCGCGCGGCACGCGATCGGCGTCGCCTATCGGCAGATCGTCGGCCGGCACTACCCGGCGATGTCGGTGGTGGTCGTGAGCGCGCTCTTCGAGGAACGAGCGAAAGTCGAGATCGAAGGGACGGCGGTGGTGCCGGCGTGAAAGCGGACGTCGCACCAGCCGGGGAGCGGTCCGTGGCGCTCGCGACTGGGGTCCGTCTGCATTACGTCGAGCGGGGGAACGGGACGCCGGTGGTCTTCATCCACGGAGGTGGGCGGGACTACCGGTACTGGGACGCGCACCTCGAGTGGTTTGCCCGGCGGTATCGGGCCGTCGCGTACAGCCGGCGCTACGCACCACCGAACGCCAACCCCGCGATCCGCCCCGATTACGCGGCCAACATCGACGCGGCGGATCTGGCGGCGCTACTCCAACAGCTCCGTCTCGGACCGGCGCATCTCGTCGGCGCTTCGATCGGAGGTGTTGCCGCACTCTTTCTCGCGGTCGAGCATCCGGAGCTGGTCCGCTCGCTCGTGCTCGCGGAGCCTCCCGTGCTGCGCTGGGCGCTCGACGTACCTGGCGGCGCGGCGTTGTTCGAGCAGTTCTTCAACGGTGCATTCAGACCGGCGGGTGAAGCCTTCGGCGCCGGACAGCCGGAGCGCGGGATGGAGCTGCTCACCGACGCCTTCCTCGGCCCCGGAACCTTCGCGCGTTTTCCGGAGGCCCTCAAGCGCAAGGTCATGCGCGCCGCCCCCGACTGGGCGGCTCAGACGATGTCGACGGCGGCATTCCCCGATCTCTCGCGCGACGCCGTCCGCGCGATCACCGCGCCGGTGCTGATGCTGAGCGGCGCGCGCACGATTCCCCTGCACGCGCTGGTCGACGACGAGCTACAGCGAGTGCTGCCTCGGGCGAGGCGGGTCGTGATCCCGGAGGCAACGCACGACCTGTGGGCGGACCAGCCAGAGCGATGCAGGGAACTGGCGCTCGCGTTTCTGGCGGAACAGTAAGAGCGGGCTGGCCAGCCCAGCTAGCGAATCGGCGCTCCTGCCGCAACCCAGTCCGCCAGCACGCTCCGCTCGGCCTCGCTGATATTCGTCTTGTTCCCGGGGGGCATCGTCTTCGTGACAACGGCGCGCTCGCGAATCCGCGTCGCTTGCGCCGCCATCTCGACCGGCGTGTCGAACGTAACGCCTCCGGGCGCGACGCCGAAGGAGGCGTCTGACGGCTGACGCGAGTGGCAGACGGCGCAGCGTCGGTCGACGATGGATCGTACGTTCGGGAAGTACACGACCGGCCGCACGGCGGTGGCGCTGACCGCCGCCGCCGCGTGTCCGCGCGGGTTGCCGAGGGCGACAAGGAGGTAGAGGACGATCGCGGACGCGCTGATTGCGCCCGCCAGCGCCGGGATCCAGGGGCGATACGTGAAGCGGACGTTCATGATGTGCCGAACCGCTGCTCCCGACGCGATCAGCACGAGCAGGATGAGCCAGCTCCAGCGGTGCCCATAGAGGGACGCGAAGTGGCTGCTGACCATGAGGGCGATGACGGGGAACGCGAAGTAGTTGTTGTGGATGGACCGCGTCTTCGCTGCTGCGGCGACCGAGGCGTCCGGAGTGCGCCCATCGCGGACCGCCGCGACGAGGACGCTCTGCGACGGCATGATCACCGACCAGACGTTCGCGGCCATGATCGTCCCGAGCATCGCGCCGACGTGCAGAAATGCTGCACGACCGGTGAGGAGAGTCGTGAGCGTGATAGTGATCGATACCAAACCGACCAGTGAGAGCACCGTCGCGATGGTGAGCGCGCGCGGCGCGACGTAGCGCCACAGCGTGTCATAGAGGAGCCAGCCGCCAATCAGAGAGCCGACGGCCACGCCAACCGCGCTCCCGTGCCCGAGCCCCGGCTCGAGCGGCCCGCGCACCGGGTTCGCCAGAAGCGCCCGACCGCCGGCGTAGTAGACGACGATCAGCAGCGCCGCGCCGGTTAGCCAAGTCGTGTACGCCTGCCACTTGAACCAGTGCAGCGGCACGGGCAGCGGCCGCCCGGCGAGCGAGGTCTTCTCGACGAGGTAGAAGCCGCCGCTGTGGATCAACCAGATATCACCCTGCGCGTCCGGCGCACCCGACCTCGGCGGCCGCAGGTTGCGGTCGAGCCAGTTGAAGAGGAGCGAGTTCCCGATCCACATGATGCCGGCGATCACGTGGACCCAGCGCAGCGCGAGGTCGAGGAGCTCGAGGAGACGGGAGGTCATCAGGGTGTCAGGGCGAGGGCGCTTGGAGGTTCGAGGTTGGAGGTTCGAGGTTCGAGTTTCGAGTTTTCGAGTTGTTCGTTGGGCACGCGGACGAGCGCGGATCGGCGAAGGGCGAAAACGCGCGGATAGCTCCGCGGCTCAACAGAACTCCGCGCGCCGGGCCATGAGAAGACCTTTGCTACACCCCCGGGGACGCTCCGGCGCGCCGTCTTCTGTCATCCCGCAGGAGCGCCGCCGAAGGCGGCCGCGAGTGTCGGGATCTACTGCCCCTGAAGCGTGGATAGTCCGTCGCAGTGGGAGTAGATCCCCACACTCGCTCGCTTCGCTCGCTCATGCGGGATGACAGACTGGCCACACCGTAGCGTCGCGGGGGTGTAGCCAAGGCATCGTCCGGGCTCGTGGCGGTGCGGACTCTGGAGCGCAGAGGAGGGATCCGCGCGTCTTCGCCTTTCGTCGATCCGCGGCCATCTGCGTGCGCGCTCTTCCGGCTCTTCCCCGAAACGCCCCTCGCCCTCCCGCTCGGACGCCCTCCCCTACCTCCCTTGCCTCCCCTTCAGGATCCTCGTGAACGACCTCGTTCTCAGCTCCTCCGGCGTCAGGTCGATCATCGCTCCCGCCTCGGCCTCCGACAGCGCACCGGAATTGATCGCCCGCAGGAAGAAATTGAGCAGCCCCTGCCCGGTGGCCGCGTCGTCGAAGACGTCGCCGACGAGCGTCGCCTGTGCGGCCTTGGCGAGAAAGTTCCGCAGGCGCGCGCCCGCGGCCTCGACGCCCTCGAGGAAGAAGGCGTAGATGGCCGCGTACCGCGTCACCAGCTGCGCCGGGTGAAGGTCCCAGCCCTGGTAGAAGCCGGTCGCCAACGAATGTCGCACGTCGTCGTAGTGCAGCCGCCACGCGCGGTGGACGCTCGAGCGGTTCTCGGCCTGCTGCGCGTCGCTGAGCGTGCCACCGGCCGCCGCGCGGTGGACGGGCACCGGCATCACCGTCGTCGAGCCGTCGGATAGCCAGACCCCCGTCCCCGCGAACGCGACCTGCATTACGTGGCGCGCGAAGTCACACGCCGGGTGCCGCATCCGCTGGTGAGAGGCCGTGATGTTGAGTGCCGCGGTGTAGTCGTACGTCCCGAAGTGGGCGGCGATGAGCCGGCCGCGCGCGGCGTCGATGAGCGCCGGCAGCGCCGAACGTCCCTCGGCGTCCATGACGAGCTGCGGTGTCTCGACCATCGCCTCGAAGCGCAGCGTGCCCTCGGCAAGCCGAAGCTTCGACTCGAGCGCGTCGAGCGCGTCGGCAAACGCGGCCACCTGGTCGGGATGCGAGATCTTCGGAAGCGTCAGCACCCACCCTTTCGGCAGCCCGCCGGCTCGCGCGAGGAGCGTCGTCATGAAGATGTCGAGCGTGCGCAGGCTCCGCGCCTGCAGCTCGTCGGTCAGCGGCTTGATGCGGATGCCGATGAACGCCGGTAGCGCTCCATCGCGCATGCCGCGGGCGACCTCTGACGCCACCGACGCCGCGTGCCCGTCCTCCTCGGCGTCCGGCCTCACGCCGTAGCCGTCTTCGAAGTCGATCCGGAAGTCCTCGACCGGCTCGGCGCGCAGCTTGTCGAAGACGCGGCCGTGTACGTGCGCGGCGAGCTGCTCGTCCGCCAGCCCGACGGCCGACGCGAGCTGCTCGGAGTCGGCGGCGTATTCCTCGAGCGCGCGCAGCGCGACGCGGCCGAGCTTGTGCGCGGTGTCGGCGGTGAAGAGATGCGCGCCGCCATATACCGTGTGCACCGGCTGCCGCGTCCCCGCGTCCCCTGGATAACGACGTGCGAGGTCGACGTTCGTGGCGTGAAGGCGTGCCGCGACCGTCTTCAGAACCTTCGGCGACAGCGACGTCGCGACGCCGGGGACGCGGGCGTCAGGCATTGTAGATCTTCCCGCGGCGCGCCCGGTAGAGCTCGAGCACGTCGCGCGCCTCTTCGCGGAGCAGCGGGCCGACGATCTCGAGCCCACGCTCCTCCAGGTACTGGTACGACTGCTCGAACACCGGACCCTCCTCGAAGTCGAGCCGAGCGGCGTCCTCGCGCGCGGCGGCGTACACAAGGCGCCGCACGCCACTCCAGAGCGTCGCGCCGAGGCACATCGCGCACGGCTCGCACGAGGTGTACAAGTCGTGCGACCGGCCGCCCGGCGCGTTCAGCGTGTACGAGCCGACGCGCTGCTGTGCCATCATGAACGCCACGATCTCGGCATGCAGGGTCGAATTGTTGAGTCGGACGACGCTGTTCATCCCGACGGAGACCACGCGGCCCGTGTCACGCTCCACGATCGCCGCCCCGAACGGACCACCACTCTCGCGCTCGACGTTCTCGCGCGCCACAGCGACGGCGAGGCGCATCCGTTCCTCATCAGTTTCGTAGCGGCGATCCCAATCGACGACCTCGTTCACCCAGTCGGGGTACTCAACGTGAACGACCGGATGTGCGGGCACGAGATGGG
>JBHELH010000005.1:0-5342 GCA_046263215.1 Gemmatimonadaceae bacterium | reverse complement strand
GGTGAGATCCTCAACGGCTCGGTGCGGATGTTCCACAACATCCTCAACCTCCAGCGCGCCTGGTACTTCAGCCAGGCGGCCGCGATCGACCCGCGCGCGCGCCGGCTGCCGATGCCTGACTCCCTGATGGGCAAGCTTCTCCAGTTCGTCGTCGTGCACGAGATCGGGCACACCATCGGGCTCCAGCACGACCAGATCGGCAGCTCGACGTACCCCGCCGACAGCGTCCGCAGTCGCACGTGGGTCGCGAGGATGGGGCACAGCCCGAGCATCATGGACTACTCGCGCTTCAACTACGTCGCGCAGCCGGAGGACTCGATCGCGCTCGCCGACATCATCCCGCGCGTCGGGCCGTACGACAAGTTCGCGATCATGTGGGGTTACAAGCCCATCCCCGGCGCGCGCACGCCCGACCAGGAGCTGCCGACGCTCGACCAGTGGGCGCGCATGCAGGACACGATCCCGTGGTACCGCTTCTCGGCGAGCAACGAGTTCGGCGCGACGGGCACGCAGAGCGAGGCCGTCGGCGACGCCGACCCGGTGAGGTCGACCCGACTCGGCTTTCGTAACATCGAGCGCGTCGTCGGCTACGTCCACGGCGCGGCAGTCCGGCCGGGCGAGGACAACAGCGACCTGCGCGAGCTCTACGACCGCACCGTCGGCCAGTGGGCGACCGAGGCCAACCACGTCGCGACGCTCGTCGCCGGCGGGACGGTGCAGTACAAGTCAGGGAGCCAGCCGGGGCCGGTGTACACACCGGTCTCGCGCGCGCGTCAGGTCGAGGCGGTGCGCTTCATCAACGAGAACGTCTTCCGCACCCCGACCTATCTCATTCGGCCCGAGATCGCGAGCCGCATCGAAGCGGGCGGCATGATCACCCGCATCAACAACGCCCAGATGCGCGTGATGACCACGCTGTTCGACGACGGCCGCATGAACCGGCTGCTCGAGCAGGAGGCGCTGGCGCGGAACAAGGCCGACGTCTACACGTTGACGTCGCTGCTCGACGACGTTCGCCGCGGCGTCTGGGAGGAACTCTCGTCCGCGCGGCCGGTGATCGATGCCTACCGGCGTGAGCTCCAGATGAAGTACCTCGGCCTGATCGAGCGGAAGCTCAATCCGCCTCCGGCACCGACGACTCCGGCACCACAGTTCCAATTCGGCCCGCCGTCACGGCCGTTGTCCGATGACGCAAAGTCGCAGCTTCGCGGTGAGCTCGTGACGCTGCGCGCGGAGATCCAGCGCGCGATTCCGCGCGCGGGCGACCGGGCGACGCAGCTGCACCTCCAGGGCGCGGCGCACCGAATCGGGGAGATTCTGGACCCGGCGAGTCGGCGGTAAAGCGAGCGGCTGTCAGTCGCCTCCGCTCAACGCGCCCGCGCCGGTGCCAGGCGCCGCAGTTCGGCGAACCAATTGGTCACCACGTTCAGCTGTCTCGTCGTCTCCTCCGGCGGCCCGATAAGCACCAAGTGGCGCCGGCCATCCGGCGACAGATCGTGAGACCAGCCCGGCACGTTCAGGTGCGGCCCCTCAAAAACTAGCCGCGGGCGCCCGAACGTGAACCCGTCGCGCGTCGAAACGTCTACAGCGAACCAGCGCTCGCCAAAGCGGTAGACGATCTCGTCACCACGGCGGGACCAAATCGCCTCCTCGCCACCCGCGGCGGACACCTTGTAGCGTTCTTTCAGCTCGGGCAGGCGCGCGACGTACACCTCTGACTGGCCCGTCTGGCTGGATGTGAACGCGAGCCACCGCGAGTCAGGGGAGAACGACACAAAGAAGGCGTCCGCATCGACAAGGGTTGGCTGACCCGAGGGCGACTCGCGCGACGCGAGCCACACCCCGCGGCCGTACGATGGGTTGTAAACCGCGAGCCAGCGCCCGTCCGGCGACACGGCGTTGATTCGGCCGTTTCGCCACACGGTGTCGCGCGAACCTGGCGCGGTGATCGACCACTTGAACGTGAGGCTAGGCCTTCCGGGTTCTGCTAGTCCGCTAATCAGGAAACTTCTCCCGTCCGGCCACCAGACCCCGCCGTAGACGTCGGTCTCGAAGTCGACCGACACCTTCGATGATGTGCCGCGCGTGAGATCCAGAAGCCAGAACTCACCGGCAGACGCCGGCGGCCAACCACGGGCTATTATCATGCGCCCATCCGGTGACAGCCGGAACTCGCCATAGTCTGCGGCGGCGAACGGAAGCGGCTCAACTGTGCCGAGTCGATCGCGCCACACCAGACGAGTCCTGCCCGCGTTCGCCCCCGGTGCATAGATGAGCGTTCCGTCATCGGCGACGGACCATTGCGCCAAACCCGCCTCGCCCTCTTGCCGCACCCCTTCGAGCACCGGGGCCGGAGGCCCGAGCACCCGGCGGCGGTATGCGTCGAACGGTAGGGCCATGAGCACGCCGTCCTCGCCCGACGACGCATAGACTATATGCCCGCTCGCCACGTACCGCGGGCTCGATCCATACAGCGTCTCGCCCGGGCGCACCGAGTCCCGCGCGACAAGGCCGTCGCGAGTCAGCGCGTACTGCCGACCAGTCTCGAGCGATGTGAGGACCATGAGCCGGCCACTCGAACTGAGCAGCCAGCCTGTCGAAAGGAGCTGCGGGTGTCTGATGCGTCCGGTGAGGCGAGCCGCCAGTCGCCGCGGCGCACCGCCCGATTCAGGAATCGCGCTCAGGAAGCGGCCTTGGTTCTCGGCGATGAGAATCCTGCCGTCCGGCAGCCAAGCACCGCCGTACGGCTCATTGAGCTGGGCGAGTGACACCGGGCGGCCACCACCGGAAACGGCGACCTTCTTGAGCTCAGTCCCTGTGAAGAACGCCACCCACCGACTGTCCGGCGAGAAGAACGGTTGGAACGCGCCTTCAGAACCGGGAACGGGCGTGGCGCGTAGCTCGCTCAACGGGCGGATGTACAGCCTGCTCGTTCCGCCGACGCGAGCTACGTACGCGAGGACGGAGCCGTCGGGCGACAGCCCCAGCGCCGTCCGTCCGATGCCTAGACCCGCCGAGCCGATGAACGCCATCGGTGCGGAATCCGGGAGGACCAGGTTCCAGCGGCGGACGCTATGGCTCGGTCCAAGGACCGGGTCATTTGATCGTCGGATCGACGCGGCGAGCACCCCCGCGGACATCGCGAGGAGCGCGGCACCCACCCAGGGGAGCGTGCGACGACGACCATATGTCCGCGTCTCCAGACCGGTACGACCCACCAGCAGCGTCGGCGAGCCACCCGGCGTGGCGACGATGCCATCGAGCGCGCGTATGATTTCCTCGGCGCTCTGCGGCCGGTCCGCTGGATGCTTCTCGAGGCACTCCATCACGAGCGCGCCGAGAACCGGGGGAGTGTTTGGCCTCCGCCTCGCGATCGCTTCCGGCACTTCCGTTGCGTGCGCCGCCATGAGCGCTTGAACACTCCGTTCCGCGAACGGTGGGCGCCCGGCGAGCATCTCGTAGGCGACCATGCCTAGGGCGTAGAGGTCGGCCCGATGGTCCGTCGTCGAGTCACCCGTCGCCTGCTCCGGCGCCATGTACTGTGGCGTGCCCAGCGCGGTTCCTCGCTGCGTGAGCGTATTCGCCGCACCGCCGTCGCCTTCTGTCCTCGAGACGGAGATCGCCTTCGCGATCCCGAAGTCCGCGACGACAGCACCACCGTCGGTGAGCAGGATGTTCTCCGGCTTGATGTCGCGGTGGACGACGCCGTGGCGGTGCGCGTACGCAAGGGCCGACGCCACGTCCCGCATAATTCGAACGACGTCTGGGATCGGGAGCTCTCCTTCCCGCCGAAGCCGGCCGCGGAGGCTCTCACCCTCCACGAACGGCATCGTGTAATAGAGTACCCCGTCCGCCGTCCCCGCCGAGAGCAGCGGCACGATGTGGGGGTGCTGAAGGCGGGCAGCGAGCACAATCTCCCGCTGGAAGCGCTCGGCGGAGAGCCCCTCGGCGAAGTCCGGCCGAAGCACCTTCACGACCACCCTCCGCCGGATCGCCGTCTCCTCGGCGACGTAGACGCGCGACATTCCCGCGCCGTCGAGCTCCCGCTCGATGGCGTAGGCGTTACCTAGCGTGGCCTGGAGCCGGTCGCGCAACTCCATCCGCCACCCCTCCTGAAGCGCGGGGCCAGGGGCAGATACCCCTCGGCTGGCCCAAAGTACGGCGCCGCAAAACGGGCGGCCAGAGCCGGTCAGTCCAGGCCGCTCATGCTGGCTATGGCCCGCCAGCCCGCTCCAATCGCTCGGCGTCGGCGGCGTCCTGCGGCCGCCCGGTAGCACGCTTGTTCCGGATGAGGTGCGCGCGGCTGATCACCGGAACGTCGACGTCGTCCACGCGGACGACGACCCGCTCCGCCCAGGCTTCGCCGAACTCCACTCCGTCGATCGAGGTCATCAGGTCGATCCGGCGCGGCGACGCGCCGAACTGCACCACCGTGTCGGGCGTTGTCAGGTCTGCCGGCGACAGCCGATCGAGGGGCGCTCCAAACTCCGCGAGGGCACGCCAGACTCGGTCGGCCTTCTCCGGCGTCGGCTGCACCCAGAGGTCAATGTCGCCGGTCGCCCGCGGGAGCCCCTGCGCGGCCACGGCGTGCGCCCGACCACGAGGTACTCAACGCCCGCGGCGTTGAACGCGGACAAGATGTCGCGAAAGTCGGGATTCAGCATCGGAGCCGTCGCCACGCCCGCTTCGCGCGCGCCCCTACCCACTTCGCGCCCGCCCCCGCCCGCGGCGGAGCCGCGGGCACCCGCGCGGGCACCCGCCGCCGCGCGGGCACCTGCTGCCGCGGTGAATGCCCAGGCGTCGAGGGCGAGCTGCCACATGACACCGAGCCGCTCGGCCGGCGTCATCCGGAGGTAGTCGACGTCGTCGGCGTTCGTGTGGAGTGGACGCACGCGCGGAGACTGCGGCGAGTCGGGCACGCCCAGAATATACGCGCGCGGACTGCGACTTATCTCACCTCACCCGGATCGGCGCCGAGATGAAGAGGTGGCCGGTTGCCCCGCGGAACTCCAGCGTCAGGTCGCCAGGACGGTCAGGGGTGAACTCGAGCTGAGGGAAGCAAAGCCCGATTTGCGGTTCCCCGGCACGCGACACAAGTTTGGCACCCGCGGCGGCCCGCCGCATTCTGGTCGGCGATGGATCCCTTCTGGAGGGAGACGCCCATGATTCTGGTCGCAGGTGCTACCGGAGCTCTCGGCGGCGAGATCGGCCGCCGCCTGATCGCGCGCCGCACGCCGGTCCGCGCGCTCGTCCGCGCGACGTCAGACCCCGCGAAGGTCGAAGCGCTGAGGGCCGCGGGGTGCGAGATCGTCGTCGGTGATCTCAAGCATCGGCCGTCCCTG
>JBHELH010000004.1:0-10653 GCA_046263215.1 Gemmatimonadaceae bacterium | reverse complement strand
TCATCGACACACCGGTGCAGCGACTGGAGGGCGACGACCACCTCGAGCGAGTCGTCTTCGCGGACGGGAGCGTCGAGCTGCGCCGTGCCCTCTTCCTACGACCGGCGCAAGTAGTCGCGAGCGATCTCCCACAGCAGCTCGGCTGCGAGCTGACCGAGTCGGGGCTCATTCGCGTCGGCTCCGACCACCAGACCTCGGTCCCCGGCGTCTATGCCGCGGGCGATGCGGGGACGCCGGTGCAGCAGCTCGTGGTCGCCGCGGCGTCGGGTGCCCAGGCCGCCATCGCGATAAACCGCGACCTCGTCCGAGAGGACGTCGGTGCGAGCGACGCGATGTCTACAGAGAAGGTCGCAGCGGCGAGAGAGTAGGAGGCCCCTACCCTGGCCTCCTGGCGCACCGGGCAACACCTTAGGTCACGCTCGCGTCTGGAGACTCTCATGCCGCTCTCGCTCCGATCGACCGCCCGCGCCACGCGGGCAAGTCTGCTCGCGCTCACAGTGGGCGCGCCGCTCGCGCTCCGCACGACTGCCGCCGCGCAGGTTTCGGACGGCGCGCTGGCCCGCGACACGCTCGCACTCGCCCCCGACATCCCCTACCAGCGGTTCGTGCTGAAGAACGGGCTGACGCTCATCGTCCACGAGGATCACAAGGCGCCGATCGCCGCCGTCAACGTCTGGTACCACGTCGGGTCGAAGAACGAGCGCGCGGGCAAGACCGGGTTCGCGCACCTCTTCGAGCACCTGATGTTCAACGGCAGCGAGAACTACAACGACGACTACTTCAAGGCCCTCGAGCCCCTCGGCGCGACGGACCTCAATGGAACGACGAACGAGGACCGGACCAACTACTTCCAGAATGTCCCCGTCTCCGCGCTCGACCGCATCCTGTGGCTCGAGTCGGACCGGATGGGGCACTTCCTCGGCGTGGTCACACAGGCCCGCCTCGACGAACAGCGGGGCGTCGTGCAGAACGAGAAGCGGCAGTGGGAGAACGAGCCATACGGGAAGGCGTGGATTACCATCGCCGAGAACACGTTCCCCAAGGGGCACCCGTACTCGTGGTCAGTAATTGGCTCGATGGAGGACCTCAACGCGGCCGCGCTCGACGACGTGAAGGAGTGGTTCCGCACGTACTACGGCCCCTCCAACGCCACGATCGTTATCGCCGGCAACGTGAACACCGAGGACGTCCGCCGGCGCGTCGAGCGCTACTTCGGCGACATCCCGCCCGGACCACCGGTGACAACGCACAGGGCGTGGATCGCGAAGATGACGGGCGAGAAGCGCCAAGTGATGCAGGACCGCGTCCCGCAGTCGCGGCTCTACAAGGTCTGGAACGTCCCGGAGTACGGGACGAAGGAGCTCGCATATCTGTCGCTCGCCTTTGACGTCCTCGCGAACGGCAAGTCGTCGCGGCTCTACAAGCGACTCGTGCACAAGGACCGGACGGCGTCCGAGGTCACCGCGTACCTCGACGACCGCGAGATCGCGAGCCAACTCGTGCTGTGGGCGACGGCGCAACCGGGCGGCGACTTGCAGGCGGTCGAGCGGACGCTCGACGAGGAGATCAGGAGCTTCCTGGCGTCCGGCCCGACGGTGGACGAGCTGGAGCGGGTCAAGACGCAACAGCGCGCGGCCTTCGTTCGCGGCATGGAGCGCATTGGCGGCTTCGGCGGGAAGTCGGACATTCTGGCGCGCGGCCAGGTCTTTCGGAACGACCCGGAGGCGTACAAGTCGATCATGCGCTGGGTTGCGACGGCGACACCGGGCGAGGTGAGGGACGCGGCCAGGCGCTGGATGTCGGACGGCGTGTACGTCCTCGAGGTGCATCCCTTCCCCGAGCTCGCGGCCGGCCCGACGACCATCGACCGCAAGAAGATGCCGGACGTCGGCACCCCGCCGGACGCGCCGTTGGCGGCGCCCGAGCGGGCGACTTTGTCCAACGGCCTAAAGGTCGTGCTCTCGCGCCGCACGGCCGTGCCGGTCGTTCAGCTCACGACGATCCTCGAGGGCGGCTTCGCCGCCGACGACCCGGCGAAGCCCGGCGTTGCCTCCATGACGATGGAGATGCTCGACGAGGGCACGGCGACCCGGACGTCGCTCCAGATCGCCGACGAACTCGCGGCCCTGGGCGCCGAGATCACCGCCGGCTCCGACCTCGACGTCGTGCGGGTTTCGATGTCGGCGCTGAAGGACAAGCTCGACGCGGCGCTCGCCATCTACTCCGACGTCCTACTGCGGCCGTCGTTCCCCGAGAGCGATCTGGAGCGTGTGCGACGGATCGCGCTCGCGAACATCCAGCAGGAGAAAGTGCAGCCATTCACGATGGGGCTCCGCGTCCTCCCGGCCCTGCTCTACGGCCCGGACCACTCGTACGGCCAACCGCTCACCGGCAGCGGCACAGAGGCCTCGGTCAAGGCGATGCGGCGCGACGACCTCGTCGCGTTCCACCGCGCGTGGTTCAAGCCGAACCACGGGACGATCATCGCTGTCGGCGACATCACGATGCCGGAGCTGACCACGAAGCTCGCGCGGGCATTCGCGTCGTGGCAGCCGGGCACCATTCCGGCGAAGCGTGTCGGGACCGTCGCGAACAAGTCGCGTCGCACGGTCTACCTCCTCGACCGACCCGGCGCGGAGCAGTCGTACGTGCTCGCTGGACTGCTCATCCCCCCGAAGGCCACCGACGACGAGATCCCGTTCCAGCTCTTCAACGTCTCGTTCGGCGGCGCGTTCACCTCGCGCATCAACATGAACCTGCGGGAGGACAAGCACTGGTCCTACGGGGCGTTCAGCTTCCCCATCGACGCGCGCGGCCAGCGCATGTGGATGGTGATGGCGCCGGTGCAGACCGACAAGACGAAGGAATCGCTCCACGAGGTCGTCACAGAGCTGCGCGCCGTCGTCGGCGACCGGCCCATGACCGCCCAGGAAATCGCGGCCGCGAAGGACCGGAACACCAAGAGGCTGGCGGGGCGGTGGGAGACCAGTGCGGCGGTGGCGCGGGCGCTTGCCGAGATCGTCACGTATCGGTTGCCCGACGATTACTACGCTACGTACGCGAGTCGCGTACGCGGGACGACCGAGCCGCAGGTCAACCGAGCCGCGCGAACATTCGTCGAGACCGATAAGCTCCTGTGGGTCGTCATCGGCGATCGCGCGAAGATCGAGGCGGGCATCAAGGAACTGAACCTCGGCGACGTGGTGCTGCTCGACGCGGACGGGCGGCCGAAGAATCCCACGCCGTGACTGCTGCGCCGGGCTGACCGATTCCCGCCCGCGGACTCTCGGCGCCCGGTCCGACAAGCAGAGACCTGCGAAGAAGCGGCCGCCAGGCCCGGCGGCCGCTTCTCGTACAGGGTTTCTAGCGGTGGAGGCGGTGGAGTGCGCGCCCGCTGCTAGGGATGCACCGGTCGTCGCCGAACGTGTCGATTTCGCCTCCCCTGGTTCGACGTCAAGGTAGAGAGGACACTACGATCGCGCGGTGACCTTGAATGTAACGTCGCGCTCTGTCGATTTCTTCGCCGGTCGCTCGACGTCTGAATGAAGGCCAACGGCGATCGATCCACGGGGAGACCACCCATGATGAAGAGCGTGAAGGTGCTTGCCGCGGCGGCCCTCTTATCTGGTGTTCCGGTACGACGATGCATGCACAGAAGCCCGAAGGTCATTACGCGAACGTGAACGGCCTCCGGATGTACTACGAGCTCCACGGCCCGGAAACCGGCCGGCCGCTCGTGCTGCTCCACGGTGCCTTCTCCAACATCGACACCGACTTCGGCAAGATGCTGCCGACGCTTGCCAAGACCCGGCGCGTCATCGCGGTCGAGCTGCAGGCGCATGGCCGCACGGCCGACATCGACCGTCGGCTCACCTACGAGGGGATGGCCGACGACGTCGCCGCGCTGCTGGGGCAGATGCGCGTGACGAACGCCGACTTCCTCGGCTACAGCATGGGTGGCGCGACTGCCATTCAGGTCGCGATTCGCCATCCCGCCCTCGCGCGCCGAGTGGTGTTCTTCGGCGGGCCGACATACAGCCCCGACGGCGCCGTCCCGGAGCTGCTCGAGTTCGAGAAGACGATGACCGCCGACCAGATGAGCGGAACGCCGTGGCAGCAGGCCTATCTCAGGATCGCGCCGCGGCCGCAAGACTTCCCGAAGCTGGTCGAGCGGATCAAGGAGCTCGACCTCAACTGGCGGGGCTTCGCCGGACGCGATTCGCTCGATCCAGTCTCCGGTGATGCTCGTCGCCGGCGACGCGGACGTAACGCGCCTCGAGCACGTGGTCGAGTTCCTGAAGCTGTTGGGCGGCGGCGTGGCGGGTGATCTCGTGAGCCTCCCCAGGGCGCGCCTTGCCATCCTGCCGGGGACGACGCACGTGACGATCGTGGAGCGCGGGGACTGGATCGTTCAGATGGCGCTCGAGTTCTTCGAGGCCGAGATCAAGGCCAAATGAGCTGGGGTGACGAACGCCAGCCGCGACGAAGCTGCGATGCGAGCGACGTGGAGCACCACGTCGTCCGCCCCGCGCGGCCCCACGACCTGCAGGCTCACGGGTAGCCGTAGGAGTCGCGGGACAATTCGCGGGACCCCACACTCGCCGACGCACCAAATGGCCGGTTAGGAGAAGCGGCTGGAGCCTTGGAGCTCCAGCCGCTTTTGCTTTGGAATAGCAGCGCGCCGAGGTCGACGCGGCGCACCGTTGGATGCTCGCTGCGGGCACTGGTGTAATCCACTATCGAGGAGAATATTCCTCTAAAGCGGAGGAATAGCCATGGCGGAAGCCGCCGAGCGGCTGTCGAGTGGTCTGGACATGGCCGGGTTGGGCGAGCGGATTCGCGGCGAGCGAAGGCGCCGCGGCCTCTCGCTCGAGGCGCTCGCTGCCCGAAGCGGCGTGAGCCGGAGCATGCTCTCTTCGCTCGAGCGCGGGGCCAAGGTGCCGTCGGTCCTCATGCTGGACCGGGTCGCCACGGGCCTCGGCACAAGCATCGCGCGGCTGCTCGGCGAGGAGCGGCGATCGCGGGTTGTCGTCCTTCGCGCCAGCGAACAGGACGTAGCGCGCGACCCGACCGGGTGGGAGCGGCGCATCCTGTCGCCCGTCCTCCCCGGCGTCGAGTTCGAGTTCATGCGGACGACGATCCCGGCGGGCGTCGACGCCGGCGTGTTCTCCCCGCACGCGCCTGGCTCTCGCGAGTACGTCGCCATCGAGCGCGGGACCCTCCAGCTCACCATCGACGGCGTGCCACACCTGCTCCGCGCGGGCGACAGCATCTACTACGACGGCGACTGCGCCCACGGCTTCGCGAACCCGGGACGAACACCCTGCGTCTATTACCTGGCGATGGACGTTAGCGGCAACGCGGCGGGCGTCGGGACGGTGGGCAGCAACGCACATCGCGCGCGCCGCCGAGGTCCGCGGTGACTAGCGCCGCTACCGTTCCCGCGTTCACCTGGTCGTCCGACGAGATCCGGCGCGTCGGCTACCGGGTCGTGGATCTCATCGCCGAGCACCTGACCCGGCTCCCCGACGGGCCCGTCTTCCGGCCGGTGCCCGGCGAACTCGCGGACGCGCTACTGGCGGAGCTGGCTCCGGCCCGCGGCGAGTCCGCCGACGCGGTGCTCGACCGCTTCGCGCGCGACGTCGCGCCCTACCCGTTCGGCAACGGGCACCCGCGCTTCTACGGATGGGTGAATTCCCCTCCGGCCGTGATGGGCATCTTCGGCGCGGCGCTCGCCGCGGCGATGAACCCCAGCGTCGCCGGGGGGAACCACGCGGCCGTGTGGGTCGAGCGCCAGGTCGGCGAGTGGTTCAAGACGCTGCTCGGCTTCCCGCGTGGGAGCATGGCGCTGCTGGTCAGCGGCGGGTCGGCCGCAGCCATCGTTGCGCTCGCGGCGGCGCGTCACGTCGCGTGTGCGCGGCGCGCATGGGACGTGCGGGCCGAGGGCGTGCCGTGCATGCTCGAGGGCCGGCCCACGCAGCTCCTCGTCTACAAGAGCGCGGAGGGACACTCATGCAACCAAAAGGCGGTCGAGCTGCTGGGGCTCGGGAGTGGGAGCCTGCGGGAGGTGCCCACCGACGCGGCGTTACGCATGCGGCCGGACGCGCTCGACGCGATGCTGGCGGAGGACGTGGCCGCCGGGCGTGTGCCTGTCGCCGTCGTCGCGAGCGCCGGGACCGTGAATACCGGCGCGATAGACCCGTTGGGCGAGCTGGCGGACGTGTGCGCCGGCCACGGCGTCTGGTTCCACGTGGATGCCGCGTACGGCGCGCCCGCGGCGCTCACGGACGAGTACCGCGGGGAGCTCGCCGCCCTCGCGCGCGCCGACAGCCTGGCCGTCGACCCGCACAAATGGCTCTACGTTCCGGTCGACGCCGGACTCGTGCTGGTACGCGACGCGCAACTGCTGCGCAACGCCTTCAGTCTCGTGCCCCCCTACCTCCGGACCGACGGGAACGCGCACGGTGTGCAGGGCCCGCCCTGGTTCAGTGAGTACAGCTTCGAGCAGACCCGGCCCTTCCGCGGGCTCAGGGTGTGGATGGCGCTCAGACACTTCGGCGTCGACGGGTACCGCGCGTTCGTGGCGCGGGACATCGGCCTGGCACGCTCCCTCGCGCAGCGCATACGCGCGGCAGCCGACCTCGAGCTCTGGGAGCCCCAGGGCATGAGCATCGTCTGCTTCCGCGTCGCGCCCCGGTCACTCGCAGCCGACGGGGCGGCGCTCGACGCGCTGAACCAGGAGGTGCTCCAGGAGGTTCAGCTGGCGGGTGAGGGCTTCCTGTCCAGCACAGTCCTCAGCGGCCGCACATGGTTGCGCGCGTGCGTCGTCAACCCGCGCGCCACCGAGGCCGACGTGGACGCCGTCCTCGGCGCGGTCCGCATGGCGGCGGCCGCAGCTCTCGCCCGAGCGGCGCGGTCCGAATGGAAACCACGCGGGCTGAAGGCATGATCCCGACGAGCGGCACGTATCCGAGGTGGTCGCGCGGCCAATTCGAGGTGGACACGGACCCCGGTCGGGTTGACCTATCGGTCGTCCACGATTTCCTGTCGCGGCAGTCGTACTGGGCTGCGGGAATCCCGCGGGCCGTCGTCGAACGGGCGGTTCGCCATTCGATCGTCTTCGGCCTATACCACGGCGTGCGGCAGGTTGGATTCGCGAGGGTGATTACGGATCGGGCGACGTTCGCCTACGTAGCCGACGTCTTCGTAATCGACACGTATCGCGGCCAGGGCCTCGGCAAGTGGCTGATGGAGTGCGTCTCCGCACACCCGGCTCTGCAGGGACTTCGTAGGTGGCTCCTTGCGACGCGTGACGCGCACGGCCTGTACCGCCAGGCCGGGTGGGAATCGCTCCGGGACCCGACGCTCTTCATGGAGCGCAGCGATCCCAACGTCTATGCCCGGCTCGCCCCCCGTCAGGCGGGTAACGACCCGCTCGGCGATCGCGCCAGGTGTCATTGGTAAGATGACTCAATGAGAGTCTGGGTCTACGTCTTCATTACGTGTCTCAGGAGCATGATCAAACTCATCTACTGCTTCCGGAAACGTGCCGGGATGAGCGATGTAGACTTCGACGCGTACTGGCGAGATGTGCACGGCCCCATTGCTGCCCGGATCCCGGGGCTGCGGCGCCTGGTGCAGTCGCGAGCACTGAGCGTCCCGGGCGACGTTCGGCAGCCCGACTACGACGGCGTGGCGGAGCTCTGGTTCGACGACGTCGACGTGCTGCTCGCGGCCCGCGCCAGTGAGGAGTGGAAGCGCTCGGGGCTGGACGAAGCCAACTTTCTCGATCCGGCGAGCGCCGCGTACCTAGTGACTGAGGAGCGGGCCATACCGCTGCCAGAAACGCCAGCCACCCTATAGACAGCGCGGGGGTTAGGGACGGTTATGGATACGAGCCGCCTGGTGATAGAGCCGCTAGGAAACCTGGCCCATGAGCGAATCGCCATTGCTTGAAGTCGCTCTCAACGGCTCACGCGACCATCCGCGTGTGCCGAGGACCCCAGGACAGCTCGCAGACGAGGGTCGCGCGGCTGTTGCGGCAGGCGCCCGGGTGATTCACATGCACGCTTTCGACGACGGTGGGCGTGAGACTCTCGCGGCCGTCCCGACCGCCGCCGCGGTGGCTGCCGTTCGCCGCGCCTGCCCCGGAGTGCCCATCTCCTTGAGCACATCGGCCGCAATAGAGCCGGACCCGCGCCGGCGTCTGGCGCTGCTATCCGGTTGGACGGTGCTGCCGGAGCTCGTCACAGCGAACCAAGGAGAAGACGGGATCATCGAGCTGTGCGAGCTGCTCATCGCCCGCGGGATCGGCATCGAAGCCGGCCTCCTATCGACGGAGGACGCACGAAAGTTCGTCAAGTCCGGACTCGTCGATCGGTGCGTGCGCGTCTTGGTCGAGCCGCTCGATGCGGAGCCTGACGATGCCGTGGCTCACGCGGCGGCCATGGAGGAGATCCTCGTCCGGGCGGGCGTCGAACTCGAACAGGTTCACCACGGGGACGGAATCGCGAGTTGGGCGGTGAACGTGCGCGCTCTCGCTCGCGGTCACGGAATCAGGACAGGCCTCGAGGATACAGCGGTTCTCCCGGACGGCCGGCCCGCGCCGGACAACGCAGCTCTCGTGCGTGCTGCGGTAGGGATCATTGCTGCTGCCTCGAAAAACACCCGCTGACTGGGAGCTACCCCACCGCGCGCCAAGTGTCTCGGGCACTGTCGCCCGCGCTGCGCGCGCTCATCGACTACGTGCGGCGCTCCACGTGGACGTGACCGCGCTCTGACGGCCGATGTAGGTCTAACGCCGCATTCCGATTGGCGGGACGACAAGGTATCCTGGCAGCGGCTAGGTACCGCCCGACGGAGCCTGTCGGAGCCGAGTGGCCCAGTGGCCTGGAGGGCCGATGGAAGTGTTCGAGGTCGTCATCGCGCTGCTCCTGGGCGGCGCCGCCCTCGCGGCCGTGGCGCGGCGGATCGGCGCGCCGTATCCGGCGCTGGTGGCGCTCGCCGGCGCCGCGCTCGCGCTCATCCCCGGCGTGCCGACGCTCGTGCTCGACCCCGAGCTCGCCTTGGCGCTCTTCGTGGCGCCCGTGCTGCTCGACGCAGCGTTCGACTCATCGCCGCGCGACCTGCGAGCGAACTGGCGCCCGGTCGCCGGCCTGGCCCTCGGCGCCGTCGCGCTCACCATCGCCGTCGTCGCCGTCGTCGCGCGGCTGCTCGTTCCGGACATGCCGTGGGCGGCGGCGATCGCGCTCGGCGCCATTGTCGCGCCGCCGGACGCGGCGGCCGCCACGACGGTGCTCAAACAGCTCCGCCCGCCGCACAGGCTGCTCGTGATTCTCGAGGGGGAGAGCCTCTTCAACGACGCGAGCGCGCTGCTGGTCTACCGCCTGGCGGTCGGCGCCACGGTCACCGTTTTCTCCGGGTGGAGCGTGCTGCCGACGCTGCTTGTGGTCTCCGTGGGGAGTGTTGCCCTCGCGCTCGTGCTCGCACGCATCACGCTCTACGTGAGCGCGCGCATCCGAGACGTGGCGACCGCAGTGGTGTTCCAGTTCTCCGGGACGTTCGGCGTCTGGCTGCTTGCCGAGCGGCTGCACCTCTCGGGCATCATCACGATGGTCGTCTACGCGATGGCGGCGGCTCGGCGCGCGCCCGAGCTCATCCCCGCGCGCATCCGCATCCCGTCCTACGCCGTATGGGAGGTCGCGGTGTTCGTGCTGAACGTGCTCGCGTTCATCCTCGTGGGCTTCCAGCTCAAGTCCATCGCCGAGCGCGTGAGTGGGGCAACGGGGGCGCGCTACGCGGCGGTGGCGGCGGCCGTGTGCGTCGCGGTCATCCTCGCGCGCATCGCGTGGGTGACGGGAGCGGCGGCGTTCAGTCGGTGGCGCTGCCGCCCGCGTGCGGACGGGACGCCCGGGCCGCACGACGCGGTAGCGCTCACCCCGCGCGGCGCGGCGGTGGTGGGGTGGTGTGGCATGCGCGGCACCGTGACGCTCGCCGCCGCGCTCGCGCTCCCGACGGGGGGTGACGGCGGCGCCCCGTTCCCGTACCGGGACCTGATCCTCGTGACCGCGTTCGGCGTGGTGCTCGGCACGCTCGTGCTCCAGGGGCTCACGCTGCGGCCGCTCCTGCTGCGCCTGCGACTCCAGGACGAGGGCACGGTCGAGCGGGAGGTGCGCCTCGCCCGGGTCGAGACGCTGCGGGCGGCGGTGGCGGCGACCCCGGCCTCCCAGGGAGCCGAGACCGCCGCGCTCGTCCGGCACCGCTACGAGCTGCAACTGCGTCGCGCGGAGGAGGAGGTCGCGCGCGATGGCGCGGACGTGAACGGCGCCGCGCCCGAGGAGGCCGCGCCGACACCCGCGGCCGCCGCGGACACCGACGGCCGGGACGCCGACGCGGCAGTCGTGCGCGCCGCGACCGAGGCCCAGCGGCAGCGCCTCGTGGCGCTCCGGGCCGACGGCACGATCGGTGACGCCGCGTTCCAGCGTGTCGAGGAGGAGCTTGACTGGGCGGAACTCGACTGGGCGCAGCTCCTCCGGTCGGGGCAGCGGGCAGACGGGGCGGCGTAGCCCCGGAGGAGCATCTTGCGAGTTGGTATTCTGGGGTCGGGGCTGATGGGCGGGAAGCTCGGGACGATCTTCGTACACGCCGGTCATG
>JBHELH010000003.1:0-4930 GCA_046263215.1 Gemmatimonadaceae bacterium | reverse complement strand
CCACCATCTCGGCCCGCGCGCGGCCGGCCTGTTCCGCCGCTCGGAAAAGGAGCGCGCGGTCCACCGCGAGGGCCACCCGACGCCCCACCTCGTTGGCGATCGCGACGTCGCGATCGGTGTACCGGCGGCCCGAGTCGCGGGTAGTGGCGAGGAGGAGCGACCCGAAGGTCCGGCCGCGCGCCGCGAGGGGGACGATGATGACCGAAGTAGGCGCGAGCTGGCGGAGGATTGCGAGGTGGCTGCCGTCGCGGGCGACCGAGCGCAGGAACGCGTCATCGACATCGTGGACGACCTGCGTCTCGCCGCTGCGCAGCGCTTTGGCCGTCGGGTGATTCTCGGTCTTCAGGTGCGGCTGGTAGGCCCGCAGTCGGCCGACGAGCGCCTCCTTCGAGGGATCGCAGTGCGCGGAGTAACCCCAGGTCAGCGAGCCGTCGTCGGCGAGGAGCGCGATCGTCGCATAGTCCGCCATCCGCGGCACGACGAGCCGCATCACGTTCGAGAGAGTTTCCTCGTACTCGAGCGAACGATCGAGGACCGCGCTCGCTTCGGCGAGGAACCGCCAGCGCGCGCCGATGATTGCCCCACGCTCGAGGACGAGCTCCGGCGTCGCGCGCGCAGCCCGCGAACGCGGTGGCGCCGCCGTCTCCTCCTCCGGCGCGAGCCGCACCTCGCCCTCCATCTACTCTCCGATGCGCACGTTGCCCCGTCCTGCTATGCGTCGGCGACCAGCGGTACGTCTCGACTCGCCCGCTGCGCCACATCGCGAAGCGCGCGGATGAAAGCCTCCTCGTTCGCCCACGACCCTTCGTAGCGCGTTCCGTTGACGAAGAAGGTGGGCGTGCCGTTCACCCCGCTCCGCACGCCGCTCCGGAAGTCATCGCGCACCCGCTTCGCGTACGTCTCGGCCTCCAGCTCTCGCGCGACTCGCTCCGCGTCGAGCCCGAGCACCTCGGCGTAGCGGACGAGGTCCGCGTCCTCGAGCGCGTGCTGGTTCTCGAAGATCATGTCGTGCATCTCCCAGAACTTACCTTGCGCGGCGGCCGCCTCCGCCGCCTGCGCCGCGTGGCGCGCGTGCGGGTGGATCTCGGCCAGCGGGAAATTGCGGAACACGAAGCGGAGCCGGCTGCCGAGCTCACGCTGCGCCGCGTTCACGATCGGATACGCCATCCCACAGTACGGGCACTCGTAGTCACCGTACTCGACGAGCGTGACAGGCGCACCGTCAGGACCCGCGACGTGATCGCGCTCGCTCACGGGTGGCGTGAGCAGGCCGTCGCTCACGGTCGCGACTCCGCGGAGGCGACATGGACGGACGCCTCGGAAGCCCCCGCGGGCTGGCTCGCGAGTGATTCCAGCGCGTTCAGAATGCCGTCGGCCCCCGGATTGACGCCGACGGGAGAGCAGTAGCTCCAGCGGATGATCCCGTCACCGTCGAGCACGAAGAGCGCGCGCTCGCTGTAGCCATCCTCATGCCTGTACGCGCCGTAGAGACGCGACACCGCACCCTTCGGCTCGAAGTCACTCAGGAGCGGGAAGTGGAGGTTTCGCTCGCGCGCGAAGGCGGCGTGGCACCAGACGCCGTCGACCGAGATCCCGAGCAGCTCAGCCCCGTGCTCGCGAAACTCGGGGAGGATCTCGTTGTAGAGCGCCATCTGGTCGCCGCACACTGGGCTCCAGTCGGCGGGATAGAAGGCCAGGATCACCGGCCGCCCGCGAAGCTCGCGCAGGCTGAGCACTTGATCGGGCGTGGCGCGAAGCGCGAAGTCGGGCGCCCGCGTGCCGGCGCCGAGAATTGCCGGGGCATGTGTGAGCGATTCGGACTGTGTCATTCTTATCTCCTGCCGAGCTGTTCAGCGTCATTGCCCGCCGCGAGATGGGCGCGCCGACTTAAATCTAGCCCGCATGCCGCGCACCACGGTTCACCTCGTTTGATCCGCGCCGCTCACCTCGGACTCTTGGGCGCGCCCGACGAGTCCATCAGCGGCTCAATGGTTCGCCGGCGCGAGCCGGCGCGGGAGGTGCGGCGCGAAGTCGCAGGGCGAGGTCCCACGACCCGGTGAACCCAGGGCAGTTCCGGCCGCCCCCGCGCACGCTCTGGCGCGGGCGAGAGCGGCCTCGATGGTCCGGAAGCCGATCGCGGAGGTCGGCATCTCCACGTGCCGCCAGTCCCACGTCCGCTCCGGCGTTCCGAGGATGCGGAACTCGTCGTCCTTGTACCGGGTGATCCACCGGCGGAAGGCGATCCACTGCGCCCTCGTCGCGCGGCGCCGGAGGTTGCCGTCGCCGACGACGACGTCGATCGCGCGCCCGTACGAGTGCAGCGACGTCAGCGTGAGTGTGCGTCCGCCCCCGATCGCCATCAAGTACGCCTCGTGCTCCGGCGAGCGGTAGGTGGCGCCGACGCGCAGCGCGAACCCGGCGCGACGGGCGTCGGCGAGCATCCGCTCCGCGTCGGCGCGGACGTCGGGATCGAGATCGGCGGTCGACGTGTTGCTACCGGCACGCGCCGCGGCGGGGAAGTCGCGCGGACGCATCGCGCGAACGCGCCGCTCGACCTCCTCCCACGACTCGCCGGGCCGGCGCACGGAGACGAATCCGACCCGATAGGAGTTCACGTAGCAGGTCCGGCATCGCTTGACCCTCGTGTCGTACTTGAGCAGCCCGTCCTCGGTGGAGTCGGAGACGTAGAGCTGGTTGGGGTCTTCGATACCATAAATGTCACGGAGGAGACGCCGCTCCTCGCCGGTGAACGTGCGCCGCGCGTAGTGCGGAATCCCACGCGCGTCCGTTCCCGTGTACGGCGGCAGCTCCCTGGCGCGCGAACCTAGTCCGATCGCAGCGCCGACACGCCCGAACGCGCCCCGGATCCGATCGGTCATCGTGCGGTTCGTGTCGGTCACCGAGCCGGCGTCAGTCGCGTCGCCGACCTCGGTCGTGTCGCGCGGCGCTGCGCTCACATCGCCGGCGGCCGTGTGCGTCCGCCCGCAAGCGCCGACGAGCGCCAGGCTGAGCCAAGTCACCGCCGCGACGACAGCCCTTGCGATGACAGCCCTTGGATGCGTCGTGCCGTTGTACACGTGGATGACGGAATCTGGATCGCTCATCGCGTCTCGAGTTCCCGTCCGAGGAGCGGTCATGCGACGAACGAGGCCACCGACACATCCGGTGGCCTCTGGTCTTTGTGCAAGTGCGACGCCGCTGCCGGCGTCCTCACCCTCATTGCGGCCGGAGCTCCCCGGCAGTGGCTTCCCGGGAGTCGGACAGCGGCAGTGTCGACGCCCCGCTGGGCGCGCTCGCACCACCCGTCGTGCGGTCGTGTGAGATTGCCCACTGCAGCGCGTAGTCGGCGCCGGGCAACTACCGACGCCATTCGACCGTGGTATCTCCCGCGAAACCGATCTGTCGCGCCACTATGCGCTTGTCACTCGGCCACTCGAGGAACTGCACCCAGGGCGTATCGGTCGAGTCGAGCCGGACCCACAACCGCGCGCGCGTCTCGTTGTCGAGATACCTGATCCATCCCTGGCCTCTCGCGGTGACGCCCAGGTTGAGCCGCTCGCGGTTGGCGGGATTGCCGACGCCCGGCCGGACGTCGAATCCCATGCCCACGCTACCGTCCGGTTTGAGGCCCAAGCCGAACTGCTCCGCGCCATCGGCGTTCAGGATTTTCATCCCGACGTACTGCCGGCGGTCGGGCATTGGTGCGCCCAGTACGATCCGGTCGCGGCCTTGAGCGTCCTCGATGACGAGGTGGGTGGTACGGATGGCTTGCTGACGCTGCGGCACCTGCCAAGGCGCCGCGCCGGTCAGCCAAGTTCCGAACAGGCCAATCCCCGCCGCTGCGGCGAATAGTCGCGTGCGCAGCATGGTCCGCTCGAGCCGTTCGACACGCGCAGTGAGGTTCGTGGAATTGGGGGACATCGATTCGCCTCCTTGTTCCCGAAGAGCTGTGCTGAATGGTGATGCGTTCTGGACGTTCCGCCGGCAAGCTGCCAGCGTTCCCGCAACCTCGACACGGGAGCGTACGCGTGGAAGATGCTCATGCGTCCCCAGCCGGGGATGTTCCGCCCTGGCTGCTGTGGGCGCGGCGAATCCAGGCGCTGGCGCAAAGCGGCCTCGCCTACGCGCGTGACCCGTATGATATCGAGCGCTACGAGGCGCTTCGCGACGTGGCTGTCGAGATGGTCGCCGCTCACGCCGACGTGATGCCCGGCGCGATTCGGAGCTTGTTCACCGCCGACGCGGGGTACGCGACGCCCAAGCTCGACGTACGCGGCGTCGTTTTTCGAGACGACGGGGCGCTGCTGTTCGTGCGCGAGCGTTCCGACGGCGGCTGGACGGTGCCCGGCGGGTGGGTCGACGTCGGCGAGTCACCCTCGGAGGCGGTTGAGAAGGAAGTGCGTGAGGAGTCCGGCTACGTCGTGCGCGCGACCAAGGTGCTCGCCTTGCTCGACCGCGACCGGCACGGCCACCCGCCCCACGCTCACCACATCTGGAAAGTGTTCATCCGCTGCTCACTCGTTGGTGGGGCGGCAGCGGCTCAGGGGTTGGAGACCGAGGGCGTGGGATTCTTCCGAGCTGACACGCTCCCGCCGTTGTCGCTCACGCGGATCGTCCCGGCGGAGATCGCGCGCCTGTTCGAGCACTACGCGCACCCCGACTGGCCGACGGACTTCGACTGAGGGCGCACGAGGCCGCCAACCGGCCGGATAGAACCGACACCGGTCCAACCGGTCTCCACGGCGGGGGACCGGTTTCTGCGGGTAGGTCGACCGAATGACCGACGCGGGTATCTCATGAGCTTCCACCCCAACGACGTGGCGCGCCGCTCTCGCGGGGCGGCGATCATGGCCGCGGGCGTGCTGGTCTTCCTCCTGAGCGGGTTCTTCCGCACGCAGATCCTGCAGCACCGCCAGTTCGCCACGCAGTC
>JBHELH010000002.1:0-3083 GCA_046263215.1 Gemmatimonadaceae bacterium | reverse complement strand
GGTTTGGAGCCGCCGATGCGCGTCACGACGTTGTCCTGGAGGACGCGCAGCACCTTGGCCTGGGCCGCCGCGCTCATGTCGCCGACCTCATCGAGGAAGAGCGTCCCGCCGTTCGCCTGCTCGAACTTCCCCGCTCGGTCGGCGACGGCGCCGGTGAACGAGCCCTTCATGTGCCCGAACAACTCGCTCTCGATCAGCTCGCTCGGGATCGCCGCGCAATTCACTTCGACGAACGGTCCCGACGCCCGGAGGGACTGACGATGGATGGCGCGCGCCACGAGCTCCTTTCCGGTCCCGTTTTCGCCGCTGATCAGCACCCGGGCCGGCGTCTTCGCCACCTTGTCGATCTTGTCGATCAGCGCGCGGATGGCGTACGACCGCCCGACGATCTCGTAGCGGGACTCGATCGTCTGCCGGAGGCGCGTGTTCTCCTCGTGCAGGTCGAGGTGCTGGAGCGCGTTCCGCAGCGTGACGAGGATGCGGTCGGTGTCGAGCGGCTTCTCGAGGATGTCGTACGCCCCGAGCTGGGTCGCCTCGACGGCCGTCTGGATCGTCGCGTGGCCGCTGATCATGACGATCGTCGCGGCGGGATCCGTCGCCTTCATGCGCTTGAGCGCCTCGATGCCGTCGACGCCACCCATCTTCACGTCGAGGAACACGAGGTGCGGCTTCCACCGGTCGAACTCGGTGATGCCATCGACGGCGTTCGAGGCGGTCCGTACGTCGTACCCTTCGAACTCGAGGAGCTGGCCAAGGGCGGCGCGGATGCCCTGCTCGTCGTCGACGACGAGGACGCGCCGGCTCACCGGACCACCCTCGCGATCGTCACGTCGCCGCCGGCGACCCGGACGTCGCCGATGTAGTCGGGGAGCCGCAACGGCACGCCGGATTCCGAGACGCCGGCGGGCCGCTCGCGCCGCCGCGAGGCCTGCCGGAGCAGCCGTGGGATGAGCGCGGACGGGATCCTCAACTGACCCACGTGAATCTCGCGCACGACGAGCTCTCCGAGTCCAGGACGAACCACTCGCAGGTTGCCGCCCAATTGCAGTCGCTCGCGATCACCCAGCATGCCGGCGAGCGGACCGAGCACGTCCCGGCCGCCGAGCTCCTGCAGCCGAACCGACGCGCGCACATGGAGCTGGTCCCCGACCGCCATCGCCTCGACGCTGTCCGCGGACGGCGGGAGCTGCCGCGCGAGCTCCTGGTAGACGTACGCGCCTAGGTCCGCCGCGCCCACGGTCACGGCGGCCGGACCGTTCGGCTGCTGCAAGGCTTCCAGCGCCCGGCGCGTCCGTTCGCCACCCTGCGCAGTGAGCGGCTGCCAGACACCCTCGCGGCTCGCGATCGCGCCAGCCGTGTCTCCGCCGCCCGGGGCCGCACCGCGGATCATCGGCAGCCAGCTCTCACGGGTCAGCCAGCCCACGGCCGCGAGCAGCGCGAGCAGGATGAGGCATCCCAGGCGGCCGATGCAGCCCATGCGTTGTCGTCCCCGCGTCACGCGGACCGCAACGGGGCTTCCGCGAGCCGCACGTACCGTGGCCCGTCCCGCGTGAGTGTGCTGTGCACGAGCTCGATCGACGAGACGAGCGTGTCCGCGCGGAAGCGGATCGAGCGTGCCGCGCGCGCGAACTCGCGAACCGCCTCACGGCTCTCCGTGCCGCGGAGCCGGCCAATCGTCAGGTGCGGCCGAAACGGCTTTCCGTCGACCTCGACGCCGAGAGCGGCGCACTCCTCCTCGACGTCATGCTGGAGCAGCTCGAGCTTCGGCGTCGGGTCGATGCCGACCCACACGACGCGCGGCCGGCGTAGGTTGGGGAACGCGCCTACCCCCCGGAGCCGGATCGGCACCGGCCAGTGGCGTCCCGCGATCCGGCCGATCGTGGCCGTCAGCGGCGCGACAAGCGACTCGGGCTGCTCGTCGAGAAACTTGAGCGTCACGTGCAAACGGTCCTCCGCGACCCAGCCGGCATCGGGGATGATGGCTCGAAGCGGCGCGGTAGCGTCACGGAGCGCGCGCCTCAGCCCCGGCTCGAACTCGATGGCGAGGAACAGACGCATCGGCCGTGCGGTCCGCTCATGCGCTCGGGCCGCCGACTGTCGCGCCCCGGTCGTCGTCACCGACGGCCTCGAGCGCCGCGTGCGTGAACCCGTACGCGCGGAGGATCGCCAAGGCTTCGCGCCGAATGTCGGGCCGCTCGAACGCGCGCTCCCCGGGCGCCGGGACCAGCACCGCCAGCGCGCCGCGGGGCTCGAGCGTGCATCGCACGCCGAGCGTCTGCAGCGCAACCTCGACGGAGTCGCTCACGCCGCCGTCACGCCCGCGAGGACGTTGAGCGAGCCCGATCGGTATCCGCGCAGGTCGATCGCGACGCGCGTGAACCCCGCGGCGTCGCGCACCGCGTCGCGCAGCCGGCGCGCGGCGTCCGGGGCGAGCCAGCGCTCCAAGTCGGCGGCCGGCAGCTCGACGCGCGCGAGGTCGCCGTGATGGCGCACGCGCAAATCGCCGCGAACGCCGAGCGCGCGGACGGCGCGCTCGGCCTGCTCGACCTGCGACAGCCGCTCGGCCGTGACCGCAGTCCCGTACGGAAGCCGCGACGCGAGACAAGGCGACGACGGCTGCCCCCACGTCGGGATGCCGCGCACGCGGGACCGCTCGCGGATTTCGGCCTTGGTGAAGCCGACGATGGCGAGCGGCGACAGGACGCCGCGTTCGGCGCCGGCCGCGGCGCCAGGTCTGTGGTCGCCGGGATCGTCCGCGTGCGTGCCGTCGACCACGACCGCGAAACCGCCGTCACGCGCGAGCGGGACCACGCGCGACCAGAGCTCCGACTTGCAGTAGAAGCAGCGGTTCGACGGGTTCACGGCGTAGTTCGGATCGCTCAGCTCGTCCGTGTCGATCTCGCGCACGGGGATCCCGAACTGGTCGGCGACGCGTCGCGCGGTCTCCCACTGCTCGGCGGGATACGACGCGCTGCGGCCGATGACGGCGAGGACTCTCTCGGGGCCGAGCGTCTCGAGCGCCACACAGGCGAGGTACGCCGAGTCGACCCCTCCGCTGAAGCCGATGACGACGGAGCCATGCT
>JBHELH010000001.1:0-3579 GCA_046263215.1 Gemmatimonadaceae bacterium | reverse complement strand
GCGGGTCACTGCTCATGGTGACGCTCGCCGTCGAGGAGCTCAGCAAGGTAGACGCCTCGGCCGCCATCTTCGTCGACGTCCAGAACACCCTCGTCAATTACCCGATCGCGCGCTACGGCACGGACGCGCAGAGGGCCGAGTACCTGCCGCAGCTCACCAGGTCGGTCGTCGGCGCCTACGCGCTCTCCGAGCCCGGCTCGGGCTCCGACGCGTTCGGTCTCGCGACGCGCGCCGAGAGGCGGAGCGACGGCGGCTGGGTCCTCACTGGCCGGAAGCTGTGGACCACCAACGGCGCCGAAGCGCAGCTCTACATCGTCTTCGCGACCGTCGACCGGAGTGCGGGCTACAAGGGGATCACGGCGTTCATCGTCGAGCGCGGCTACCCCGGTCTCAGCGTGGGGAAGAAAGAGGACAAGCTCGGCATCCGCGCGTCGAGCACGACGGAGCTCATCCTCGACGGCGTGGAAGTCGCCGCCGCGAACGTGCTCGGGGCGGTCGGCCAGGGCTACAAGATCGCGATCCAGACGCTCAACGTCGGCCGCGTCGGCATCGGCGCGCAGATGATCGGCGTCTCGCAGGGTGCGCTCGCGACGACGATCGCGTACGTGAAGGAGCGCAGACAGTTTGACAAACCGGTCGCCGAGTTCCAGGCCGTGCAGTTCCAGCTCGCCCAGGCCGCGGCCGAGACCGAGGCCGCGCGGCTGATGGTGTATAACGCCGCCCGGCTCAAGGATGCGGGCCACGACATCGCCCGTGAGGGGGCGATGGCGAAGCTAGTCTCCTCGCAGGTCGCCGAGCGCGTAACTTCACTCTGCGTCGAGCTACACGGCGGCTACGGCTACACCAAGGACTACCCCGTGGAGAAGTTCTACCGCGACGCGAAGATCGGCACGATCTACGAGGGGACGTCGAACATGCAGCTGCAGACGATCGCGAAGATGATGCTGCGGTGAAGGGCCGGGGCGCACCGGCTATCGCGAGGCTTAACCAGACTCGGTGAAATCATGGGGAAAGGCGACAAGAAGACGCGGAGGGGGAAGATCTATCGCGGCACCTACGGAAAGGCGCGGCCGAAGAAGCGCCGTGGGCGGCGGGAGCCCCAAGGCGCCGCGGCCCGGGCGCAGGGCGGCGGGGCCGCGGCCAAGGGCGCGCGGGGGCGGGCGCGCGCGTGACAGGCCGGTGACCGCGCGGTGAGCGCCGCGCGAGCCTACATCGGCATCAGCGGCTACGACTACAAGGGGTGGCGCGGCCGCTTCTATCCGGAGAACCTCCCGGCCCGACAGTGGCTCCGCTACGCGAGCCGCATCTTCAACAGCATCGAGTTGAACGGCACGTTTTACAGCCTCAAGTCGCCGGACGTCTTCCGCCGCTGGATCGACGAAGCGCCGGACGACGGCTTCGTCTTCGCGGTGAAGGGCGGCAGGTTCATCACCCATAACCTGAAGCTGCGCAACGTCGACACCGCGCTCGGCAACTTCTTCGCGAGCGGGGTGCTCGCGCTCGGGCGCCTCACGGGGCCGTTCCTCTGGCAGCTTCCGGGCACGTACCGGTTCAGCGCCGACCGACTCGACGGCTTCATGCGTCAACTGCCGCGCGACTCGGCCGAGGGCGAGGCGGTCGCGCGTCAGCACGACGAGCGGCTCCGGCGCGGGGCGCTCGTGGAGGCCGCCGAGCGCGTTCCGTACCGACACGCGTTCGAAGTCCGCCACGAGTCGTACTTCACGGACGAGTTCTACGACTTGCTCCGCGCGCACGGCTTCGCACTCGTCGTCGCGGATACCGCGGGCCGCTACCCGTATGCGGAGGAAGTGACGGCCGACTTCGTGTACGTCCGTCTGCACGGCTCCCAGGAGCTCTACGTCAGCGGCTACACGGACGCCGAGCTCGATGCGTGGGCCCACAGACTCGCTCGCTGGCGGAAGAACAGGCGCGACGTCTATGTCTATTTCGACAACGACGCCAAAGTGCACGCGCCGTTCGACGCGATTCGTCTGTGCGAGCGCGTGGGCTGCCGGTGACTCGGACGTCGATGCTGCTCTGGAGCGCCGCGACGGGCCTCGTGATGGGCCTCGTTACCGGCATCAGCGCTCTCGCGCTGCTCACGCTCGCGGTGAACTTCGTGCCGGGAATCCCCGTACGGCTGGTGGAGCGACTACGCCTGCCTGCGCTCGTGGTCTTGCTGGGGTGTGTTCCGCTCGCCGCCGCAGTTCTCGGTTATCTGGAGGGACGCGCTAAACTGCCGTAACGCGCGAAGCACGCGCTACAACAGCCGCTTATGACGCTTCCTGCGCCGGGACTTGCCCTTTCCGCTGACGAGGTAGTGCTGCCCTTCCTTTATCGCCGCGATCGCGCGCTCCGCGGTGTCGCGTGACATGTGCCAGCGGATCGTTCTCCGCTTCCGGTGTTGCAGCTCGCGGATCCGGGCTTCAACGGCCGGGAGGTCGCCCGCGCCGGCGGGCCGCCGCGTTTCCTCGCCGTCACTGTCGCTCATTCGGAACCTCCAGACTGCTAGGAGATTCACCGACCGCCGCGCGCCGCACAAGCGGATGCGGCACGCGCGCGCCGGCGGCCATGTCGAGGCGACCTGCCAGATGACGCGACCTTCGTGAACCCCACGCCTGCCGCCCCGCCCTCCCCGCTCGACCTCGACCGCGAGACGATGCGCCGGCTCGGACACCGCGTCGCCGACCTGGTGGCCGACCATCTTGCGACGCTGCGCGACCAGCCGGTGCAGCGCTCGCTGACGCGCGCCGAAGCCCAGCGCCTCGTCGCGGCGCCGGCGCCCGAGCACGGGCGGCCGTTCGACGAGCTCCTCGACTACCTCGGCGAGCGGGTCTTCCCGTACCACGCGCGGGAGCCGCACGCCCGGTTCCTCGCGTATATCCCGAGTTGCCCGACGTTCCCCGCGGTGCTCGGCGATTGGCTCGCGACCGGCTTCAACTTCTTCGCCGGCGTCTGGTCGGTGGCCGCCGGGCCGAACGCGCTGGAGCTACAGGTGCTCGAGTGGTTCCGAAGCTGGATGGGGATGCCGACGGGGACGAGCGGGCTGCTCACCCCGGGCGGCTCCGCCGCGACGCTGACGGCCGTCGTCGCCGCGCGGCACGCCGCGGTTGCCGACGACGAGACTCGCCTTCCACGCCTCGTCATGTACACCTCAGACCAGGCACACTCGTCGGTGCCGCGCGCGGGATGGATCGCCGGCCTAGCGCGGGCGAACGTCCGGGTAGTCCCGAGCGACGATCGGCTCCGAATGCGGAGTAATGCACTCCGCGCGGCGATCCGGCGCGACCGCGACGCCGGTCTCATGCCCTTTCTGGTCGTCGGGTCTGCCGGGACGACGAGCACCGGGGCCGTTGACCCGCTGCACGCGCTTGCCGACGTGTGCGAGGCCGAGGGCGCGTGGTTCCACATCGACGCCGCGTACGCCGGCTTCGCCGCGCTCACGGAGCGCGGGCGCCGCGCGCTCGCGGGGCTCGAGCGCGCGGACACGCTCACGCTCGATCCGCACAAGTGGCTCTTCGTCCCGTTCGAGTGTGGCTGCCTGCTCGCGCGCGATCCGCGCGCCCTCGCCGACGCGTT